>DATMIZ010000087.1:0-9670 GCA_035554055.1 Baekduia sp. | reverse complement strand
CTGCTCGACGCGCCCGCACCGGTCTTGTAGTACTCGGGGAAGGCGAGTCCCTCGGCCGTCTCCAGCAGCAGCTCCATCTCGTTGACCGGTTGCATCTCGTAGCCGCCAAGCCGGCCGAAGACGTAACTGCCCCAAGCGCCGAACTCGACATCGTCGTCCATCGGCTTTCCGAACTCGCCATCGTTGACGATGTCGATGCCGGCATCGATCTGCCGCTGGACGACGTCGGCGGTCGCCGCACGAAGACTCCTGGCGAGCTCCTCGTCTGACGCACCCGACCGGTACAGCTCGAGCAGCTCGGCGGGCCGGGGCAGGCTGCCGACGTGGCTGGTGAGAATACGATCTGTGCTGCGTTTCATTTCTTGGCTCTCCTCGTGACGTGGCACTGGACGCGCGGCCGCGACTGACGACACGCGCGTCGACCGCAGACGCAGATTCTCCGCGCGCCAGCTAGCTCACACAATGTGCGGCCGCCCAGCATCGCGCCGTTCCACTTGTGCCCAGCAACAATCGAGAGGGCAACTCGCGATACCCGGCCGGCGACGACCCCGACAGGCGTGTCGGTTGCGCCAGGCGGCGTTGATCGACCGCCGGCCCGCGACGCCTACAGGTGTTCTCCCGGCTGCGTATACAGGTCAACCCTGCCCTCGGGCATGTCGACGACGGGGCGTCCTGCCGGTTGTGGACTGCGCGCCGCGGACTCCGCGGAGGTTTCCGCCAGGAGTGACTCCTCGCGCTGCCAGACCGCCTTTCCGTCGGTGCGGAAATGCGGCATGACCTCTTCGGCGAACAAGGCCATCGACTTCCGCTGCAGCCAGTCGGGCTGGGTGAAGGAATCCGCGATGATCACGCGGCCGGAGCCCATCTTGTCGGTGATCTCGGTCAGCCTCTGGCGCACGGTCTCGGGTGATCCGGCGACCAGGCTGTCCCCGGCGATCAGCTCATCCCAGGTCAGCTTCCAGGGTGGAGAGCTGCGGTATCCGCCCGCCATCATCCCGCGAAGGGAGCCCATGCTGACGTGTCCGGGCGGGAACGACTCCTCGAAAGGAAAGCGGAAGAACGTCTGCTTCTCCCAGAGCGTGTGCTTCTCGATCTCGGCGCGCGCCAAGTCGTCGGTCTCGGCCGTGTGGACCGACAGCACGGCGGTGATCTGCCTGGGCTCCGGCGTGTATCCGTACCCCTCACACAGCTCGCGGAAGGTGTCGATGTTGCGGAGCAACACGGGCATGGGCACGGCAATCGCCTGGTAGGTGAAACGGAACTTCGCCGCCATGTCGAGCGACTCCCGCGACCCGGCGGCAGGGATGAAGACCTCCGGGTGAGGCTTGCGCAACGTCTTCGGCCACACGTTGACGTAGGGAATATGGAAGTACTCCCCCTCCCAGGCAAACGGCCCGTCCTCGGTCCAGATCCTGTACAAAAGCTCGACCGCTTCGCGCTGAATGGCTCGTGCGTGAGCGGGGTTCATCACGCCAAGCGAGTGGTATTGCGCGCCGATACCCATCGGCAGACCGACGATCAGACGCCCGTTGGAGAAATTGTCCAGCAGCGCAATCTCCTCGGCGAGGCGCACCGGCGTCTTGTAGGCGTTGATGATCGGACCGACACCGGCAACCATGATCTTGTCGGTCTTGGCGGCGAGCCACGTCGCGCCCTGAATGGCGTTACCGAACAATGCGAGCGGGTGATTGTGCTGCTCGAAGATCAACACCCCGTCATAACCCAGTTGTTCAGCAAACACCGTGTTGCCGACCACGCGATCCAACGTCCGCTTGCCCAGATCCGGGTTGTACATCCCGTTGGACATGTCGATCCCGATCGACTCACGGTCATCCGCCGGCGGAAACCACGGATACGTCATGTCGACCGAGTAGATGAACTCAAGCTCTTTCATTACAACCGAATCGTTTCGAGAATCTCGTGGGCGATCTTTCCGGACTCCTGGGCTACGAGGCCATGGCCGCTCGGGTGGTTCCCGGAACGGGAAACGTTGACGAGCCGGCCGTTGGGCAACAGCTCCGCGTAACGCTCGGCCTGCGCCGGCGGTACCACCCGGTCGTCGTCGGCAGCGATCACCACAGCGGGACATGTGATGCGCCCGAGCCTGCGATCAAGCTTGAAGTCGTACCGCGGGTTCCAGCCGACCCGGGCGGCCGCTGTCAGCTCGGCGTACCGCTGAAAAACGGCATCCTTGCCGTCGTCGGCGTAGTCCGCGAACTCGTCGGCGCGATCGTTGAACACCGCAGCGGCGAGCTTGTCGGCCGGCAACCGGAAGATGTCGATCGGCGCTTGACCTTCGACGCGTAGACCCATTGGGGTGATCAACGTCAGACTGCGCAACCGCTCGGGATAGAAGGCACCGAACTCTGCGGCGATCCAGCCACCAAATGAGTGACCGACAAGATGAAAAGTCTCAAGGTCAAGGGCGTCGCACAGCTCCGCGTAGTGCAGAACGAGGTCCTCGAACGAGTAGATCCACTCGGAGGGCGAGGTCTCACCGAAACCGGGATGCTCCGGCACTATCAGGTCACAGCCGCGCGATAGTTCCTCGTACAGAGGGAGCCAGCGCCGGGTCATTCCGATGCCATGGAGATAGAGCACGGGATCGCCTGACCCCTTGCGCCGGTAGGCGACGTCGACGCCACGGACGTCCACGTGTTCTGCCGGCTGATAGAAGGCCCAGTCCGGCTGCATGTCTGGCGCACTTGCGCCTGCGGAGGTGCTCATATCTGGTCGGCGGTGTCGGCGGTCTGGGTTTCGCCCAGGTAGCTGGAGATCATGAGTTCCTTGTCTGCGCTGAGTTGTGCGGCCGATCCCTCGATCGCGAGTTGTCCGTGCGAGAGCACGTAGCCGCGATCGGCGATTTCCAGTGCGAGGTGAACGTGCTGTTCGACCAGCAATACGCCCGCGCCGGATTCCTTTGCATAGTTGCCGATGATCGGCAGGAGCCGCTCGACGATCACCGGAGCGAGGCCGAAAGAGAGCTCATCGAGCAACAGGAGCTTTGGCTTGCGTGCGAGCGCGCGGCCCACCGCGAGCATCTGCTGCTCGCCACCGGAGAGCAGGCCGGCTCGGCGGTCCCGTAGCTCGCGGAGATTGGGAAAAAGGTCATAGACCGCGTTCTCATCGAGCGTTTCGCCGCGGTGCGTGAGCCTCAGATGTTCGGCGACGGTCAGACCAAAGAACAATCCCCGCCCTTCGGGCACGTGGGCAAGCCCTTTGCGCGCGCGCGTCACCGGTGACACTCCAGCCATGTCCTGGTGGTCGAACGCGATGCGACCGTCGAGGGGCTGGATGTGTCCGGCGATCGCGTTGAGCGTCGTGGTCTTGCCGGCCCCGTTGGCGCCGAGGAGCGCCACTACCTCCCCTGGTGCGACGGTGAGGTTGATGTCTCGCAGCACAGCGGCGCCGTCATAGCCGGCGGTCAGGCCACTGATCGTCAGGACCGGATCGCTCACGATGACCGCCGAGGGTTCGTTTGGGTGGGAGTCGTCAGCTCTCCAGAATGGACGGTTGCGTCAGCCGCCGATGCTCCCAGGTAGGCCTCGACCACGGTCGGGTCCTTCCAGACGTCCCTCGGTGCGCCGCGCGCGATGACTTCGCCGAAGTTCAACACGACGACCTCGTCGCAGATCGAAAGCATCAGACCCATATCGTGGTCGACCAACAGCATCGGCGTGCCGGAGTCAACGACCTCGCGCAGGTGGCCGCCGAGCCGCAATGACTCGTCGGTATCCAGTCCCGCCGCGGGCTCGTCCAGACACACGACGTGCGGCGCTTGTGCCAGCGCACGGGCTACCCCCACCAGCTTGCGCTGGCCCTGCGACAGCGCGTCAGGCATGCGCGTCGCAAGGCCCTCGAGCCCCAGCAGAGCCAGGGCGCCAGTCACCACATCCCCTGGCGGATGGGCACGCCCGAGTGTCTCGCGAACCCCATCCCAGAACGTGGGGTGATGGGACGCGACGACCAGATTCTGCTCCACCGTCAGATCGTCGAACAACTGAACCGACTGCCATGTGCGCGCGAGCCCCAATCTGGCACGTGCGTGAGAAGGCAGCGCCGTGATGTCCTGGCCGTCAAGCAGCACTTCGCCGCGACAACGCACAAAGCCACTGATCGCATCGATGAAGGTCGTCTTGCCGGCACCGTTCGGTCCGATCAACCCGACGAGCTGGCCCGGCTTGACCTCCAGGTCGACATCCACGACCGCATGCACACCGCCGTAGGAAACCGAGAGCTTGCGGACCTGTAGGGCGGCGGTCATGACTCGGCCCCTGTCCCGTGAAGCTCTGGGACCTTCGACGTCGGTCCGTTGTTGCGTCTGCCGATGCGGGCCCGGGTTGCTCGCCACCAGTTTTCCGTGGCGAGTGCCAAGCCCTGGGGGTAGACGATGATGGTGTAGACCAAGGTGACACCGCCGAGCAGGTACAGATACTGGTCGCTCAGCCCGGTCCATTTCTCGGTCGCGACGGTCGAGAGGCCACCCGGGACGAGCAGGCCTCCCAGCAACGCTCCAGAGACTGTCGTGATGCCACCCATGTACGCAAACGCAATCAGCCCGAGCGCGGACAGAATGCCGAATCGCTGGGCGCTGACCGAGCCGAGGTCGTACGCCAACAGCACGCCACCAACTCCGGCAATCGCCGACGAGATCACGAAGGCGGTGATCTTGACGTTGCGGACGCTGATGCCCGCGGCAGCGGCTGACTGCTCATTCGAACGTACCGACAACATCTGACGCCCGAACGTGGTGCGCCGCAGACTGGCCACGGCCACCGCGATGAGCGTCGTGATGGCCAGGACGTAAAGGCCGGTGACCGGGCTCGGAATCTTTCCGTCCCACCCAGGGAAATCGGCGTCAGGTCCGAGACTCAGACCAAATATGTGGGGCGCCGCCACGGTCGACCCGCCGGCCTCTTGGCCGAACGTGGAGTTGTTGAAGACGAATTGCTCGATTGCGACCGCCGCCGCCAGCGTCAGGATCGCGAGGCTGACCCCTCGTACCCGTAGTGCGGGGACAGCGGCCGCGAGCCCGAACAACATCGCGATCCAGACCGCAAGCAGCGGGGCCAGCGGGAACGGGATGCCTGTCTTCTCCGTGAGCTTTGCGACCGCGAACGCGGCGATCCCAGCGAGCGCGACGTGAACCAGCGACGCCTGTCCGACGAAGCCGACGATGACAACGAGCGCCAGGCAGAGAATCACGCCGACGAGGCTGTTGGAGAGCGCGGCTCTGTATGCCGCCGGCAACACGAACAGCGCGACGAGACCGATCGCGAACAGGATCAGCGCCGGCCTCACGATGCGTCGCGCCTCGGGCGCCATCGGCAACCGCTGCTCGAGCACAGTGCCTCTGGTCGGCAGGCTCGCACCACGCAAGAACAGGGCAATGATGATCACGATGAAGAAGATGAGCGGTGCGACGCCCGGCAACTGCGACCCGCCGACCGTGGGAAACCAGCTCAGGGTTTGCAAGTAGATCAGCGACGATTGGATGATCCCCATCAGGAGCCCGACGCCTGCCGCGATGCCGAACGACGTGAAGGCGGCCAGGAGGGCCGCACCGAGGGCGGGCACCACCGCGAACACGATCGTGGAGGGGTCCAGCGTGGTCGTGGGCGCGGCAAGCACCCCGAACATCCCCGCCAGGACGGTCGCCAGGACCGTGTTGGCCATCGAGAGCCGCTGCGGGGACAAGCCGAACGCCATCGCGTTGGCCTCGCTCTCAGCTGCGGCACGGGTCTTCAGGCCAAACGACGAGAAGCGATAGAGCGCTGTCAGCGCGGCCGCGGCGACCAGCACGATGCCGGTCAGGTAGAAGCGGTCGAGGGGGACCGGGACCCCGAACACGCTCACGGAATCGCCGGGACCGTTCGGAAGCACAGCCGGCGGCTCGCTGCCGACGTTGCCGTACTTCAACAAGAACACGGCCTGGAACGTCAGCAGCAATCCGAGCGACGCGATCAGCTTCGCGAGCGGCGTGGCTGTCCGCAGCGGCCGAAAGATCCAACGATCCAAGATGATTCCGAGAAGCACGCACAACGCGATCGTCACTACGAGGGCCGGCCCTGTTCCCATCGGTGAGCCAAGGTCGACCCACAGGACCCCGCCTTCGGTCTTCAGTCCGAAGTAGGCATATGCCCCGAACGTCGCAATCGCTCCGGTGCTGAGGTTGATGACTCCCGAGCCTCGGTGTTGCACGATTAGGCCGAGTGCGATGCCGGCTATGAGTGCGCCCGGTCCAAGACCGAGCAACACAAAGACGACTAGCAGTTTCACGCTGGAAACTCCTCCAAGAGACTTCCGTCCGGGGGGCACAAAAAACTGCAGGACCCGCGGGGCATACGCGCCCGCGGACCCTGCAGCGCACGACTCACAACTATGCCCCTGCCCCTAACCGAGGCCGAGGTCCTGGAGCGTCGGGGTGACCCACTTACCGTCAGTGGAGTCCTCGTACTTCCCGTCTCCTGTGTATGTGTAGACCTTGATCGAGGTTCCCCCGACCGCTGGGAGCGGGTCGACCCCGAACTTCATGTCCGGCTGGCCCAGGAACAACGGACCGCTGTAGGCACCTGCCTTCGTCGCGATCGCCTCGGCGGACAACGAGTCCGGTCCGGTTTGGTTGAGGATTTTCGCCAGCCAGAGCGTTGTGCCGAACATCAGCGGCGATGCCGAGAGGTCCTTGATCTGTTGCGCCTTCTCCTTTCCTGCGTACTGGTCGAGCGCATACAGATACGACGCGACCTCGCCGCTGCTATCTGGGACAGTGGTGTTCAACGTGCTCTGGTAGAAGGACCACTTCGGGAGATCGCCCAGCGCCTTTGCGACGGACGCGTCGGCACACGTCGGGAGCGTTACGAGCGGAATGTCCGTTGCGTTCAGCTGAGTCAGCCCCTTCGCCAGCGCGATGCACTGCGGAGGAAACACGACCGGCGTGATGGCGTCGGCCTCCTGCACCTTGGCAGCGACCAGCGCACCGACCACGTCACTGGCATTCGCCGGGATCAGCGCCACGCTGGCGTCCAGTCCGGCGCTTTTGGCCTGCGCCTTGGTGGCCGCGACGAAGGGCTTGACCTCGGGGCTGTCCGGCCAGACCTGTGACACCGTCTTGGCCTTCACGAAGTCCTTGAGGTAGGTCAGAACGGCACCGCCCGTCAAGTAGCCACCAGCGGTGTAGAACGCGTTCTTGGCAGTGGTATCCGCCGGGCTGTTGGGGCTCATACCAAACAATGGCTTGCCGGACTTCTGGATAACGCTTTGGAATGTCTCTCCGCCGACGACAAGCTCCCCGTACAAGATCGCCTGCACGGCGTCGTCGTTGGCCAACTGCCGAGCACAGGCCTGCACCTGCTCGTCATTCGAAGCAGTGGCGCACACTTCAAGCTTGACCGGATGGCCGTTGAGGCCGCCAAGGTCGTTGTTGATGAACTCCACCGCTGACTTGGCGATGTCGGTGAGGTGAGGCGCAGACGCGAGCGCGCCAGTTCCGTTGGCAAAACCGATCGTGATCGGTGCGGCGCTCGGATCAGCCTTACCGGGCGTCCCGCCGATGTAGTCGGCGGCAACCTTGATGTCGTCCGTGCTATTCGCTGAACCGTCAGACGTCGTGCTGGAACCGGACGACGTGCTTGAACCAGCCGACGTGCTGGAACCGGCCGTCGTGCTGGAGCTTTCGCTCTTGTCGTTACTCCCACAACCAACGGCTACGACGGCGGCAACTACAACGCCCATAGCCGCCAACAACCGCCAGAACCGCGCAAAACCCGAGCCCTCCAACATACCCTTCATCGAGCCTCCACTCTCTCTCTCCGTCCAGGGATCTTGGCGCCAGTAAACCACACGCACGGAGACCAGGATATGTGCGGACCTTCAACGCATACGGTGCTTTCTGTTCCACGGCACAACGGCGCCACGTACCGGAGTGGCCGACATGGCTCATTCAGAGCCCCTTCGGGCGACGTACCTCCCGTGCGTTGATTTCTCGCTGTGGCCGCGGCTGTCCGTCCTGGAGGTGGGGCCGGCGGCGCGCGCTCGTTGCCGAAGCGCTGGGCACGCGCCCCCGATACCGGCCAGCGCCAGCCAGCGCGCATTGTTCGTCATCTTGGAGCCGGCCATCCCGACCGCGATACGGCAATCGTGATCGGGGCGCTGACCGTCAGTGCCCCTCGTCTTCCGCATCGTCGGCGGAACTCACGAGCGCCTGATCCCGCGCTCGTGGACCCGCTACTTCGCCCTCAGCCTGCGCACGCTCTCTCGGAATGTGGCGCCCCGAAGGTAGTCGCGGCGAACGGCGCCCGCCGCCCGCAGAGCGGGCACGAGGCGCTCGGTGAGGTTGTCGAGGAACGCGGCGTTGGTCGCCATCTCGTTGGTGATCATGATGCCGTCACCGCCGACCTCGTCCATGAACTCGATCATCTGCTCGGCGACCTGCTCGGGCGTACCGCGCAGGGAGGTGCTGTCGCCGGGCTTGGTGAAGGCGGCGAGCGTCTCTCGCAACGTCACGCCGCGCCTGGCCGTGTCCATGAGACGCTCGAACATGGACGTCACACCGGAGGGAGGCAGATCGGTCGGGAGCGGCTCATCGAGTGGGAACGCGCTCAGATCGAGATCGAATCCCTGCGACATCTGCTCGAGAACCGCGCCGATCTGGGCATCCGTGATCTCCGGTCTTCCGCCTGGATTCCAGCCGTCAGACTCGAAGATGACATTGAATCCGTAGACGACGCTGATCTCCTCGGGGCTGCGACCGAATCGCTGGGCGCGGGCGCGGATGTCGTCGCGTACGGCTCGGGAGTCCTCGAAGGAGTCGCCCGGCAGGGCAAAGGTGAGTTCGGCGTGTTTGGCCGCGAAGTCGCGCCCGCGCGGTGATGCGCCCGCCTGCGCGAGGAACGGCATGCCCTGTGGTGAGGGGATCGTGTTCAGCGGGCCACGCGAGCGGTAGTAGCGCCCGACGAAATCGACGCTACGCACCTTGTCGGGGTCGATGTACGTCTCGGCTTCGAGGTCCGCCACGACGGCATCGGGCTCCCAAGCGGCCCAAAGCTGCTTGACAAGCTCCAGATACTCGTCGGCGCGGTCGTAGCGCTCATCGTGATCCGGAAGTTCGATTCCGAAGTTGAGGGCCTCACCCTGCTCGTATGAGGTGACGATGTTCCAGCCGGCTCGCCCGCCGGAGAGGCTGTCGATCGTGCTGAACGTACGTGCGAGCTGGTAGGGGTTGTAAAAGGTCGTCGACGCGGTGGCGATGAGGCCGATGCTCTCGGTTGATCCCGCCAGCATCGAGATCAGCGGCAGCGGGTCGTGCTGCGGCGCGGTGGCGGCGTGCGCCAGCGCGCCGGCCAGCGACCCGTCCGATCGCCTCCGGACGGCAAGCGTGTCGAGGAAGAACATGAAGTCGAGCTTCGCGGCTTCGAGTCGCTTCGCTTTCTCCATGTGGTAGCGCCCACTTGGCCAGTCCTGACCGTGTAGCCGGTCCTGGGTGGCCAGCCAAGCCGGCACGGTGAACGATTCGAGCGTGCCCAGCACGAACGGCATGGTGCCGTTCGCGCTGGTCATGCCGGGACCGCGGTTCATCTGTGGGCCCTCAGGACCAGAGTCGCTTGGTTGCGAGCTCGGCGCCGTCGGCGATCGCCTTCAGCTTCGCCCACGCGATGCTGGGATGGATACGGCC
>DATMIZ010000086.1:0-4205 GCA_035554055.1 Baekduia sp. | reverse complement strand
TCGCGCCCGAGGTCGCGGCGCCCCGGCGGCGTATCGTCTGCGCGCCGTGTCCGTCGACGTCCTTCGAGCCGCTGACCGCGTTGCCGGAACGGTGATCGAGCGCTTGACGAGCGCTCACCATGCCCGCAGGCTGGGGAAGCTCGGGCGCTCCGCGCAGCTCACGCCGCCCGACGACGCACGCGTGTGGGCCGCGGGAGATCCGTCGCCGCGGGCGGGCAATACGGTCGACGTGCTGATCGAGGGCGCCGCTTACTTCCCGGCGCTCGAGCAGGCGATCCGCGACGCGCGGCGCAGCGTGCTGATCGCGGGGTGGTGCATCACGCCGGGGTTCCCGCTCGTCCGCGACGAACCGCCGGTGCTCCTGCGTGAGCTACTCGGCGAGGCGGCCGAGTCGGTTGACGTTCGCGTCCTGCTGTGGGCCGGGGCTCCTGTGCCCGTGTTCGCGCCGCGCCGCGCCTCCGTGCGCGAGGGCCGCGATGAGCTCGTGCGCGGCACGCGCATCAAGGCCGCGCTTGACTCGAACGAGCGCCCGATGCACTGCCACCATGAGAAGCTCGTCGTGATCGACGACGAGGTCGCCTTCGTCGGCGGCATCGACCTGACGGACCTCAACGGTGATCGTTATGACACGCCCGATCATCCGGCGCGAGGGCGCATGGGTTGGCATGACGTCGCCTCGCGGCTGCGCGGGCCGGCGGTGGCCGATGTCGGCCGCCACGTCGCTGCGCGCTGGCAAGCGGTCACCGGCGAGCGCCTGGAGGCGCAGCCTGCAGACGTGGTGAGCGTCGGCGATGTGGAGTTGCAGATCGTGCGAACCCTGCCCGAGAAGCTCTACGACTTCGCGCCGCGCGGAGACTTCCGGATCATCGAGGCGTACGTGCGCGCCCTGCGCTCCGCGCAGCACCTGGTCTACCTGGAGAACCAGTTTCTCTGGTCGCCGGAGATCGTGAACATCCTGGCCGACAAGCTCCGCCGGCCGCCGGCGGACGACTTTCGCGTCGTCATCATGCTGCCCGGCAAGCCGAACACCGGAGAGGACGACACCCGCGGCCAACTCGCTCTCCTCGCTGAAGCTGACGGCGACCAGCGGCGCTTTCTCGCCACGACGATCCGAGCGCGCTCGGGCAACACCAGCGACCGTGTGTACGTGCACGCCAAGGTCGGGATCGTCGACGACCGCTGGCTCACGCTCGGCTCCGCGAACCTCAACGCCCACTCCTTCTTCAACGACAGCGAGGTCAACGTCGTCACGTGCGACGCGGCGCTCGCGCGCGACACGCGGCTGCGGCTGTGGGCCGCACATCTCGAACGCGCCATCGACGAGGTCGATGGCGACCCGAGCATCG
The DNA here is from genome assembly GCA_035554055.1 of Baekduia sp. GTDB lineage: Bacteria > Actinomycetota > Thermoleophilia > Solirubrobacterales > Solirubrobacteraceae > Baekduia. Next base: position 2,859 of record DATMIZ010000086.1, on the reverse strand, counting down.
TCGTCGACGAACTCTGGCGCCCGATCGCCGCCGAGCAGCGCGAGCGCAGGGACCGCGATGAGCCGTTGACGCACGGATTGGTGCAGCTGCAGGCGACCTCACGCCGTTCCGAACGGCTGCTCGGCCCGTTGCAGGCGCTCCTGGTCGACGGCTAGCCAGAAGGTGTCTCGGTTACGCTCGCGCAGTGTTCGAGGGCTTCGCACTCGACTACGTGGACGTGGGCGAGGCGACCCTGCGCGTGCGGCACGGCGGCTCCGGGCCGCCGGTGCTGCTGCTGCACGGCCATCCACGGACCCACGTCACTTGGCACCGCGTAGCGCCGCTGCTTGCGCGCTGCCATGCTGTGGTCTGTCCCGACCTGCGCGGCTACGGGGAATCGTCGAAGCCGACGACGACGCCGAGTCACGAGCCGTATTCGAAGCGCGCGATGGCGCGCGACTGTATGGGGCTGATGCGCGCGCTGGGCCATGCGCGATTCGCCGTTGTGGGCCACGATCGCGGCGCGTACGTGGCGCTTCGCGCCGCGCTGGACCACTCGGCATCGGTCGACCGCCTCGCCGTGCTCGACGCGGTCCCTATCGGAGAAGCGCTCGCACGCTGCGATGCCCGCTTCGCCGCCAGCTGGTGGCACTGGTTCTTCTTCGGCCAGCTCGAGAAGCCCGCCGAGCGTGTGATCGCTGCCGACCCCGACGCTGGTACAAGGCCACGTCCGAACACATGGGAGCGGAGGCGTATGCCGACTACCAGCGCGCGATCCACGATCCGGAGACGGTGCACGCGATGCTGGAGGACTACCGCGCCGGGCTCGGAATCGACCGCCAGCACGACGACGACGACCGTCCCGCGCAGCGCCGCGTGGTTTGCCCCGTGCTTGTCCTCTGGGCCACCAGCGACGACCTGCCCGACCTCTACGGGAACGTGCTCGACGTCTGGGAGGACTGGGCGGACGACCTGCGCGGCGCGCCCATAGCGTCCGGCCACCACATGGCCGAAGAAGCTCCGGACGCGCTTGCGGCCGAGCTGCTCGCTTTCCTCGACGCGTCGGAATGAGCGAAGGTCTCTATTCGGCTTGCTGGACCGGCAGGCCAAACCGTTGCTGCAGTGCGTCGGCGTCGATGCCCTCGTCGTAGCGCCGTTCGGACACGGGGCGACTGAAGAGCACGATGCGCTCCGCCGGGAAGGTGACGAGAGCGTCCGCTATGGCCTTGAACGGATCGCTGTCACCGGTGAGCCCGTGAGCGTCTGCTCCGGCGTCGTCGAGCTCTTCGACTGTCTCGCGCTGCACCAGCTCTGCCCGCCGGATCGCCTCGTCGGCGTCGGAGAGCCAGAAGCGCAGAGCCGAGCGGTGGAGCGCCGGCGCCACGACCAGGATCTCCGCGTCGTCGGGAGTTCCGGCGAACGCAGCGCGCAGACGATCGGCGGAAATCGGCTCGCTCGCGATCACCAGGATCTTCATGACATCTCTCCACTTTCGCGGCGCACAGGAGCCGTTCGGCCAGCATGTCGGCCCCGCTGAGGGCCCCGACGTCGGTTGCTCGGGTCAGAGGACGTTAGCGTCGTGAGAGTCGCTTCGCGAGTCTCCTCGCGGAGCGCCGCCAGTTGCGATACTGCGAGCCGTCGTGTCCGGCTTCCAAGGTTCGTGATCGCGGTGCGCGAACCGCAGAAGGAACGGAGTGCGGCGGCCGCTTCGACAGCCGACACGCTGGTCATCTTCGGTATCACCGGAGACTTGGCACGGAAGATGACGTTCCGGTCGCTGTACCGGCTAGAGCGCCGCGGGCTGCTCGGCTGTCCGATCGTCGGCGTGGGACTCGAGGACTGGAGCGTTGAGCGTCTCCGCGACCACGCACGCCGGGCGATCCAGGCCGCCGGCGAGGTCATCGATCGCCGGGTTTTCAAGCGGTTGGCCGCGCGCTTCTCGTACGTGAGCGGCGACTTCTCCGACGGCGCGATCTTCGGCCGGGTCAAAGCGCAGCTCGGGGCGGTGCGCAGTCCGGTTTTCTACCTCGAGATTCCGCCGAGCCTCTTCGCGCTGGTGATCGAAGGCCTCGCCGACGCGGGGCTGCTGACAGTTCAGGCACGCGTCGTGGTCGAGAAGCCGTTTGGCCACGACCTCGAGTCCGCGCGCGCACTGGCCGCGCAGCTCCATCGGTTCATCGACGAGTCGCAGCTGTATCGGATCGATCACTTCCTGGGCAAGATGGGTCTGGACGAGATCCTCTACCTGCGCTTTGCGAACGTCATGCTCGAGCCGGTTTGGAATCGTCATCACGTCGGGTGCGTGCAGATCACGATGGCCGAGCGCGTCGGTGTTCAGGATCGCGGTCATTTCTACGATCCGGTTGGAGCGCTTCGAGACGTCGTCGTCAACCACCTCATGCAGATCCTCGCGGCCGCCGCGATCGAGGCTCCGGCTGGCCCCGACCCGACAACGATCAAGGATGCGAGGTTCGCGGTGTTCCGCGCGATGCCCGACGCCGACCCCGCTGCGTATGTGCGTGGCCAATACGACGGCTACCGCAACATCGAAGGAGTGGCCGCAGACTCGACGACGGAGACCTATAGCGCTCTCCGCTTGGAGATCGACAACTGGCGCTGGGCGGGGGTGCCGTTCTTCATCCGCACCGGCAAGCGCCTCCCGGTGACCCAGACCGAACTGCGGCTGGTGTTCCGACACCCTCCGCGATTGGGCTTCCTGCCCGAGGGCCACCGCCGGCCCGCCGCCAGCCAACTGATCGTGAAGATCGACCCCGCGGCGGGGATCCGGATCGTCCTGGACGCGCGGCGCGCGGACTCGCCCACACCCAAGGAGATCGACCTCGACATGGAGTTCGCCGCCGAGGGGGGAGAGGGCGCCAC
>DATMIZ010000085.1:0-27134 GCA_035554055.1 Baekduia sp. | reverse complement strand
GTGTTGTGCGGCGCGATCACCACGACCTCGCCGCAACCGCCTGCGATCTCAGGAGCTCCGCCGGCACCGGGCAGCCGCGTCTTGGGACTGTCGTAGTCGCCGATCACCGTTGAGTTCAGGTTCGCAAAGCGGTCGATCTGGGCGGCGCCCAGGAACGCGACGTCGACGCGTCCAGGCTGGATCCAATAGTTGAACATCTCGGTGACGCTTACGACCAGGTCGGCGGTCTCGGCCAGCTCGCCGTCGCCGATCGACAAGGGAATCCGGTATGGCTTGGCGCCGATCGTGCCTGACTCGTAGACGAGACAGAGGTCGGGGTTGTGGACCGCACGGCTGAGGATCGCCGCGGTCGAAGGCTTGCCGACACCGATGAAGACCACCTTGGCGGTCCGCAGTCGCCGCGCCGCGACGATCGTCATCAGCTCATCCGAGGTGAAATTCATTTATGCCGTCACCCCCTCGAGGACGTTGTCCTGCATCCACTGCGTGAACTCCTCGCGATCGCGACTGAGCCTGTCCCACTCGCGATAGAAGTCGTTGTCGCGCGTGGTGATTCCAAGCGCGTATGACGGCTGTGAGCCCGCCGGCACCTCGGCGACCGCATCGATGACCCAGCCCGGGATCACGACGGCGCCCGCGCGCGGCTCCAGTGTCTCGACGATCCGCTCGACGGTCACGATCGAGCTCTTCGACGCGAGGATCGCCTCCTTCTGCACGCCTGGGATCCCCCACAGCTGGACGTTGCCCTGGCGGTCGGCCTCCTGCGCGTGGACGATCGCGACGTCGGGGGTCAGCGCCGGCACCGCGGCGAGCGTCTCGCCACTGAAAGGACACTCGACCGTCTTCACATTCGTGTGGGCGACGAGGTCGGTGCCCGCGTATCCACGCATGACTGCCATCGGCATCCCGGAGGCGCCCGCCAGGTAGCGATTGGCCATCCCGGCGTGCGAATGCTCCTCGATCTCGAGCGGCTGTGGCCAGCCGTGCTCGATCGCGTCGCGGAATCGGTGCAGCGAACCGACGCCGGGATTACCGCCATAGGAGAAGACGAGCCTGCGCGCGCAGCCCATCCCGATCATCTGGTCGTACAGCAGGTCGGGAGTCATCCGGATCAGCTCTAGATCCTTGAAGCCTTGCCGGATCACCTCGTGCCCGGCCGCGAACGGGATCAGGTGGGTGAAGCCCTCCATCGCGAGCGACGCACCGTCGGACACGTGGTCTGCGACTGCCTCTTTGAGCGAAACGATCCTGGCCATTGGTGACTCCTGGTGTTTGCGAATTGTGCGCAGTGCGCACAAGTAATCGCTATGCGCACACTACCACCAGAGGTAGGATTGCGCGATGCAGACACAGGTCGGCATCGTCGGCGCCGGCCCCGCCGGGCTGCTGCTCTCGGCGCTGCTTCACGACGCCGGCATCGAATCGGTGATCCTCGAGGCGCGCAGCCGCGAGTACGCACTGCAGCGGGTTCGCGCCGGGCTGCTCGAGCAGAGCACGGTCGAGCTGCTCACCGAAGCCGGGCTCGCCGACCGCCTGCACCGTGAGCGCCTCGTGCACCAGGGCATCGAGCTTCGCTACGGGCCAGACGAGGCACGCGAGCGCCATCGCGTCCCGATCACCGAGCTGACCGGCCGCGAGGTGACGATCTACGGTCAGCAGGAGGTCGTGGCCGACCTGATCGCCGCGCGCGAGTCCTACGACGGGCCGATCTATTGGGAGGCAGCCGACGTTACGCCGACAGGGCTCGAGTCCGATCCGCGCATCAGTTTCGTTCACGACGGTGCGCGGCACGAGCTGCACTGCGACTACATCGTCGGCGCCGACGGCTTCCACGGTGTCTGCCGCGGCGCCGTACCGGATGGCGCGCTGACCACGATCGAGCACGAGTACGACTTCGGCTGGCTCGGCATCCTCGCGCACGTGAAGCCCTCGTGCGACGAGCTGATCTACGCCAACCACGCCCGCGGGTTCGCGCTGCACTCGATGCGGTCCGACACCGTCTCGCGCTTGTACATCCAGGTGCCGCTCACAGAGAAGCTCGAAGACTGGCCCGATCGTCGCGTCTGGGACGAGCTACACACGCGGCTCCAATATCCCGGCTGGGAGCTGGCCGAGGGCGAGGTCTTCGACAAGAGCATCGCGCCGCTGCGCTCGTTCGTCGTGAGCCCGATGCAGTACGGAAAGCTGTTTCTCGCGGGAGACGCCGCCCACATCGTCCCGCCGACCGGGGCGAAGGGCCTCAACCTCGCGGTCCACGACGTGCATCAGCTGCGGCGCGGGCTGGTCAGCCACTACGCGGATGGCTCAGACGAACTGCTCGCCGGCTACACCGATCGCTGCCTTGAGCGCGTCTGGCGCGCGCAGGACTTCTCGACCTACATGACGCACCTGCTGCACAACATGTCCGACGATCCCTTCGACCAGGGGCTCCAGCAGTCACGGCTGCGGTACGCGTGGACGTCGGCCGCGGCAGCAACCGCGCTCGCCGAGAACTACGCCGGCCTGCCGTTTGACCGGTGACCGGCTGCTCAGCCGAGTCTGCGCTCGAAGAGATCGAGCGTACGCGCCCAGTGCAGGCGGTCCGCCTCGGCGTTGTAGGCAGCACGGCTCGCCATCGTGAAACCGTGCTGCGCGTCTTCGGTGACGTCGACGACGTGCTGCACCCCGGCCTGCTCCAGCTGAGCGGTCACCGCCGCGATGACCGGCGGCGGCGTCAGGTGATCCTGTCCGCCAAAGCCGATGTAGATCTCCGCGTCGCCGTTGAAGCGCGCGATGCCGAGGTGTGGTGAATCCGCGCCGTCGGAGACCGTCTGGCTCGGATGCAGCGCGGCGCCGGACCGGATCTCGTCGCTGAACTCAGCCATCGCCCGGATCACGGCGCGGCCCCCGAGGCAGTAGCCGACGGCGCCCTTGGGTGCATCTAACGCGAGCGGCGCGTCTTCGAGGAACTCCAGCACGGCGGCCGTGTCGGCCATCACCATGGCGTCGGTCAACCTGTCGACGTATCCGAACATCTCAGTGCGCTGCTCGGCTGAGAGCTGTCCGTCAGCATCGGCCTCGAAGTGGATCCCGTTCCCGAACCGGTGGTAGAGATCGGGCGCGATGACGAAGAAGCCGTCTTCGCTGTAGCGACGCGCCATGGCGCGGATCTCCTCGCGCAGCCCGAGCGCATCGAAGTACTGGATCACGGCCGGAAACGGGCCCTCTCCCTCGGGGTGCACGGTGAACGCGTTCATCGCGCCGTCCGGCGTCTGGATCTGCACCTCGGCCTCGATCATCCGGTCGATCCTATTGCTGCTGCTGGTGCCGGGCGACGAGGCGACGGCGGTATCCCTCGGCGACCAGCGAGATCACAAACGCCAGCCCAAGAGAAACCGCGAGCGGCTTCCAGAAACTGTCCTCGAACGCGGAGCCCGCGACGAAGCCCAAGCCGGAGAGCATCAGCGCCCACGCGAACGCGCCGGGCAGTTCATAGGCGATGAAGCGCCGCCAAGGCATTCCCACGATGCCGGCGGCCAGCGTCGCCACCGTCCTGCCGCCTGGAACGAACCGTGAGGCGGCGACGATCCACGGGCGCTCGACGCTCTGCTGCTTGGCGAAAGCCAGCGTGCGCTGCGCGTCGGCGCCACGGGCAAAGCGCCGCGCCAGCGGCTCACCGAAGTACTTGCCGAGGTGGTAGTTGATGTTGTCGCCCGCGAACGCACCGGCGACAGCGGCGGCGAGCACCAAGAAAATCGAACCGTCGTTGGCGGCCGCGTCGACGCCGCCCGCGATCACCGCGACCTCCCCGGGCGCCAGAGGGATCACGGCATCGAACGCAACAAGCGCGACAATGCCCAGGTACTCGATGCCCTTGTTCGCTGCGGCGATGAGAAGCGCGAAGAACGGCACCGCACGCGTATATAGCGTTTCTGTGCCCGAGACGTATCAAGAAGCCGCGTCAGACGACCGTCGGCGGCGACGCCGCCGTGCCGCTGAGATCGCCGTCGAACGTCGTGGGCTTCGACCTGAAGAACGTCGGGTGGCCCGAGGCCCAGATCAGCATCAGGATGACGCCCAGCAGTAGGAAACTGGCGCCGATGACCAGTGGCGGCCCGACGCCGAGCCACGAGTCCCCGGACTCAGAGTTGACAGGGTCTGACAAGTCGCTGCAGGACTTGAAGAAGACATATGTGAGTGTGACCGCACCGGCAGCCGGCGCCACGCCGATGAGCAGGAAGGCCTTGATCGAACGCGCATTGAGAAGACCGAGCACGAGCGCAATAACGAAGAACGCGAAAGCGAAATATGCGAGGAACCAGGACTCAAGAAGAGTCGCGACGACCAGCACAACAACTCCCACAGCCAACGCGATCCCCGCGGCAGTCGCTCCGGTCGACGTATTCATGATCGCGCGGCGGTAGTAGATGCAGCAGGCAAAGCCGCTCAGCCCGTAGTAGAAGGCGATCATCAGGCCGAGAGCTGCCAGCGAATCGAACAGGATGTTCTCGCTGACAATCGTCAGTCCGACGTACCACAGGATCGACAGCACTCCCATCCAGATCGTCGACGTGCTCGGGGTGAGGTTGCGCGGATGAATCGTGCCGAACATCGAGGGTGCCGCTTTGACGCGAGCCATTGAGAGCGAGGTGCGGGCGGTTGGCAGGATTGTCGTCTGCGTCGACGCGGCGGCCGAGGTCAGGACGGCGATCACGAGGATGATGTTCCACGGCGTCCCGAACACCTGCGTGCCAAGTAGGTCGAAGACTTCTTCGGCGTCAGCCAGCTGCTCTGTACCGGCGAACGCGACAGCGGCCGTACCGACGATCACGTAGATGAGAACGAGGATGATCGTCGACCAGATCGCCGATTTGCCAGGCGCGTTGCTGGTCCGGTCGTCGGTCGTTTCCTCGTTGACCGTGACCGCGCTGTCCCACCCCCAGTAGATGAAAATCGCCAGCAGCACGCCCGCCACCAGGCCGTCAGTGCTGTCAATCGCAAAAGGCGAGAACCAGGACAGCTCGGGCTTGATCGAGGTATCGAGCGCGTCGCCGGCGTAGACCTTGTACAGCGCGACGACGGCGAAGGCAGAAAGCGTCAAGACCTCCGCGCTCAGCAGATACCGCTGCGTGGTTGCGGACAGTTCCGTGCCCTTCCAGCAGATGAACGCCATCACAGCGATCCACACGACCCCGATCGACGTGACGAGCGTCGTGGTGGTTTCGATGTCGGTCGGGACGATGTCGTTGTACAAAAGGACCGAGTACAGGCCCGCGATCTGCGCGAGGTTCGCCATCACGACGATGTCAGCGACGATGATCGCCCAGCCAGTGAGCCAGCCCGTCCAGGGCCCCATCGCCTTCCCGACCCAGGCGAATGAAGTTCCGCAGTCGGGGTCGGCCTTGTTCATGAAGAGGTACGCGGTGGCGACGAGCAGCATCGGCACGAATGCGAGCCAGAGGATCGCGGGCGATTGCAGCCCGACGGCAGCCACGATGAAGCCGAGCGTTGCCGCGAGGCTGTACCCAGGCGCCGTCGACGCGACGCCGATGACGACGCTCGAGATGAAGTTGACCGCGTCCTTCTTGAGACCGAGCGGTGCCGTTTCTTGACTCGCCATTCGCAGTTCCCTCCTCAAGGACCATTACGTGGACCGGAGCGCCTCCCAGCGACGCGTCCTACCGCAGGCCGAACCTAAACCTGTTCCCACACAAATTGCAAGTAGCAATTGCACCAAAGTCCCCGGACGACTTGTACGAAGCGGAGCAAGCGATCGACCCCATACCGAGCTTGCATAATCGCCGCGGCGGGAATACGTTGTCCATATCGTCCAGCGGCGGGAGAGCCCGTGACAACCACCACGACAACGATCACCGACTACGCAGCCCTCGAAGAGGTCGCGCGACGCCATCTCTGGATGCACTTCACGCGCATGAGCGCGTACGACGATCACGAGATCCCGATGATCGTCAAAGGCGAGGGCTGCTACGTCTTCGATCAGCATGGCCGGCGCTACTTCGACGGCCTCTCAGCACTGTTCTGCGTGAACGCCGGGCACGGCCGCACGGAGATCGGCGAAGCCATGGCCGAGCAGGTCAAGGAACTCGGCTTCTACACGAACTGGAGCTACGCGCATCCCGCCGCCGCGGCGCTCGCGGGCCGGATCGCCGAGCTCGCGCCCGGCGACCTCAACCGTGTGTTCTTCACCTCCGGCGGCTCGGAGGCCGTCGAGTCCGCGCTGAAGCTTGCGCGCTCCTACCACCAGCTCACGGGCCACCCGCGGCGCTACAAGCTGATCGCCCGCGAGGTCGCCTACCACGGCGCCACGATGGGCGCGCTGGCCGCTACGGGCGTGACGGCGGTGCGCGAACAGTTCGAGCCACTGGTTCCCGGCGGCTGCCACGTGCCGAACACCAACAGCTACCACTGGCCCCCCGATCGCGATCCGCTCTGGGCGGCCGATGCGATCGCTGAACGCATCGAGTTCGAAGGGCCGGAGACCGTCTCGGCGGTGATCCTCGAACCCGTTCAGAACGCCGGCGGCTGCTTCACACCACCTGAGGGCTATTGGCAGCGGGTGCGCGAGATCTGTGACCAGTACGGCGTGCTGCTGATCTCCGACGACACCATCTGTTCATGGGGACGGCTCGGCCACTATTTCGGAGCTGGCCGCTACGACTACGTCCCGGACATCATCACGACCGCGAAAGGCCTCACTTCGGGCTACTCGCCGATGGGCGCCGTGATCGCCTCGGACAGAGTCTTCGAGCCGTTTGCGCACGACACCAACATGTTCGGCCACGGCGTCACCTTCGGCGGGCACCCGGTCAGCGCGGCCGCGGCGATGGCAAATCTGGACATCTTCGAGCGCGAAGACATATGCCAGAACGTGCTCGACAACGAGCCCGTGTTTCGCGCGATGCTCGAAGGCCTGCGCGACATCCCGATCGTCGGAGACGTGCGCGGCGCCGGCTATTTCCACGCGATCGAGCTCGTCAAAAACCAGGACACGAAGGAGTCGTTCACCCACGAGGAGTCCGAGACGCTGCTGCGCGGCTACCTCTCGGGCGCGCTCTGGGAACGCGGGCTGATCTGCCGTGCCGATGACCGCGGCGACCCCGTGATCCAGCTCTCGCCGCCGCTGATCGCGGGCCCCGAGCACTTCGAAGAGATCGGCGAGATCCTGCGCGACGTACTCACCGAAGGCACCGACCGGATGGCTGCGTAGAGCCGCATGCTCACAGTTCGGTCCCTCATCGAGGAGCTGGGACTGCGCCTGGTCGAGACCAATGCGGCGGCGGACACACCCGTGCGCTGGGTCCACATCTCCGAATTGAAGGATCCGACACCGTGGCTGTCCGGCGGCGAGTTGCTGCTCACCACCGGGATGCAGCTGACGAGCGACCGGGCGCAGCGCGACTACGTGCGGCTACTGGTGGGCCACGGCGTCGCCGGCCTCGGATTCGGGACCGGCCTCGGTCATGACGAAGTCCCGGCTGGAGTGCTCGACGAGGCACGTAGCGCCGGCCTCCCCGTGTTCGAGGTGCCGTACGAGATGCCGTTCATCGCGGTCACCGAGAAGGCATCCGCACGGCTGATAAACGAGCAATACGAAGTGCTCCAGCGGGGAATCTCGGTGCACAAGCGGCTCGAAGAGCTGGTGCTCGCAGAGCGCGGTCTCGACGCCCTGGTGCAGGCGATCGCCAAGGCCATCGACGGTGACGCGATCGTGCAGGGTCCGCGGGGCGAGCCGGTTGCTGCGAGCACCGACGCACCGATTCCCGATGACGACGCCAAGCGTGTGCGGCTACCGATTTCAGTGCGTGGGCGCGGCGCTCCCCGAGCGTGGCTGACCGGGGTACGCCAGGCGGGCCTGACCGCATTCGATCGCCTGATCCTGCAGCAGACGACGACCGTCGTGGCGCTGGAACTGATGCGACAGCGCGCGATGCGCGACAGCGAGCGACGCCTCGCCGGCGACGTGCTCGCCGAGGCGATCGGCGGGAAGCTCGACGAGCGCGATCTCGCGGCACGCCTGCGCCCGTTCGCGATCGGCGAAGAGGCGATCGTGATGGTCTTCTCCTGTCCGGATCCGGTCGCGGCCGAGCGCGACCTCGAAGCGTTGCTGGCTGAGATGGACGCGGCCGCGCTGGTGGCGACGCGCGAGCAGCTGCTGTGCGCCGTCGTCGACGCCGGGACTGAGGGCGACCTGACCGAACTCACGAGAGCCCTGCGGCGTTCCCTCGAGCATTCGCATGGACCGGTGTCGGCGGCGGTCAGCCGCGTGGCACGCACAGGCGCGGTGCGCAACTCATTCACCGAAGCACGGTGTGCGCTGGAAGCCGCCGCACTGCAAGCCGGCGATCCTCCCGAGGTGGCCACATATGCGGACCTCGGCGCCTTCCAGCTGCTGCTGTCGCTGCAGGACGACGAGGCCCTGTCGCTCTACTGCGAGAGCGTCCTCGCCCCGCTGCGCGAATCCGGGGGCGAGTACGGCGACGAGCTCTTGCGTTCGGTCGAGACCTTCATCGAATGCAACGGCCAGTGGGAGCGGGCCGCAAAAGAACTCTTCTGTCACCGCCACACGCTCCGTTACCGCATCAACCGCGTCGAGGAGCTGACCGGCCGCGATCTCTCAAATGCACGCGACCGTGTCGAGATCTGGCTCGCACTCCGCGCGCGGGAGCTCGTCGCGTGAACCAACTCCCGCCTGGGCGACATCGCCCCCAAATATTGGGTGCAATGTCGCCCACGAGGGCCTGCAGGTGAGGGTCGCGGTGCTCGGCGCCGGCGGGATCATCGCCCCCGCGATCGTGCGCGATCTCGCGGAATCCGACGAGGTCACCGACCTGCTGCTGCTCGACCTCTCAGCCAATCGCGCGGCGATCGTCGCCGAAAGACATGGCGGCGCGAAGGCCCGGATCGCGGCCGTCGACGCGCGCGACGGCCTCGCAGAACATCTACAGGACATCGACATCCTCGTGAATTCCGCGAGCTACCGGGTGAATCTGACGGCGATGAACGCCTGCCTTCAGACCGCAACGCACTACATCGATCTCGGCGGGCTCTATCACCTGACGGGCGATCAGCTGGAGCTTGACTCGCGCTTTCGCGAGGCCGGCTTGCTGGCACTGTTGGGGATGGGCTCGGCACCCGGCAAGACGAACGTGATGGCCGCGCGCGCGGTGCGCGCGCTCGGCGCGCCGCCCGAGCGGATCGACGTGCTCGCCGCCGGCCGCGATCTGGACCCGCCGCAAGGCCCCTCGTACCCGTATTCGCCACGCACGCTGATCGACGAGCTGACGCTCAGTCCGATCGTGATCCGCGACGGCATACCGGTGCGGCTCGAGGCGATGCACGCAGGTGGCTCCTACGAGTTCCCGAGGCCGATCGGCACCGCCGAGACCATGTTCACCCTGCACTCCGAGGTGCGGACGTTCGCCGAGTCGTTCGGCTGTCGGCAGTGCTCGTTCCGGCTCTCGCTGGCGCCGGCGGTGCTGGCGCTGCTGCGTCCGCTGATCACGGCGTCTGACGCGGAGATCGAAGCAGCCGCACACGCCGCGGTACCCGCCTCCGCCGACTCGGTATCAGCACACGTGATCGTCGCCGAACGTGATGGCAAGAGAGTCACAGTGACCGCCCTGACTCATGGGATTGAGGCGTGGGGCCTCGGCGGCGGCATCATCTCGACGGCCGCGCCGGCGGCCGCGGCGGTGCGGCTGATGGCGCGTGGCAGAATCGCCGCCACGGGCGCACTGCCGCCTGAACGCTGCGTCGATCCCGATGATCTGTTCGCAGAGCTCGAACTGCGTGGCTGCACCTTCGAAATCAAGGAGACGAGTGCTACATGAAGGTCGGCGTCCCAACGGAAATCAAGACCGACGAGTACCGCGTGTCGCTCACGCCCGCCGGGGTCCGGGAGCTGGTGGACCGCGGGCACGACGTCTACGTGCAGGCTGGCGCGGGCGAAGGATCGGCGATCGCCGACGAGGCATACGCGCTGCAGGGCGCGACGATCGTGACGACCGCGCGCGACGTGTTCGACGCCGCCGACATGGTGCTCGGGGTCAAGGAGCCGCAGCCTGTCGAGGTCGAGATGCTGCGACCGCACCACACGCTGTTCACCTACCTGCACCTCGCGCCGGATCCCAAGCTCACCGCGGGGCTCGTCGAGTCCGGCGCCACGTGCGTCGCGTATGAGACCGTCGAGGACATGGCAGGCAAGCTGCCGCTGCTGGCGCCGATGAGCGAGGTGGCAGGCAAGCTCGCCGTACAGGCCGGCGCCTACCACCTGCACCGCGCCAACGGCGGGCGTGGCACATTGCTCGGCGGTGTACCCGGCGTTGCGGCGGCGAACGTCATGGTCCTCGGCGGAGGGGTCGTCGGCTACAACGCCGCAAACGTGGCGATCGGCATGGGCGCCGACGTCTTCGTCTTCGATCGCAACATCGATCGCCTCCGCGAGCTCGACGTCGCCTTCAACGGCCGTGCTTCCACCGTCTATTCCTCGACGCTCTCGATCGAGGAGATGCTGCCACGCACCGATCTGGTGATCGGCGCCGTGCTGGTGCATGGCGCCCGCGCACCGCATCTGGTCAGCAGGGAGCAGCTGGGACTCCTGCCCACGCGGGCGGTGCTGGTCGATGTGGCCATCGACCAGGGCGGATGCTTTGAGACGTCGCGGCCGACGACGCACACCGAGCCCACCTACGAGGTCGATGGCATCGTCCACTACTGCGTGGCAAATATGCCGGGCGCGGTGCCGGTCACCTCGACACAGGCCCTCACCAACGCGACGCTGCCTTATGTGATCGCGCTTGCAGAGCACGGCGTCGCCGCCGCGGTGCGACGCGATCGGGGACTCGCGCTGGGGGTCAACGTCGCGCGCGGCAGAGTGACCCTCGAACCGGTCGCCACAGCGACCGGGATGCCCCACACACCCCTCGAAGAGGTTCTGCCGGACTTCATCTAACGCGTCTTGGGCCAAACGGGAAAGAGAGAGAAATGACCGTCGTAACGCTGCAGAACTTCATCGATGGGTCCTTTGCCGACGCCGTCAGCGGCGAGACGGAGGAGTTCATGAACCCCGCGACCGGGCAGGCGATCGGGACCGCGGCGCTGTCCGCCGGAGAGGATGTCGACCGCGCCGTCGCTGCCGCGCGTCGGGCGTTCGAGGGGTGGGCGCGCACTCCACCGGGCGAGCGCGCGGCAGCGCTCCTGCGTTTGGCGGATGCGCTCGATGCCAAGGCTGAGGACTTCGCGCGTGCTGAGTCGCTCAACGCCGGCAAGCCCTACGGAGCGGTGCTCGAGGACGAGATCCCGTCTGCTTCAGACAACATCCGCTTCTTTGCGGGCGCCTCGCGCTCGATGCAGGGCCTCGCCGCGGGTGAATACCTCGAGGGCCACACGTCGATAATCCGCCGTGAGCCGGTCGGCGTGATCGGCCAGATCGCGCCCTGGAACTACCCCCTGCTGATGGCGATCTGGAAGATCGGCCCGGCGCTGGCGACCGGCAACACCATTGTCCTCAAACCGGCCGAGACGACGCCGTGGACGACGGTGATGCTCGCTGAGCTTGTTGCCGAACACCTGCCGCCGGGCGTGCTCAACGTGGTCTGCGGCCACGGCGACCCGGCCGGCGCGGCGCTCGTGACGCATCCGGACGTCGACATGGTGTCGCTCACGGGCTCGCCGGCGACCGGCAAGTGGATCGCACGAGCGGCGGCCGACTCTCTGAAGAGAGTCCATCTCGAGCTCGGGGGCAAGGCCCCGGTGGTCGTGTTCGACGATGTCGACATGGCGACCGCGCTGGAGGCGATCGCCGGCGCCGGCTACTACAACGCCGGCCAGGACTGCACCGCCGCGACGCGTGTGCTGGCGTCCAAGAAGGTCTACGACGAGGTCGTCGCGGGGCTCGCCGACGAAGCCCGCGGACTGGTGCTCGGAGACACCCAGGACGAGGCGACGACGCTCGGTCCGGTCAACTCCCAGCGCCAGCGCGAGCGCGTGGAAAGCTTCTTTGACGCGAAGCCCGGCCACGCCGAGATCGTCACCGGCGGCCGTGAGCCAGACCTCCCGGGCTTCTTCATCGAGCCGACCGTGGTCGCCAACCTCCAGCAGGACGACGCGATGATCCAGGACGAGATCTTCGGACCGGTGATCACCGTGCAGCAGTTCAACGACGAAGCCGAGGCGATCGAGTGGGCCAACGGCACGAAGTACGGCCTCTCGTCGTCGGTCTGGACACGCGACGTCGGGCGTGCGCTGCGCGTGTCAAACGCGCTGCAGTTCGGCTGCGTCTGGATAAACGACCACATCCCGCTGGCGAGCGAGATGCCTCACGGCGGCTACAAGCAGTCCGGCTACGGCAAGGATCTATCGGTGTACGCACTGGAGGACTACACCCAGATCAAGCACGTGATGGTGAATCTCGCCTAGCTGCGCCCTTCGATTGCGTTGGCCCCGCTCGTAAAGTCGGGGAGCCGCTCGTCAGACCAGAACCAGCAGACGCAGCCCATGCCGGCGCTGTACTCGAGATCGAACTCGCGATCGTAGGGCCAGTAGACGAGGTCGCCGGCCTTCCACTCGATCGTCTCGCCGGTGTCCGTCGGCGTGCAGCGGACCTCGCCCTGGACGAGGTAGAAGGTCTCGCCGAGGTTGCCGGCCAACTCCCGAAAGCGGACGCCTTCGGGAGTCATCCCGTAGAAGGACATGTGGCGGCCGTCCGGAGAGAGGTCGACGGGTCGTACCGTCGCCGGCCGCTCGTGGTAGATGGTGGACGGGCCCTGATCCCCAAAGACATGCAGCGAGTTGAGGCCCGTGTTCTCGGTGCTGCGCGCGGCCGACAGCTTCGCGCCGAGCGGTCCTGTTGTCAGGTTCCCCGTCTGCGGCGGCAGTTCGTCGTTTGCCCAGAAGAAGCGGATGACGCGCAGGCGATCGCTGTAGATCAGCTCGGCTTCGTCCTCCCAGGAGCGGTAGCCGAGATCGCCGGTCTTGAAGGTGACCGCCGCGCCGTTTGACGGCCTGCACGCGATCGATCCTTCGATGACGTAGAACGTCTCCCAGACCGAGGCGGCCGGCTCGATGAAACGAAGTCCCTGCGCGTGAGCCTCGTATGACGTGACTGTCAGCCCGTCAGGCGCGCGGTAGAGCACGCGCGCCTGGTCCTCGATCTGCGGCGCGTGGCCGGTGGGGGCGATGGAGAAGTACCTGAAGCCCTGGCTCTCCACGAGCTCGCCTGCGGTCAGCATCTCAGCGATGCTATTCCGTCCTCGTAGGATCGATGTATGTCCCCAGATCCGATCCGTCCCGTCCCATCGCAGCGCCATGGCCTGCCCCCGATCCCGCTCGCCGAGCAGCTCGACAACCACGACGAGTACCAGGCCCCGATCACCGACGCCCTCGCAGGGCGGACGCTGACCCTCCACTTCGACGACGACATCACGGCCGAGGTCACATTCGACACTGAGACGACGTTGCACTGGTCGGCATCAAGCGAACTGCTCTGGGGATCAGAGGGCAGTGACGAGTACGAGGCGGTCGTGCTCCGCGACGACATCTACGCGGTGATGATCTCGCGGCTGTCGCAGGACACGAACGCCCTCGTGGTCCTCGACGACACAACCCAACGCGTGCTCGTGAACCTCACCACGTTCGTCACTGAGGACGGCGAAACGCGCGAGCGCACCGGCTTCTTCCAGGCCGGCATCGACGGGCCGCTCTCCGAGCGCTACGAGCGCACCGAGGAGCTCGTCGGCAAGCGCGTCGGCCAGCGCTACAGCTCGACACATGTCTTCGAGCACATCTACCTGAACCCGAACACGTATGTTTTTCAGGGCCTGACCGGTCCCGAGGCGGGCATCTCCGACGTGGATGCAGCCGACTTCTGGAAGCTCGGCGAGCAGCTCTACCTGTTCTCCTGGCACGAGCGCGCGCAGCCGTGGAACGGCGCCGTCGTGGTCGACCTGATCAACAACCGCTCGACGGGCCGCATGTTCGCGTGGGATGAGATCAGTGGCACGTCGATGCAGTCGCGCACGACTTCGGAATCGACACTGCTGTCGACCACGACGTACGACGCTCTCTAGTTCCCTATGTCCGAGATCGTCATCACCGATGACGCTGCCGCGCAGCGACTGACAGCGGCGGTCGACGGTACCGCGGCGGGGTTGATCGACTATTCGATCGCTGGGACGAGGTACGTCATTCGGCACACCGAGGTCTTCCCGGCGTTCGAAGGCACGGGCGTCGGCTCTGCGCTGGTGCGCTTCGCGCTCGACGACGTGCGAGCGCGCGACGGCTTCGAGGTCGTCCCGATCTGCCCGTTTGCGGCAGCCTGGATCATGCGGCACCCGGAGTACGCCGAGCTCGTGACGCCGTCAATGCGCGGTCAGTTCGAGCAGCAGGGCAGCTGAGCAGCTACTCGACCGGCACGTACAGCTCGGTGATGCGCTCCGCCGGCTCGGTGTAGCGAGGATCTGAGACGTAGGACTCCCAGAACGGGCCGGTTTGGGTGTAGCCCTGGCGCTGCAGCCATTGCCTGAAGAGGTCCCATGCCGCCGGCAGGCCGTCGTAGGTTCCGACGTACAGGTAGACCCCCGCCGGGCCCGGCGGCAGCACGATCGACTTCGTGGCGGGCGAGCTGTCCGCAGCGATCGGAATCCCGAGCTCGATCTCCATCTGCTCGCCCGTCTGCAGATATCTGACAAACGGCGGGCCCGTCACTTCTACGCCCTTGCTCGAGAGCTCGCCGGAAAGCCCCGGGAAGCCCTTGTCGATCACACCCGGGAGATCGACGGCATCGGTCTTCACGCGTTTGACGGCCGCCACCTGGGGCTCTAGCTGACGAATCTCCATAGCGACTGACGCTACCGCCGGAACGGCGCGCCACCGACGATCGGCTGCATTTGGAGGGCCAGTGGCGCGCTAAGTGCAGCAGAGGCGGAGGGGGAGGGATTCGAACCCTCGGTACGCCAATGACGCACAACAGTTTTCGAGACTGCCCCGTTCAACCACTCCGGCACCCCTCCGCGGGACGCTCCATCAGGGCGCGGCCTGGAGCGTAGCCAAAGCGGTAACGCGGCGATCGCTCAGTTGCGCAGCTGCGACTTCGCGGTCGCGAACTCTTCGGCCGTGAGCTTGCCCGACTCACGCAGGCGCTTGAGCTTCAACAGGCGCTCGGTGAGGGCTTCGGAGGCCGTGGCCGGTGGCGTCGGCTGCGGCACACCATCCTGCCCATACATCCGCCCGAGCGCACGCATCTGTAGCGCGAACCCGTCTGGATCGAGCCCGATCTCCTGCATCCGGGCGCGGGTCTGCTCATCGATCTCGCGACCGTTGATGAAGATCGTCGCCGGCGCCCGGCGTGTCTTCCTCGTGAACAAGCCCACGCGCCGAGATTACATGTCCAAACCACACGACGAGTCACAAACGCCGCGCGGCCCCGCCCCTGGCCGGCGCCCACAGCGCATGGGCAGTCCCACCGGCGTGGGCCGACTAAGCGGGGATAGGGCCCGTCGATCCAGCCCACACCGGCCTCGTACGCCCACGGCGCATGGGGAATCCCACCGGCGTGAAATACGACGTCGAGGTCGCCCAGGCGGCACAAACGTCGCCAACCTCACCCCTGGGCGACATTGATCGGCTATTAGACGACTGATGTCGCCCAGGTGGTATCCGCGCCCTCAACGCCGCGCGGCGAAAAAGCTGCGCAGGAGATCGGCGCATTCCTGGGCCATGACACCGCCGACGACCTCCGGGCGATGGTTGAGCCGCTGCTCGGCGAGCACGTCCAGCACGGACCCTGCCGCGCCGGCCTTCGGATCGGTGCACCCGTAGACCACCCGCGGCACGCGCGCGAGCACGATCGCGCCGGCACACATCGCACAGGGCTCCAGTGTTACGAACAGTGTGCAGTCAAGTACGCGCCAGCTCCCGAGCGCCGCCGCCGCTTCGCGGAGCGCCAGCACTTCGGCGTGCGCAGTCGGGTCGTTACGCAGCTCACGCTCGTTGCGGCCAACGCCGATGACCTCTCCATCGAGGTCTGCGACGACCGCGCCGATAGGTACGTCGTCGTGTTCTGTAGCGAGCCTGGCCTGCGCGAGCGCCAGTTGCATGAAGTCTTCGTCCGATGAGGCCACCTAACCGCCATCATGCAGGAACTTCCGGCAGCCACGGCTGTTCCGGACCTTGCCCATGAGGCGCAACCTGCTCAGATCGCTGCTCGCATTCGCATTAATCGCGGTGCTCAGTCCTGCCTGGGCCGCGGCGACCACCGGCGGAAAGTTCCGTGCACGCGACTCCCATGGGCGCCCGTTGGCCCACATCTCCGCGTATTCGCCGAACGACGACGGCAATGGCAAGGGCTGGGCAAAGGTGCAGTGGAACTTCACCGGTCCGTTCGGCGTCGGCGCATATGGAGCATGGAACAACCTCATCTCCGCCGGCCACCCCGGCGGCAGCGGGACGACGGTGGCGGTGCTCGACACCGGCGTCGCCTATCAGACCATCGGTCGCTACAAGCGCTCCCCTGATCTCCTGCCCAATCAGTTCGTACGCGGCTATGACTTCGTCGATCAAGACTCACAACCGCTCGACGAACACGGCCACGGCACACACGTCGCATCGACGATCGCCGAACGGACGAACAACCGCATCGGCCTCACAGGACTCGCGTACGGCGCAAAGATCATGTCGGTGCGAGTGCTCGACTCGATCGGCGAGGGCGACGCGGTCACGATCGCCCGCGGGGTTCGCTACGCCACCGATCGCGGTGTAGACGTCATCAATCTCAGTCTTGAGTTCGATTCGAGCGTCCGGGCTCGGGAGCTCAGGCCGCTGCTGTCGGCGATCGCGTACGCGAATCGCAAGGGCATAGTCGTCGTCGGCGCATCGGGCAACGAAGGCGACGACCTCGTCTCCTATCCGGCACGCGACCCCACCGTGATCGCGGTCGGTGCGACGACCGAACACGGATGTCTGTCGGCGTTCTCAAACCAGGGCCCGAACCTCGATCTGGTCGCGCCCGGCGGCGGCCCCGACGCCGACCTGGCCGAACCAAACTGCCGGCCCGACGGCCGCAAAGGGCGCAACATCTCTCAAGTCACGTTCAAGGGCAGCAAACTGCGCGGCTTCGGGATCCCGCGCGACTACGCGGGGACCTCGATGGCCGTCCCACACGTCTCGGCCACCGCCGCGATGGTGATCGCCTCCGGGGTCATCGGTCCGCACCCGACTCCGCAGGCGGTGGAAGCCAGGCTGACGCGCACCGCCCGCGATCTCGGCCCGCCCGGCCCAGATGTCCTCTACGGCGCGGGCCTGCTCGACGCGGCCGCCGCGACGAGCCGCTTCATCCCCTGACACCCGGCGCGACCGGCGAGATCGTTACTCAGACGTACGGATGATCAGGACTGAACACGGAGCGTGATGGCTCACCTTGTTCGGGACGCTGCCCAGTAGGAACCGCTTGGCCCCCGTCATCCCCTTGTTGCCGACGATCACCAGATCGGCGTCGCGCTCCTCGGCGACGTCCAAGATCGCGTCGGCGGGATCGCCCTGGCGCGCGTAGGTCTCGATCTCGATCTTGTGCTCGGTAGCGAGCAGCTCCACCTCAGCGAGGATCGCGTCGACCGCCGTGCGCGGGCTGACCATCCAAGACATGTCCGCGGGAAGATCAGCCGTCTCGCGCGCGAATCGATCCTGCGACACCGGCTGAAAGGCCGTGACGACGTGCAGCGATGCTCCGAGCGGCTTCGCCAGCTCGAATGCCTTGAGGACCGCCTTCTCCGCGGTCTCTGATCCATCGGTACCCACGACGATCGTTTTGAACATGGGCCGATCATATGCCGTGCATGGCCGCTCGATGTGAGAACACGCACGGCGGCGCCCGAGGAACCACGATGCCGCTCGCTAGATTGGCGGGTGTGATCGACCTCCATTGTCACGTCCTTGCCGGCATCGACGATGGACCCCGAGAGCTTCAGGATTCACTGGCGCTGTGCCGGGCCGCCGAGGCATTCGGCGTCACGACGATCATCGCAACGCCGCACGTCTCTTGGACCTATGAGAACACGTCCGCGGACATCGCCGCGAGGGTCGCCGCCCTCAACGACGCACTGCGTGACGAGGGCATCGGAGTCGAAATACTCCCGGGCGCCGAGGTGGCGATCCTGAAGGCCGTCGAGCTCCCCGATGAAGAATTGCGCGCGCTGTGCCTCGGCGGCGGAGAGTGGCTGCTCGCGGAGCCGCCGTTCACGATGGGCGGCACCGGCCTGAGCACGATGATCGGCCAGTTGCGCGCGCGCGGGCATCAGCTGGTGATCGCGCACCCCGAGCGCTGCCCGACCTATCTCCGCGACCGTTCGGCACTGGAGCAACTCGTCGCCGACGGCGTGCTGCTGTCGATCACCGCGGGCTCGCTGGTCGGCCGCTTCGGCAAGGAGCCACGGCGCTTTGCCCAAGGGCTCCTGCGCGCCGGCATGGTCCACAACGTCGCTTCCGACGCACACAGCGTCCAGCGGCGCCCGCCGGGTATGGCCGCTGAGATGCGGAAGGCCGGCTACGACGATCTGACCGATCACCTTTGTCGCATGGTCCCGCAGGCGCTGATCGACGGCACGCCACTCCCCGAGCAGCCAACGGGCGCGAACGGCAAGGGTCTGCTGAGCCGCCTCTTCAGAGCTTGACGGCGGCGATCACGATGCCGGCGATGATGAAGACCACGCACAGCGCCTGCAGCCAGACCCAGAACGGATCCACAGCGCTAGATCCTGCGCGTGGCGCTACCGCCACTTAGATAAGTCGCCTTCACCGTCAGGCCTGATGTGCCGAGCGCTTTCGGCAGTGCGGTTTTGAAGGTCAGGTTGCGCGAGAGCTTCACGATCCCAAGGTAGCGAAGCTGGCCGGACTGCCAGACGCGGATCTCGTAGAAGTCCCCGCCTGGCCCGGAGCCGGTCGCCACGACCTTGCTGCCCGCACGGCGCAGCTTGAGACTTACCTTGCGCGGCTTGGGGATCTTCTTGTGCTTGAAGATCGAGGAGACCGGCGCGAACGACGGCTTCTTCTTGCCGTTCCGGTCAAACAGCCCCATGTCGTAGTTCTGTGAGTCCGACAGCTGATAGACGATCGCGCCCTGCACATATGGAGCCCGGCGCAGGCCGCGGAACACGTCGGCGATCCGGCGGCCCTGGATCCTGCGCGAGACGCACGGCAACCCGCCCTGTGACTTGTGCTGGGGGTAGCAGCTTGAGTAGCCGAACTCCCCGAGCCACACCGGCTTGGTGTCCCCGTTGGCCTTCATCACCTTGCGCGTCTCGCGCAGTGAGTAGAGCGTCTCGTCGTAGAAGTGGACCGAGAGGATGTCGTAGTAGCCCTTGATGCCGGCGTCGTACAGAGCCTGGAGGAACTTGCCGTTGCCGCCGACGAAGGTGCCGCCGAGCACTTTTGTGGTCGGCGAGACAGCCTTGATGGCTGGGTATGCAGCTTTGAGGATCGCGGCATAGCGAGCCACCTTGTTCGGGCCCTTCAGATGCAGCTCGTTGGCCTGGTCAGGCTCGTTCCAGATCTCGATGCCGGCCAGTTTGGCGCCATAGCGAGCCGCGATCATTGCAGTGATCGCGCCGTATCGCGCCGGGTCGCTTGGCCCGTAGCCGGCGGCGCCGGCGATCTGACCCGGCGTGGAGCAGTCGCCCTTGATCTCTGGCGGCGCGTCCGATGCCCAGCATGGCGCGGAATCGACGATCGGCAGCACCTTGATGCCGCGTGCATTCGCGCCGGCGACCAACGCGTCGAGGGCCGCGAGCGTGGTCTGATCGACGCCACCTGTCGCGGAAGGCTCGAGTGCGGACCAGAAGATCTGCGTGCGCACAACATTTGCGCCCGCCAGCTTCGCCTTTGACAGCTCGGAGCTGATTGCGGCCGTCGAGGGGTTCTGGCCGATCCCGATGATGTTCACGCCGCGTGAACTTGGGGCGGCGGACGCGGACGCCGTGCAACACAACGCTACGACGCTCGCGATCAGGCCAGTGCGAATGAGAGAGGTCATCGAGGTTGTTAACCGTAGTTCAAAGCTAAAGGTGCGCCTAAGACGCGACGATGGCACGAGGAAAGACCGGTGCAACACAACGACCCCTACCCCAGTGCTCAGGCGATCCTGCGAACGATCGAGAACGAGGCACGGGAGCGACGGAAACGCAGCGCGGACGAGCGCATGCACGACGACGAACTTCCGGTGGTCTTACACGGGCCCGGCTCACAAGGGGAGTCCGCTGAGCCCGGTCTCGACGACTCGCTCGAGCGGCTCACGGCGCTGGTCGATCACGTGGCGACACAGACCGACAGGATCCGCGATCAACTCTCCGAGCTGTCGAGCGCGCTCGACGCGCTCGCCGACGGTCACGCCGCGCCGGCGCCGCCCCGCCGGCCCCGCGACTCTGAGCCCGACTAACGACCGCCGTCGGCCACGTGGGCGAGCGTGATCCGCAGCCCGTCGCCGAGTCCGGTGTCCGCACGCCAGCCGAGCAACTCGCCGGCACGTCGCGCGTCCAGTGCGCTGCGCCTCACTTCCCCGGCGCGCTCGGGCTCGTGTACGGGGACGAAGGGATGCTTGCCGTCGCCCAGCGGCCGTAGCGCGTCGGCCAGCTCCAGCACCGTCGTCTCCACGCCGCTGCCGATGTTCAGCGGTTCGGTCACGTCCGAGGCAGCCGCCAACAGGTTCGCGCGCACGACATCGCCGACGAAGACGTAGTCGCGCGTCTGCAGTCCATCGCCGAAGACCCTCGGGGTCGTCCCGTTGGCGAGACAGCCGCAGAAGATCGCGACGACGCCGCCCTCGCCGAGCGGGTCCTGGCGCGGGCCGTACACGTTGGCGTAGCGCAGCGCGATCGTCGAGAGACCATGCAGGCGTGTGAACAGCGCGCAGTAGCCCTCGGCTGCGAACTTCGACTGACCGTATGGCGCCAGCGGCGCGATCGGCGTGTGTTCGCCGCTCGGCACGAGCTCGGTGTCGCCGTAGATGGCGCCGCCGGTGGACGACAGCACGACACGCCTGACGCCGTGCTCGGCCGCCGCCGTGAGGACGTTGATCGTGCCGCCGACGTTGATGTCGGCATCGTGGCGGGGATCGGTCACCGAGACGCGCACATCGATGTGCGCGGCGAGATGGAAGATCACGTCGGGGCGCTCCGCCGCCACGACACGGTTCACCGCGGCGGCATCGGCGACGTCGACTTCGTGCAACACGGCCGTGTCGGGAAGGTTGGAACGCTTGCCCGTCGTGAGCGTGTCGATGACCGCCACATCGTGACCTTCCGCGAGCAGTCCGTCGACGATGTTGGAGCCGATGAAGCCGGCCCCACCGGTTACCAGCGCTCTCACAGCCGGACTGCGGTCGACGCCGTCTCGGCGCGCGTGACGCCGCGAAGGTCGAGCACCAGCGGCGCCTTGGCGACAACCGCGCCGTGATCGACGCTCGGATGGGCCGTGACGATCACAGCCAGATCGCATCCGTCCAGCAGCGCGTCGAGCGGCTCTGAACGTAGGCCCTGCTTCTTCAGTTCGGGCACGTGGGGATCGTGGTATCCGAGATCGGCCCCACGCATGTCCAGCAGGTCGATGAGCTTCAATGCGGGCGATTCCCGGACGTCACCGATACCCGCCTTGTAAGACACGCCGAGCACGGCGATCCGCGAGCCCTTCACCGGCTTGCCGGCGTCGTTGAGGACACGCTCGACCCGCTCGAAGCAGTGGTACGGCATGTCCTGGTTGACCTTGCCGGCGAGTTCGATGAACTCGGTCTGGAAGTCGTACTCGCGCGCCTTCCACGAGAGATAGAACGGGTCGACCGGCAGACAGTGACCGCCCATCCCTGGCCCGGGCTGGAACTTCATGAAGCCATACGGCTTGGTCGCGGCCGCGTCGACGACCTCCCAGATGTCGATGCCCATGCGATCGGCAAGCATCGCCATCTCGTTGACGAGGGCGATGTTCACCGACCGGAAGATGTTCTCGAGCAGCTTGGAGAGCTCCGCCGCCTCGGGCGTCGACACCTCGACGAGCTCGTCGCATACACGCCCGTAGAGCTCACGTGTGCGGGCCGTGCACTCGTCGGTCAGTCCGCCGAGGACCTTCGGAGTAGTGCGCAGCGTGTGGTCCGTCCGGCCCGGGTCGACGCGTTCGGGCGAGAAGGCGACATTGAAGTCCCTGCCCGCCTTCAGTCCGGAGCCGCCCTCGAGCAGCGGGACGAGCGTGTCACGGGTCGTACCCGGGAAGGTCGTGGATTCGAGCACGATCAGCTGCCCGACGCGCAGGACGCGCCCGAGCGCTTCGCCGGCGCCGATCAGGGGACCGAGATCGGGCTCGCGATTGGGAGTCAGGGGGGTCGGGACGCAGATCAGGATCGCGTCGGCCTTCACCAGCGCGGCGTACTCAGTCGTGGCGGTGATCGAGTCACCGACCGCCGCGAGCCGTTCGGACGGGACGTCCTCGATCGAGGAGACGCCGGCGCCGATCGACGCCACGCGTGGCGCGTCCAGATCGACTGCGATCACCTGATCGCCCGCCTCTGCAAACGCCACCGCGAGCGGCAACCCGACGTACCCGAGCCCAACGATGCCGACGGTCATGATGCGAGAGCGTATGACATCGAGTTTTCAGTGCCTGCTGTGGTCATGCCTCAACCATCGGCACTGCGCGCTGCGATTTGAGCGTCCGTTTCGCGGACGAGATGCCGGGCGAACGGCGTCCAGGGCTCTACGACGGTCCTCGTACGCCCAAGAACCGTCCGCCGGTACATCAGACAGGTGGGCCGGAAGCCGATCCGTCTGGCCGTCTTCAGGGACCTGCGGTTGTCGTCGAGGATCTTGAGGACCGCGACGCGGTAGCCGGCCTCACGCATCTCAATCAGCTTGGCGCCGAGGATGACGGGGCCAAATCCGAGCCCGCGGATATCGGGCGAGACGAGGGCGTGCTCGACCGCAAAGGTTCCCTCGGGTAGATCGAACCACGGATAAAGCGGCATGCCCGAGTGGAACGTCCAAAAGGCCGCCACGAGGCCTTCGGGGACTTCCCCCACCCAGAGGATGCCGTCCTTGCTCAGGAATTCCTCGTAGCGCTCCAGGTAGGGAAAATCCATGCGCTCGAGCGCCGGCATGTCCTCCTTGACCGCCGCGCGCACGACCAACTCGCTTGTGTCCACGGCCCGCGAGGTGAAGGGCACCGCATCCTCGAGCGGCATCTCATGCCAGATGTAGCGCTCTGACTCCCAGCGGATCCAATTGAGTGTGCGGCGCGCCGCCCTGCGCGCCAGCCTGACGGGCAGCGGGCGATTGGTTGCACTCATGGGCGCCGGATACTAGCCACGGCCGCGGGTCGCGATGTAGCGGGCCGCGACCCGTGCCCCGGCGACTCCGCGCCGCGGCAACGCCGTGAGCGGGGGCAGCACGACACCACGCCAGGCGTACCGCGCCAGCAAGCCGGGGCTCGGTCCGTACACCTCCAGGGTCGCGTGCCGGCGGTCGCAGGTCGCGAACTTGCGTTTCCACTCGGCGTCATCGCCGAGCAGATCGTGAGCGAGGATCCCGGCCTCGAAGCAGCGTTCGATGATCGACAGTCGCATCACCAGGCCCGGAGCCAGCCGGCGATGACGCTCGTCGTAGCCCGTCTTCAGGAGATACAGCCGCCCCTGGCGCAGGAGCGTCAGATCGAAGGCCGCGATAGCGCCGTCGAGCAGAATCCGCGACAGGCGCAGCTCACCGCGCGCATGAGACAGACGTGCGACGTCACGGTAGAACTGTGTCGTCACAGGCGACGACAGGATCGCGGTGCCGTGCCTGCCCTTCCACCCGCTCGCCTCAACCTCGAAGCCCGCGTGGAGTTCCTGCTCGAGGTCCACAGGCGTGACGATCGTCTCAATCGTCGTCTCGTGCTCCCTGATCATCTTGCGCCGGAAGCGCTCGAGCGGGGCCCCCCAACTTGACCGGGACAGCTCACGCCAGGCCTCGAAGCTGCCACTGGTGTCGACGTTCGGCGATGTGTGAGCGTGTCGCTGCAAGACGCGGCCACCGATGGCGCGGACGGACCTTGCGAGCGACTGCTCGGCAGGCTCGCCGACCGGCAGTGCCTCCAGAGTCAGCCTCGAAACCCCCTCGCAGACGGTGCCCAGGAGAACGTCCATGGCCGCGTGATCGACTGCGAGCGGCCTGAAGAGCGGCGTATGGACTCCCGCCAGCGCGCGCAGTTGGTTGCCCTCACGACTCAGCGGCAGCGCTCCCGCCAGCTCATCACCGTCCCAGAGCACGACGACATGCAGCGTGCCGCTGCCGAACGCGCGCCACCACGCATCGAACCAACCATGCGACGAGAACGGCGTCGGCTCAATCGCCTCCAGGCGATCCCAGGCCGGGGCGACCTCTGCGAACCGGCGCGGGTCGGTGATGATCTCGATTCTTCGCGCAGTGGACGGCACCGTCTCGATCCTCGGCCAGCGGCTATGCCGGCGCAGCCATCCGGCGTAGACGACGTAGATCGTCGCCCGCGAGCAGCCACAGCAGCCCGACGTAGACGACCATTCCGGCGGCGGTCCCGGCCACAATCAACAGCAAGGGCGCCGAAAGCGCGTGATCTAGCGCCACCATCACGAGCGTCATCGCCGCCGCCGCCACCAGAGCCGGGACGACCGCGCGGACGTTCGCCAGCACTGGCAACCGGAGCTGCCGTGATGCGATCAGGGTCGTGAAGGGCAGCGCCGCGGTGTGGATCGCCACACCGCAGAGCGCGACCGCTTCGATGCCCTGGTCGGTGAAGATCACCAGCAGCACGACGAGGATCGCTATACCCGGCACAGCGAGCCACAACAGGATGTGCGCCTGACCCGTCACCTTGTAAACGGTTCCGCAGGGGATCGCGAGCGTGGTCGCGAGCGCTTGCAGCGTGAGCAGTTCCATCACAGGGATCGACTGTTCCCATTTCGAACCGAAGAGGACGTGGATCAGCGGGTCCGCCAGCACCACCAGCGCGACGGCGATCGGGAACGTGAGCATCGCCGTGTAACGGAGCGCCATCAGATAGGTGTCCCGCAATCGCTCCTTGTCAGCAGCGGCGTATGCCGGGAACAGCACGTCGCCGGCGACGTTGGCGAGATTGAGCACCGCGAGTTCGGGCAGCCTGAAGGCCATCGTGTAGAGACCAAGCGCCGACTTGCCGAGGACCCGCCCGATGAAGATGTAGTCGAGGTTGTAGGCGAACGCCGACTGCACGTCGATGACCGTCAGCATCCCGCCGAACTTGACCATGCTGCGCAGATGCGTGCGGGTGATCTGCGCGTGTGGCCGGAACTTGACCGCCGACCACAACACGACGGTGCTCACCACCGTGCCGCAGAGAAACCCGATCGCGAGGCTCCAGACGCCCGCGCCGAGCAGCGCCAGCGATATGCCGACGACACCGCGCGCGACGGCCTCCGCCAGCTCGCTCATGGTGCGCACGCGATAGTTGAGCTCCTTGCGTGCCAGCGCGAGATGCGTAGCGCCGAGGGACCGCACGAAGAATGTCACTCCGAAGACGGCCATCAGCGCGGTCAGGCCGGGCGCGCGAAAGAACCATGCGGCGAGTGGCCCAGCGGCTGCGGTGACCAGCATCAGGGCGACGCCGATCATCACGCCCCAGCTGAACGCGGTCTGAGCGCGGGTCGCGGTCTCCTCCGGATCGCTGATGATCAGCGCGTTCCCGAGCCCCATGTCCTTGATCGTGTCCAGGAAGACCATGAACGTGAGCGCGAGCGCGACGAGACCGAAGTCCGCGGGGGTCAGCAACCGGGCGAGGATCGCCGTCTGGACCAGCACGAGCAAGCGCCCGCCGACATATGCGCCATAGGCCCACGCCATCCCCCGCAGCGTGCGTGATCCGAGGCTTTGGCCGCTCCCGCTCATAGATCCCTTATCGGCACGTGTGGGCACCATATGACGTGTGCAGCGGCGGTGACCGAGGCTGTAGAGTCACGCCGCATCGCAGCCTCGGCTCCACTTCGTGTCCACGCGCTGATCGACTCGCTCAACTGGGGCGGCGCAGAGAGCCTGCTGGCCGACCTCGCGACGGGCGCGCCGGCCGCGGGAATCGATCTGACCGTCGGCTATCTGCAGGAGTTCAACGGCAGCCCCAACGCCGACCGGCTGCGCACACGCGGCATCGAGCCGCGACACGTCGGCATCAAACGGCTGGTCGACCCGTCCGCCCTTTTGCGCACTCGCCGCCAGCTTCAGGACGTCGCCCCGGACATCGTGCACACGCATCTCGGCGACGCCGACGTACACGGGACGCTAGCCGCCAGGTCGCTCGGTATCCCGGCGGTCTCAACCCTGCACCTGGTTGCGGCGCGCCGCACAGGCGATCGCCGCCATGACACCAAGGAGCGGCTCATGGCGCTCACGCGACGTCACGCCGGCCGTCGTGTGATCACCGTGTCGGAGGCCGCGCGCACCGCTTATCTCGGAACCGGCTGGGATCGCCCGGAGCATGTCGTGACGGTGCACAACGGCATCGCGTTGACTGCCCCGCTCAAGTCATCGGCCGAGATGCGCGCCGAGCTCGGGCTCTCCGCGGACGACCTCGTCGTTTCGATGATCACGGTCCTGCGCCCCGGCAAAGGCCACGATGTTGCGGTCGATGCGCTGCGGAGGCTGCTGCCGCGCTTTCCGCGTCTGCGCCTTGTAGTGGCAGGCGACGGGCCCTCCCGTGCGGAGATCGAGAAGCTCGTGGCGCCGTTCGGTGACGCGGTCGTGCTCGCCGGGCACCGCAGCGACGTGATGGAGCTGCTGGGCGCGACCGACATCCTGCTGCATCCGACCAGCATGGATGCGTTTCCGACCACGCTGCTCGAAGCCGGCGCCGCAGCCGTGCCCGTGCTCGCGACTGCGGTGGGTGGGATTCCCGAGATCGTGACCGACGAGGAGACCGGCCTGCTGGTCCCTGCGCCTCCAAGTGCGGAGCTGGTCGCCAACCAGCTCGAGCGCCTCCTCGACGACGCCGGACTGCGCAACCGGCTCGGGACGAACGCCCGGGCGCGATTTGACGCTGAGTTCACAGCCGAAAGTTGGGCGCTGCGCCTCCGCGCCGTTTACGACGCGGTACTCGCAGAGCGCTAGGCAGTCGGCCCAAAAGCGGAG
>DATMIZ010000084.1:0-13686 GCA_035554055.1 Baekduia sp. | reverse complement strand
GCGCGGTGGGACGAAGATCATCGCCGTGTTGGCGCCGGTTTCGTCCACGGCGTCGAAGAACGTGTTGAAGACGGGCGTCCCCTCGACGTCCTGTCCGCCCTTGCCCGGCGTCACGCCGGAGACGAGGTTAGTGCCGTAGCGCTTGTTGTTGAGCGCGTGGAATGTGCCTTCGCGACCGGTGATCCCGGAGACGCAGAGCCGCGTGTCGGTGCCTACGAGGACGCTCATCGGGTCTCCTTCGCCAGCGCAACTACGCGTTGCGCGGCCTCATCCATCGTTTCCGCGGTATGCACGTTGGGCAGCGCGGCCTCGGCCAGAATCCGCCGCCCTTCGACGTCGTTGGTGCCGTCGAGCCGCACTACGAACGGAACGCTCGGCTTGATCTGCGCAAAGGCCTCGATCAAGCCCTTGGCGACCTCGTCGCAGCGCGTGATCCCGCCGAAGATGTTGAACAGCACTGCCTTGACCTTCGCGTCGGAGAGGATCACCTCGACGGCGCTCGTGATCGCGTCCGCCTTCGAGCCTCCGCCGGCGTCGAGGAAGTTCGCCGGCTCCCCGCCGTAATGGGCGACGACGTCGAGCGTTGACATCACGAGCCCGGCGCCGTTGCCGAGGATCCCGATGTCGCCGTCGAGCTTGACGTAGGTGAGATCGCGTTCGCGCGCCATCACCTCCTGGGGGTCTTCGTCGGAGAGGTCGCGCAGCGCCGCGTTGTCGGGATGGCGAAAGAAGGAGTTCTCGTCGAGCGACACCTTCGCGTCGAGCGCTGCAACGCCACGCTCGGGCGTGACGATCAGAGGATTGACCTCCACGAGCGTCGCCTCTTCGGACACAAACGTCGCGTAGAGCTTGTGCAGGAACGCGCCGATCGGGCGCACGAGGTCGGCGTCGACGCCGGCGTCGAAGGCGAGCCGTCGGCCGTGGAAGTCCTGGAACCCGAGCAGCGGGTCGACATGAAGCGTCGCGAGCGCCTCCGGCGTCTCCTCGGCGACCTGTTCGATGTCCATACCCCCCTTTGTCGAGAGCATCACGAGCGGCTTCTTCGCCGAGCGGTCGAAGATGACGGCGGCGTAGTACTCGGCTTCGATCTCCGAAGCGGCCTCGATCCACACCTCGTGGACCGTGAAGCCCTTGATGTCCATCCCGAGGATCGCGGCGGCCGCTTCGCGTGCCTCGCCGGTGTCCGTCGCGATCTTGATCCCGCCGGCCTTGCCGCGGCCGCCGATCTTGACCTGTGCCTTGATCGCGCACGGGTAGCCGATGCGCTCCGCCGCGGCGACCGCCTGCTCGACCTCGGTGGCCGGCTCGCCCGCCGGCACCGGGATGCCATGCCGCGCGAAGAGCTGCTTGCCCTGATATTCGAGAAGATCCATGAGCGACGCCCGACAATAGTGAAGGTGCCAGCCCGTGGGTCGCCGCGCGGGCAATACGTGTAGCGCGCTACACATGAGATACTGCGCGTCGAATGCCTCTTCCTAAGAACATCCAGTGGGTCACTTTCGACGTGTATGGAACGTTGATCGATTGGGAGGCTGGCATCGCCGATGCCTTCGTCAAAGAGGCCAGGCGCGACGGCGTTCAGATCGACAAGCAGCAGGTCGTCGATCTGTTCCTCAAGCACTCGCACGAAGTCCAGAGCGGGTCATATGAGCTCTACGCAGAGGTGCTGCGCCAAGCGGCCGTCAAGGTCGCCGCCGAGATCGAGTGGGACCTCGAATCCTCGCGCGCGGGCTTCCTACCCGACTCGCTGCATCGCTGGGGTGCGTTCCGTGAAACCAATCCGCAGCTGAAAAAGATCCTCGCCAAGTACAAGACCGGGCTGATCGCGAACATCGACGACAAGCTTCTGGGACAGACGCGCCGTCACATCCCGGCCGACTTTGACCTCGTCGTCACCGCCCAGCAGGTTCGTTCGTACAAGCCCGACGAGGCGCACTTCAAGGAGTTCGCGCGGCGTATCGGCGGCAAGAAGGGCTGGGTCCACATCTGCTCCGGCATCGAGACCGACGTCGAGCCGGCGATGAAGATGAAGGTCCCCGTGATCTGGGTGAACCGTCGCAAGGATCAGGCCGAGGGCAAGGCCAAGCCGACCGAAGAGGTAAAGACGCTGCTCGAGGCGACCAAGCTGCTCGGCCTCTGATTTGAACGTCGTCTCACTCCATCCGGGAGTGATCGTGGCGCGCAGCGTGTACTGGCAGACGACGTGCACGCTTCTGCACGACGGCGAGGAGACGTTCATCGTCGACTCCCCGGTCTTCCCGGATGAGCTCGAAGCCCTTCCGGCGATTCTGCAGCAGGCCGGGTGGGGCCTCAGCGGACTGCTGGCCACGCACGGCGACTGGGATCACCTGCTGGCGCGGACCGTGTTCCCGGAGGCGTCGCTGGGCGTCGCCGAGACGACGGCTGCGCGCCTGCGTGCGGAGCCCGGAGCGGCTCAGCGCGAGCTGCGCACGGCAGACGAGGAGCTCTACGTGCAGCGCAAGCCGCTCTCGCTCGGCGAGGTGCAGGCGTTGCCGGTGCCCGGCAAGCTCGAGCTCGGCGACACGGAGCTCGAACTACACCCGGCGACCGGCCACACTGTCGACGGCATGGCTGTCTGGGCGCCGTTTGCCGGAGTGCTCTGCAGCGGCGACTACCTCTCGCCGGTCGAGATTCCCCTCGTCGAGGACTCGCCCTCCAACTATCTGACGACGCTGCGCGTGCTCGAACCGCTGGTGGCGAAGGCGAAGTGGGTCGTGCCCGGCCACGGCAGCCCGCTCGATGCCGCGCGCGCCGCCGCGATCCTGCGCGAGGACATCGCCTACGTCGAGGCGCTCGCCACGGCGCCGGATGCCGCGAAGCTGCCGATCGCCCGCAGCGATCGGCGCCAGAAGCAGCTGCACCGCGAGAACCTCGCGCGCCTGAATTAGCCCGCGATCACTGGCAGGCCTCGCACTCCTCGCCGTTGCGCACCGCCTCGATCGAGCAGGCCGCGATCTCAGCCTCGCTGGGCGTTGACACGGCGTCGATAGGGGCGGCGGCCGGCTCCACTTTCGCGACGCTCGACTTCTCGATGCTCGACGCGCCCAACGTGCGCAGGTAGTAGGTCGTCTTCAGGCCCGCGCGCCACGCATGCCGGTACATGTGGCTCATCGCCTTGAGGTCTGGAGTGACCAGGAACAGGTTCAGCGACTGCGACTGATCGATCCACTTCTGGCGGCGCGCCGCCGCGTCGATCAGATGCTCCGGAGCGATCTGGAACGCGGTCCGGAAATGCAGCTTGACCGCTTCCGGGATCGACGCGATCTCCTGCAGATCGCCGTCGTGAGCCTTGATCTCTTCGGCGAGCTCGCGACGCCACAGTCCAAGCCGCTTGAGTTCGGCGACCAGGAACGGATTGAGCACCGTGAAGTCGCCGGACAGATTCGACTTCGCAAACAGGTTCTTGTACATCGGCTCGATGCACGGGGACGTGCCCATGATGTTCGCGATCGTCGCCGTTGGGGCGATCGCGATCACGTTGGAATTGCGCATCCCCTGTTCCGCGATCTTCGCGCGCACCGGCGCCCAGTCGAGTTTGCCGCCGAGCGGCACTTCGATCTCGGCGCCTCGCTCCGCCGCGAGCAGCTCGATCGTGTCCTGTGGCAGCAGGCCGCGGTCCCACTTCGAGCCTTCGTAGGACTCGTAGCGGCCACGTTCGGCGGCGAGGTCGCTCGACGCCTCGTAGGCGTAGAACGCGATCGCCTCCATCATCTCGTCGTTGAAGGCCGCGGCTTCGTCAGAGCCGAAAGCGATGCCCTTGCGATACAGGGCGTACTGAAGTCCCATCACACCGAGGCCCACCGGCCGGTGGCGCATGTTGGCCGTGCGCGCGGGCTCGGTCGGGTAGAAGTTCACGTCGATCACGCAGTCCAGCGCGCGCACTGCGACGCGGATCGTCTCACGAAGCTTGGCGTGATCGAGCTCGCCGTCGGGCGTCAGGTGCTGGTCGAGCACCACCGAGCCGAGATTGCAGACCGCCGTCTCCTCTTCGGACGTGTTGAGCGTGATTTCGGTGCAGAGGTTGCTCGAGTGTATGACGCCGGCGTGATCCTGCGGGCTGCGCACGTTGCACGGATCCTTGAAGGTGATCCACGGGTGCCCTGTCTCGAACAGCATCTTCAGCATCGCCTTCCAGAGGTCGATCGCGGGGATTGCCTCGCCGTGGATGTCGCCCGCGGCCGCCTGCGCCTCGTACTCGGCGTAGCGAACGGCGAACGCGGCGCCGTAGGTCTCGTGCAGGTCGGGCACCTCGTTGGCACGGAACAGCGTCCAGTTTTCGCGCGCCTCCATCCGTTGCATGAAGAGGTCAGGGATCCAGCAGGCCGTGTTCATGTCGTGCGTGCGGCGGCGTTCGTCGCCGGTGTTCTTGCGCAGCTCCAGGAACTCGCGGATGTCGTTGTGCCAGACCTCGAGATACGCACAGCCGGAGCCGGCGCGCTTGCCGCCCTGGTTGACCGCGACGAGCTGGTCGTTGTGGAGCTTGAGGAACGGCACGACGCCCTGACTCTCGCCGTTGGTCGACTCGATGAACGAGCCGGTGCCGCGCACGGCCGTCCACGACCCACCGAGGCCGCCGGCCCACTTCGAGCACATCGCGTTCTCGGCGATCCCGCGACCGACGATCGAGGACAGCGTGTCCTGGACGACGTAGAGGTAGCAGGAGGACAACTGCGAATGGAGCGTCCCGGCGTTGAACAGCGTCGGTGTCGACGAGCAGAATCGGCGCTGCTTGTAGACGCCGTAGAGGTCGAGCACGCGCCGCTCGCGATCGTCGTCATCGGCCTCCCCGAGGCAGACGCCCATCGACACCCGCAGCCAGAACAGCTGCGGCGCCTCGAGCCGCACAGTGGTCGGCCCTGTCTTGTCGCTGATCAGGTAGCGGTCGTAGAGCGTCTGTAGACCGAGGAAGTCGAAGTCAAGGTCGGCGCTGGGGTCAAGCGCCGCGGCGAGCCGCTCCAGGTCGTACTCCAGCAGCGCGGGCGAGATCCGCTTGATCGCGACGCCGCGGCGCAGCATCGGCGCGAGCGCCCGGCGGTGCGCGTCTTGCAGCCGGCCGACGCCGTCGCGCACGATGTCCCACTCGAGCGTCTCCTCGTAGATGTACGTCAGCAGGATCCGCCCGGCGAATTTCGAGAACTCGCTGTCGCGCTCGACGAGCGCCTTGGCGTTGAGGATCACCAGGCGCCTCAGGTCGCTGCGCTTGACGCCGGCACGGATCGAACGCCGCAGCTCGCGTTCGAGCTCGGCGATGCTCAGGCCGAGATCGAGCCCGATCGAGGCGTACTCGATCCGCAGGCGCAGGTCGCGCCCGTCCCACTGCGTCTCCGATCCGTCGTGCTCCAGCAGCGGGATCGCGGGCGTCTCGGCTTTCTCCGCGCCGGACTGCTGCGCGCGCAGCATCGCGCGCTCGGCGCGGTAGACGATGTAACGCTCGGCCACGCGCATGTGACCGGCCAGCATCAGCTCCTCCTGCACGATGTCCTGGACCGCCTCGATCGGGACGTATGCCTGGCCGAGGCCTGCGACGCGCTCTGAAACCCTCGCGGTGAGCGTGATCGCGGGCGACGAGTCGAGCTGCAGTGAGAGGAACGCCTTGCGTACCGCGACCTCGATCTTGCTCGCGTTCCACGGGACGACGGCGCCCGAGCGCCGGATCAGCTTCAGCGTCGTCGCGGGCGCTCCGCCGGCCGCCGCCAGCTGACCGCGGCGCATCACGAGCGCCTTTGCGAGCTCGTAATGCCCGGCTTCGATCAGCGTTGCTTCGACGAGTGCCGAGAGATCGTGGATCGTCAGCCGCGCCGCGCCGTCGGCTTCCAGACGTGCGGCGACTCGTGCGGCGGTGGCGCGGGCGAGCGCGCGACCCGCGGCGGTGTCGCTGTCCTGCTCGCCGTGAGCCAGCGCGAGGTCGGCGAGTGCCGCGGCGACCATCGTTGCCACGGCGGCATGGGTGAGCGGTTCGTCGCCACCGTCCTCGGTCGTCAACACGACCTCGAGCGGGGGTTCGAGCTCCGCCACGGCGGCCGCGATGTCGATGCCGGCGCGGTCGCCCGTAGGCGCTCCGGCGGCGCGCTTGAGCTCTATGTCCTGCAGTATTTCGGCGAAATCAAAGGTCATTGGGTTTCCTTGGTTAGAGCTCGTCGTCGGAGACGGCGGCAAGCGATGAGGACTTCTGGTATTCGGTGACGCGGCCTTCGAAGAAGTTCTGCTCCTTGCGCACGTCCATCAGTTCGGCGAGCCAGGGCAGCGGGTTCTCGATCGCGACGGCGTGCAGCGGCTCCAGCCCGACGCCTTCCAGACGGCGGTCAGCGATGTAGTCGATGTACTGGCCGAACTCCTCGCTGCTGAGGCCGACGCCCTCCACGGGGAGGCAGTCATCGATGAAGTCGCGTTCCAGCGCGACGGCTTCGCGCATCAGCTCGCGCAGCTCGTCGCGGAACTCCGGCGTCCAGATGTCCTGGTTCTCGGCGACCAGCTCGAGCAGCAGCCGGCGGAAGACCTCGATGTGGTTTGACTCGTCGCGCAGCGTGTACCGGAACATCGTCCCGATGCCGGTGAGCTTGCCCTGGCGGTAGAGCGACAGGATCATCCCGAAGAGCCCGTAGAACTGGGTGCCCTCCATGCATTGCCCGAAGACGAAGATGTTGCGGGCCAGTAGCCGTTTGGCGGCCGGGTCGGCGAGATCGAGATCGCGCCGCAACTGGCTCGAGACCTCGGTGACGAAGCGATTCTTCGCGACGATCGACGGGATGTCGTCGAACATCGCCTCGCATTCGTGGGGGTCGATCCCGAGCGAGGAGATCATGTAGAGCAGCGAATCGGCGTGGATGTTCTCCTCGTGCGCGTGGCGGCCGAGGACCAGCTTGAGCTCCGATGCCGTCATCAGCTCGCGCACGACATGGATGATGTTGTCGCCGACGATGCCCTCGGCGGCGGAGAAGTAGCCGATGCCCATGCGGATGATCCAGCGGTCGATCTCGCTCAGCGCGGCCGCGTCGCGCCATTGCTCGATGTCCTTGGCCATCGGGACGTCCTCGGGCTCCCAGTGGTTGGCCTTCATCGTGCGATACAGCTCGTAGGCCCACTCGTAGCGCAGTGGCAGCAGGTTGAAGGTCATCGTCTCGCGACCGCCGATCACGCGTTTGGCGGCAAGCGCGGCCTGTGCCTTTGCCTCGTCGAGGACAAAGGTGCGGTGGCCGATCGTGTACTTGGTCTGCATTGGCTTCCTCGGTTCTCACCGTCGGAGAGAGGAGGCCTCAGAGGTCGCCCGTATGACGCGGACGCGCTGCGCGACCACCCTTCTCGCGAGGGTGCTCCAGACGACGTAGAAGCGAGGCGACCGGGCTCGTCCCTCTGACCGAGGGCATTACCGTTGCGGGACAGCGCCGGGATCAACCGGACTTCGCTGCGCTCCTGCGTCCCCGGTATCCCGGGGCAGATCTGAAACTACGTGCCGTCGCGGACGGCACGGGTGGCCGGTGCCGCCATCTCCCGCCTGGGCGACATCGCCCCCAATATTTGGGTGCAATGTCGCCCACGACGGCCTGGGATGCCGACTTTTAGACATCGGGCCATGGCTGGAAACGGCGATTGCGGGGAAGCTGGCGCTGTGACATCCGGGGACGCAGCCGGCGAGCGCCTATATGTGCCCGCCTCAGGGACCTTCGACGAAGCCATCTCCGGCGACGGGACTGCGCGACCGCATGCGCGCGCATCGCTGGCGCAGGTCGCCGCCACGCCCGGGGCCGCGGCCCGCGATATGGCCACGCAATGCCGCGATCGTGGCGTGGTCTTCAACTCGTACCGCGGCTCCGAGGAGCTGCTGATCGATCCGCTGCCGCGTGTGATCCCCGCTGCCGAGTTCGCATTGCTCGAGGCCGGCCTGATCCAGCGCGTCGAGGCGCTCGATGCCTTCGTTGACGACGTGTATGGCGCGCGCACCGTGATCGCCGAGGGCGTCGTGCCCGAACGCGTCGTGTCCAGTGCCGACCACTACGACCCGGATGCCGCGCGCCATCGTCCGCCCGGTGGAACGTGGATCGGGGTCGCCGGTCTGGACGTCGTGCGCGGAGCCGACGGCGAGCTGGTGGTGCTGGAGGACAACGTGAGGACGCCGAGCGGCTTCGCCTACGCCCTGGCCGCACGCGAGCTGGTCGAGGAGCAGTTCCCGCGACTTGACGACGCCGAGCTGCCGCGGCCGATCGATCACGGGCTTGAGCTGCTTGCCGACACGCTCGCGCAGGCGGCGCCGGAGTCCGCCGGCGACGATCCGTACATCGCGCTGCTCAGCGATGGTCCCGACAACTCAGCCTGGTGGGAGCACTCGCTGCTCAGCGAGCGGCTCGGGATCGCGCTCGTCGTCGCGGACGACCTCGAACTCGCCGGCGACGAGCTCCGCCATGACGGTTCGCGCGTCGATGTCGTCTATCGGCGCACCGACGCCTGCAGCACCGACTCGTGGGTCGGCGAACTGCTCGGTGTAGCGGTCCGCGCCGGCACGCTCGGGCTCGTCAACGGCTTCGGTACAGGCATCGGCGACGACAAGCTCGTGCACGCCTACGTCGAGGATCTGATCCGGTTCTTCTGCGGCGCCGAACCGCTGCTGTCGTCCGTCAAGACGTTTGATCTGATGCGCCCCGAGCAGCTGGAGGAAGTGGTCGACCGGTGCGCCGAGCTCGTCATCAAGCCGCGCGGCGGAGCCGGCGGAGTTGGCGTCGTGATCTGCCCCCACGCGGATCCGGGCGATGTCGAGGTCGCGCGCCAGGCGATCCGCGAAGAGCCGTCGGCGTTCATCGCTCAGGAGCTCGTGATGCTCTCAACACATCCGACCGTGGTCGGCGACAGACTGGTTCCCCGTCACGTGGATCTCCGGCCCTTCGTATACATGGGGCGTGACCGCGACGCCCAAGTCGTCCCCGGGGGTCTCACGAGGGTCGCCTTCGATGAGGGCGCGCTGGTCGTCAACTCGTCACAGAACGGTGGAGTAAAGGACACATGGGTATTGGCAACTACAGGCCATTGATCGGAGTCACTACATCCGAGGTGCGCGTGGCCGAGCGTTCGCTGCCGCGCCCGGAGGGTGACCCGCAGCAGCGGGAGATGGCGCTCGGCATGCTCTACATGCGCGCGGTCGAACGCGCCGGCGGGCTGCCAGTCGTGCTGCCGCCGATGGCCTTGGAAGCGATCCCCTCGCTCATCGGGCGACTCGACGGCATCTGCCTGTCGGGTGGGCCGGACATCGATCCGGCGGGCTACGGCGCCAAGCCGCATCCCGAGCTCGGCGCCACCGAACCCACGCTCGACGCCTTCGAGCTCGAGGTTGCCCGTGAGGCCGATCGATGCGGGCTGCCGGTGCTCGGGGTCTGTCGCGGGGCGCAGGCGATGAACATTGCGCGTGGCGGCACGCTGCATCAGCATCTGCCCGACGTCTATGGCGCCGCGATCCACCATCGGCAGACTGAAGAGGAGACCCATGTGACGCATGAGGTCACGATCACTCCCGGATCGCGCCTGGCCCGCATCGCCGGCACCGAGCTGACGGGCGTCAACTCGTTTCATCATCAGTCGATCGATCGGCTCGGACGCAATCTGATCGCGGTCGCGCAGGCGCCGGACGGGACGATCGAAGCGATCGAGGGCGTCCCGGCGGAGCCGCTCTACCTCGGCGTGCAGTGGCACGCCGAGAGCCTGGTCGAGCATCCTGAGCATCTCGCGCTATTCGAGACGCTCGTCGATGAGGCCAGGGACGCCGCTCTGGAGGAGACGGCGGCATGAGCACACCGCGGCTGCCTGCCTGGGCGGATTGGAATCCGGCGGCCGCGGAAAACGCTTGGACAGTCGGGATCGAGGAGGAGATCATGCTCGTCGACCCTCACTCCTACGCACTCGTCTCCCGCAACAAGGAGGTGCTCGACCGGCTCTCCGCGACGCTCGGCGGCCAGCTCGACACCGAGACGCACGCCTCCGCCGTCGAGATCGAGACCAAGCCGCACGCGACGGTCAGTGCCGCGGTCGCTGAGATCGCGAGTCTGCGCTCGAAGCTCGCCGCCGGCCTGCGCGCGCTCGACGTGCGTGCGGCCGTCTCCGGGACGCATCCGTTCGCGATGGGCAACGGGACCGAGGTGTCGGCGGGACCTCGCTACGTGGAGATCCACGACACGATGCGCGAGCTCGCGCGACGGGAGCCGACGTTCGCGCAGCACGTGCACGTCGCCGTCCCAGACGCGGAGTCGGCCACGCGTGCGCTCAGTCAGATCCGCACGCACCTGCCGCTGCTGCTCGGGCTGGCGGCCAACTCGCCCTTCTGGCGCGGTCGTGACAGCGGCATGGCCTCCGCGCGGACGCCGGTCTTCAGCGCCTTTCCGCGTGTCGGCATCCCGCGCCGTTTCGACAGCTACGCCGAGTACGTCGAGGCGATCGATGGGTTGTTGCGCCTCAATGCGTTTCCGGAGCCGACGTTCGTGTGGTGGGACGTGCGCCTGCAACCGCGGTTCGGGACGATCGAGCTGCGGATCACCGACGCGCAGTCTCAGATCGCCAACGTCGCGGCGCTCACGGCGCTGATCCAGTGCACCGTGAGGCTCGAAGCCACCGAGGGCTTCGCTTCGGCTCAGCTCGGAGGGCTGCCCGAGATCATCGATGAGAACCGCTTCCTGGCATCCCGCGACGGCGTCGACGGGGAGTTCCTGGACCCCGATCACGGCTGCGCGCGGCCGGCGCGCGCCTGGATCGAAGACCTCGTGAGCGCCTGCGAGCCGCACGCCCGCGATCTCGGCTGCGAGGCAGAGCTGGCAGGGGTCGCGGCGCTGGCCGCCGACCCGGGCTACAGCCGCCAGCGAGCGTTGCTGATGGCCAAGCGCCCACCCAGTCCGGGCTCGAGCCCGTTCAAGCCGGTGCTGGCGCAGCTCTGCGACGAGTTTGCGGACGACGGCTGATTGTTATCACGACAGCACTAAATCCGAGGCCGGGTGGACGCTGAGGCCTCAAGAACGGCCTCCAATCTGTTCTTACACTTCAACCATGCACAAGCTAGAACGCCGGATCACGGTCGTCGCAGTCGTGGTCCCTTTCCTCGGATTCCTCGCCGCCATCCCACTCACCTGGGGCGGACTGACCTCGTGGCGTGATCTCGCGATCTTCGCCGTCATGTACGTGATCACCGGCTTTGGCGTGACCGTCGGCTTTCATCGTCTCTTCACGCACCGCTCGTTCACCGCTGTCGCGCCGGTCCGCGCGTGGTTCGCGATCGCCGGATCGATGTCCGTCCAGGGCTCGGTCATCACCTGGGTGGCCGACCATCGCAAGCACCACACGTTTGCCGACGAAGAGGGCGACCCGCACAGCCCGCATCTGCATCAGGCCGACGGCGTGCGCGGCATCATCGGCGGCCTCTGGCACGCCCACACCGGCTGGCTGTTCGACATGCGTGAGAAGGCGTCGCATCGTCGCTACGCCGCGGACCTGCGCAGCGATCCGCTGATGGTCTTCGTCGACAAGTGGTTTCTCGGCTGGGTCCTGCTCGGCCTCGCGCTCCCGTTTCTGGCCGGGTTCATCATCGGCGGCAGCCTGACGGCCGGCCTCACGGCGCTGGTCTGGGGCGGCCTCGTGCGGATCTTCCTGCAGCACCATGCGACCTGGAGCGTCAACTCGATCTGCCACATGTACGGCGAGCGGCCGTTCGAGATCGAGGATCAGAGCCGCAACAACTGGGGCGTTGCGTTGGTGTCGCTGGGCGAGGGCTGGCATCACAACCATCACGCCTTCCCGACCTCCGCTCGCCACGGCCTGCGCAAGGTCGAGATCGACCCGAGCTACTACATGATCAAGGGCCTGGAAAAGCTGAACCTGGTTCGTGAGGTGAAGGTCCCGACCGACGTCCAGCTGGAGAAGAAGCGCGCCGTCCCGGCAGCGTGATCAGCGCGGCAGCACGCTGAAGTTCAGCGCGTGGATCTGCCGCTGCTGTTTTGAGCCGATCTGGATCGGGCCCGATGCCGCCGCGCGGTCTCCGACGCGAGGATCGCGCTGAGGTCGCAGGCCGGGGCGGACGTCGATCGACGTAAGCCCCGGCAGCGTGATCGAACCATCGGCGACGACGACGTGCAGGTCGCCGTCGCCGTCGGGGTCGACGGCTTCGACATAGATGATCCTCCCCGACACGCTGCCGCAATCTGGCACGCCGGCGGCGCATGGCGGCGCCGGCAGCTTCCGTGTCTCGCGTTTGACCGCGCGCTTGGCGCGCTCGATATCGGTGCGGACCTCTTGCGGCGCCTTGACGAGCGGGACGCGGTCATCGCTGTCGCCGAGCGCCACCAGCGCGCCGCCCGCGGCGGCGATCAGGACCAGGCCGGTGACGAGGCGGCGGAGCATCCGCGCGTCAGCGGATCAGGACGGCGGTCCCGACCGGCACGCGCGGGTACAGGTCGATGACGTCCTTCACGCGCATGCGCAGGCAGCCGTGAGATGCGCGCGTACCGATCGAATACTCCTGGCCGGTGCCGTGGAACCCGACACCGTTGCCGATCCCCATCCAGCGCGCCTTGAGCGGGTTTTCGGCGCTGCCGCCCTGGACCTTCGTGCCCTGCAGCTCCCCGGCCCACGGTGAATTCGGGACCGACCACGTCGGGTTGACGGCCTTGTCGAGGATCGTGAAGCGACCGCTGGGCGTCGGATAGGCCGGTTGGCCGGTCGCGACCTTGTAGCGCTTGGAGACCCTGAAGTTCTTGAAGAGGCGCAGCGTGAACGTGCGCTTCTCGACGGTGATCACCGTGCGGAACGCCTTGCGCAGCTCCTGGTCGGTGGTCTTGGGCTGGGCCGGGAGCAGCTTGGGCGCGATCACGCGAGGAGCCGTCGGATCGGCGAACGCCTTCGTGACCGCCGCGACGACGTTCGCGTTACTGATCCGCGTGCCGGCCTTCGCCTTGCGGATCTTGAGCTTCTTCAGACCGATGCGGATCGTGGCGTCGCGCGGAGCGATCCGCACGGCCGCGGCGATGGCGGTGACCTCAGCCGTGATCTTCGGCTTGGAGCTGGTCGCTGCCGGAGCCACCGGTGTGTTTGCGGGTGCGGCGAGCGCGCGCGTCGCGGTGGCGGCCGCGTCGAACGTGAAGCCGGCCTTGGCGGCGGTGATCGCAAACTGCTTGCCGCCTGCTTGGACCGTCACGTTGGCGCCGAGTACCGGAGCCAGCTGTTGGGTGAGCTTGGCCTGCGCGTCGGGCGCCGTCAGGCCCGACAGGTCGATGCCGCCGGAGCTGACGCCGGGTGCGATGTGGACGCCGTCCTGGGCGGTGGCCGGGATCACGTAGACGGTCGCCGCGGCCGCGCAAGCCGCGAGCAGGGCAATCGTTGAGGCGACTGC
The DNA here is from genome assembly GCA_035554055.1 of Baekduia sp. GTDB lineage: Bacteria > Actinomycetota > Thermoleophilia > Solirubrobacterales > Solirubrobacteraceae > Baekduia. The sequence goes on along the minus strand of DATMIZ010000084.1, from coordinate 314 downwards.
TGAACGTGTGGAGCTGAAGGTCGTGATGCGGCGCATAAGCACTCCAGGGTAACGACGGATATCCGGATTTCCGGGCGATTCCCACCATGTCCCGTGGCCGCGACGATTCGCCTAGCGTGACGGCGAATGCTTAGCGCGTCGCGCCCTACTCCGCCGAAGGAACTGATCGATCGGTTGCGCGCCGATCCGATCCGCGCTCCGGAGTTGATCGCGCTCGCGGCCGCTGAGTACCACGCGCCGGCGGCGCGGAGCTGGCTGGACGAGACGACGGCGCGCTATTCCTACGAAGGTCCCGAGCTTGCGCGCATGGCGAC
>DATMIZ010000083.1:0-4792 GCA_035554055.1 Baekduia sp. | reverse complement strand
CCGCCATCGACATGGCGCTGTGGGACATCCTCGGTCAGGTCTGCGGACAGCCCATCTACCAGCTGCTCGGCGGGCGGACGCACGATCGCGTGCGGGTCTACAACACCTGCGCGGGCTACCGGTACGCGCGCGCGGCGACCGCGGGGGGCGGGATCCCTGTCTCCAATTGGGGCACCGGCAACGCCGCTGGCCCCTATGAGGACCTCGACGCGTTCATGAACCAGGCGGGCGAGCTCGCGCAGGATCTGCTCGAGCAGGGCTTCACCGGGATGAAGATCTGGCCGCTGGACCCGTACGCCGAGGCGACGGGCGGGACGCACATCTCAAGCGCGGACCTGAAGCAGGGCTTGGAGCCGTTTCGCAAGATCCGCGAGGCGGTCGGCGACGAGATGGACATCATGGTCGAGCTCCACGGGCTGTGGGACCTGCCGACGGCCAAGCGCATCGCGCGCGCGTTGGAGGAGTACGAGCCGACGTGGTTCGAGGACCCGATCAAGATGGACAACCTCGACGCCCTGGCCGAGTTCGCGGCCTCGACGCACGTGCCGACGACCGCCAGCGAGACGCTCGGGACGCGATGGGACTTCCGTGAGCTGATGGAGAAGCGAGCGGTGGGCATCGTCATGTTCGACCCGTCATGGGTGGGCGGCATCTCGGAGTCCAAGAAGATCGCCGGGATGGCCGAGGCGCACAAGCTGCCGATCGCGCCGCACGACTGCACGGGCCCGGTGTCGTTCGCGGCGTCGGTGCACCTCGCGGTCAACGCCCCGAACACGTATGTCCAGGAGGTCGTTCGCGCGTTCTACACGGGCTGGTACACGGAGCTCGTCACCGAGATTCCCGAGGTACGCGACGGCTACATCTACCCACTGTCCGGGCCTGGGCTCGGAACCGCCCTGCTGGACGGCTTGACCACGCGTCCGGATGCCCACGTCCGTACGGCAACCGAGGGAAACCCATGAGCACAAAATCAGCCGCTACCGCGGCGAGCCCGGACCGGATCTTCGAGGTCGGGTATGGCTTCGCCGCCTGCAAGGTCCTGTTGACCGCCATCGAGCTCGATGTGTTCACCGAGCTCGCGAAAGAGCCGGCCTCGATGGACGACCTGACACGCCGCGTCGGTATCCACCCGCGCAGCGCTCTCGACTTCTTCGACGTGCTAGTCACCCTCGACTTCCTGCACCGAGACGACGGCGTGTACAGCAACGCCGCGGACACTGACCATTTCCTCGACCGGGCCAAGCCGACCTACATCGGTTCGATATTCCGCCAGGTCAGCACGAACCACTACCCGATGTCGACGAAGATGACGACGGGCCTCCGGACCGGTGAGGTGCAGATCGATCGACAGAAAACCGAGGACGATCTCTTCGACTTCTACGAGGACGCGGAGCAGCTCGACGGGTTCTTGCAGGGCCAGAACGAATGGAACGAGCCGTCCTCGAAGATGCTGCCGGCTGCGTTTGCGTTCGATAGGTATCGGACCGTCGCCGACATCGGCTGCGCGGGAGGCGGACTGCTCAAGGAGATCCTCACTGCGCATCCCCACTTGGAGGGCATCGGCTTCGATCTGCCGCCCGTCGGCCCGCAATTCCGCTCCTACATCGAGCAGTACGGGCTCGGTGACCGGACGGAGTTCATCGGCGGGGACTTCTTCAAGGACCCGCTGCCAACGGCCGATGTCCTGACGTTCGGGCACATCCTCCACGACTGGAACCCGGAGATTCGCAAGCGCCTGCTACGCATGGCCTACGAGACGCTCGCCCCTGGCGGCGTCGTGATCGTGATCGACGCGATCGTGGACAGCGAGCGCAAGAACGCGCCGCTCCCTCTGCTGCTGAGCCTTGGGATGTCCCTGGTCACGCCCCACGGTGGCGAGTACACAGACCGCGATTGTGAGGACTGGATGCGCGATGCGGGCTTCCGCGAGATCGGAGTCGAACACCTCATCGGGTTCGACTCGATGGTCGTCGCGACCAAGTAGCGAGCAGTTGCCCACCCCCGACGCGCTCAACCGGAGGCCGCGCCCGACGGGATCGCCGCTAGGTCGACGTCGCGGTAGCGCGGGGCTTCGAGATAGGGATAGCGCGCAACGGTCGCTCGGACGTCCTTGATGGGCCCGCCGTACTCGCCCCATTGGACGATGACCTCGGTGCCGATGGTCGCGCACGCGAGGTCGATGGTGCAGTGCGACAGGACCTCGCGGAAGTAGTAGCTGTAGGCGGTTCCGGAGGCCACCCCGACGCCTGCCGCGACGATTGCATCGTAGATTCGGGGGCCGTCCTCGAGCGGGCCGTGCAGCTCGTAGCTGAGGGTTCCCGCCATCCCGATTCGCGAGACCTCGCTGCCGATGCCGGCGATCTCTCCCACCGTGCCGTTGAGCTGGGTCGGGCGAAAGCGCAGGAACTGGAGGTCGCGCAGGCTCTCGCCGGTCACGCGCTCGAGTGTCTGCAGCGAGGTCGGACCACCGATCTGGAAGTTGTAAATCTCGAGTGTCTCGATCTCCACATCGAGCCCCATCTCCGCATGCTGGTACAGCAGCCAACCGGGGAATCCGAAGAATCCGAAGCGGTCCTCCGCTTCACGCTGCAGCAGGCCGTGGGTAGTGATCAAGCCGCGAGCGTTGAGCATCACCGCATGCTTCGAGCTGCCGACCGGAAACGTCTCGAACCCGTTGATGCAGAGGCGGGTGAGAAACTCGAGTGCCTGCGGCCCCGCGATCACGTGCTTCATCGGTCCCGACAGTCCCGAATGGATGTAGCAGCCGTGCTTCCAGGACATGCTTTCCTGCTGCGTGACGGTGTACTCGGTGCACGGGCCCATGCCTGCCCGCGGGTGGGAGTACTCGGGCTGGCGTCTACATCCGGCGCATGACCTCGGCGACGGCCTCCCGCAGCGGCGAGACGGCGCGTTCGACCGCGGCGTCGTCGAACCGCGAGCGCGGGATGGCGGCGCTCATGGCGGCGAGCGGTTTGCCCGCGGGGGTGAGGATCGGCACCGCGATCGCCGACACGTCCTCCTCGCTCTCCCCGTCGTCGACGAAGAAGCCGCGGTCGGCGGCCTCGACCAGCGAGTCCAGCAGCCCGTCGCGGTCCACGACGACGCTGGGCGCGCGGCCGGGCAGCGTTGCGGACGGGTACAGGGCCTTGACGGCCTCCGTCGGCAGGTGGGCGAGCATGGCCTTGCCGGCGGCGGTGAGGTACGCGGGCGACCGCACGCCGATGCGCCAGCCGACACGCACCGCGCGGGTTCCCTCGAAGGCATCGACGAAGAGGGCGTCGCCGCCGTCGAGGATCGCCAGGTGGGTCGTCTCGCCTAGCTCGCGGGCGACCGACTCCAGCAGCGGATGGGAGACCGCGCGTACGTCGAAGTCGCGCACCGCGGCGAGCCCGATGTCGGTCAGCGCCCCGCCCGCCATGTACCCGCGAGTCACCTTGTCCTGGGTGACGAATCCGTGGTACTGGAGCATCGCCAGCAGCCGGTGCGCGGTGGACGGAGCGACGTCCAGCGATCGCGCGACATCCGCGACCCGCAGCGGCGACTGCTCGCGGAACATCAGCAGCAACTTCAGCGCGTTGTCGACCGACTCGATCGGATAGGCGGGCACCTCGGGGGCGTTGGCGGGCTCCGTCATTTGGTCAGCCTAGCTGCGCGCGCCCGGGTGCGGGCGGTCCGTTGTCGAGAATGCTATTCTGGACAACGCAATAGGCGTTCGAGAGGAGATGAGGGCATGAGCACGATCGTGGCGGGGATCTGCGCTTCGCACGCGACCGAGATCAACGTCGGTTGGGAGCGCATGCGCGACCGAGAAGCGGCCGACCGATTCATGGGCGGGTACGCGGAGGCGCTCACGATCCTCGAGGACAGCCGCGCCGACGTCGCCGTCGTCCTCGGCTCCAACCACTTCCTCGGCCTCTATCTCGACATGACTCCGCCGTTCACCATCGGCGTCGGCGACGTCAACGGCCACGGCGAAGGAGAGACGCCCGCGGGTCCGCTGCGGGTCGACCAGGAGTTCGCCAAGAAGCTGCTCTGGGCTGTGATGGCCCAAGAGATCGATCTGGCGCTGTCGGCGCGGCTGACCGTCGATCACGGGATCACGATGGCGATTCAGCGACTGACCGAGCCTCTCGCCATTCCGGTCGTTCCGATCGTCGTGAACGCGTTCGTTCATCCATTGCCCTCGATGCGTCGCTGCCGGGCCGTGGGGCAGGCGCTCCGCGCCGCGATCGAGAATGACGGCGAGGACAAGCGCGTCGCGATCATCGCCACCGGAGGCCTCTCGCATCATCTCCCGTTCGTCCCGAAGTGGGAGGCACCTGAGACCGAGCAGGACGAGATCCTCATCGCGAAGCAGATGTATCCGAGCGACGACGAGACCAAAGCCGAGATGCGAGTGCTCCGTGGCAACGTGCTGGCCGGCACCAAGCCCTTCGTCAACGAGGAATGGGATCGCGAGATCCTGCGCATGGTCACCGAACGTGATTGGGACGCGATAGAGGCGCTTCCCGACGACGCGATCACCTCCGACGCAGGCAATGCCGCTCACGAGATCCGTGCGTGGTTCATCGCCGCCGCCGCGGTGGACAGTCCGGCTCGGACGCTTGCCTATGAGCCGCTCTACGACTGGCACGGCGGCTACGCCGTCGTGGCGCTGAGCGCGTAGGCAGCCCTCTATGAACCGCAGCGAGAATCGGATCCTGACGAGCCACGTCGGGGCTCTCCACATGCCTGAAGACCTTCAAGAGCTCATGGTGCAGAGCTGGATGGGGGAACTCGAGGACAAGCAAGC
>DATMIZ010000082.1:0-29724 GCA_035554055.1 Baekduia sp. | reverse complement strand
TGCATCACCTAGTAACTAGGCAGCGAGCTGGAACTCGTGAGAGTCCGCACTTAATTGTTTCCGGTGTTTTACGAGGCCGCCGGACACCTCGGCTCGCAACCAACTCAACGGGATCAACCGCGTCGAAGCCTGTCGTCCCCTGGGTTGTGTCGTTTGGTGCTTTGCATTGTAGTCCGGCAGGATCCTAATCGCACCCCACCGTCGAGGGCTGTCTAAACGCACACCATGTTCGGTTAGACAGCCCTCGATTCATTTTGGCGACTACCAAGGCTCTTCGGCGATCATCTTCGCTGAGGCCGAGTCAGGCCAGAGCAGATCGCCATCATGCTGGTCGAGGCGTTCGTCGAGTCCTTGTCGCACCTGTGGCCACTGCGCGGCTCTGATCTCAAAGACGACGCTGTCACGCAGATGCCCGGTCCACGTGACGCGCTCACTCTTGACGATCTCCACCTGCCTCGCCCCCAGCTTGGCTATCGCCGCGCGACTGCGCGCGTTGCGCGCGTCGGTTACGAGCGTGACGCGGTTCGCACCACACTCGAACGCAAAGCCGAGCATCAGTCGCTTTGCCTCTGGGTTGACGACGTCGCCGCGAACATCACGGTGCAGGAAGGTCGCTCCGATCTCTACGGTGCGGGACTGCGCGTCGATGTTCAGAAAGCTCGTCGAACCGACGATCCGCCTGTCGCTCAACCGCCTGATTGCGTACGAGATCCAGATGCCGGCTCTCATGTCCGTCTCGGCACGAGCCCACCAAGTCTCGAAGTGCTCACCGGCGCCGCAGATCGCGAACAGATCCCAGGCCTCCGGGTCGCCGTCGAGCGCCTCTCCCACCTCGCGCTTGAGCCCCTCGACATACGGCTCGAGCGCGACGAATCGCCCTCGAAGCAATCCGGCGGTGAGGAACTCAGCCATGCAGCGATCGTACGAGCTGCGGGCGCCTCAAAGATCCGCGCGTTAACGAAAACGACGCGGATACCGAACCACGCTTGAGGAACCTTCCACGTTCGCCGCTCCCGAAGGATGGCGCTCGCTTCTCGGTGGCGCGGCCTTGCACCTCTACGGCCTCGCTCTTCGCGGTTCGGATCCGCGTCTAAGAAGAACTTAGACCGATCGCCCTAGCGGTTGCAAGCGCCCAAATGTTAAGAAGCCGCAAACTGCGCGGAAATTGCTCGAGAACCTATGCACCTGGGCAACCAGCGAGCGTGAGTAGGCTGGATGGATGGCCACAGAAGCGTTGAACGAGGACTCTGTAAACGCCGTCGCATGGGACCTGGAACACCTGGTGCAGGGCGACGGGCCCGAGGGCGCCGAACGCCAACTCGCCGAGGCGAAGGATCGCGCCGACGCGTTCGCCGTGACATACGCCGGCAAGGTCGCAGAACTCGACGGTGCGGGCCTGTCAGAAGCGATGGCGGAGCTCGGCGTGATCTCAGAGCTCGCGGGCCGCGCGGGCAACTACGCACACCTGCGCTTCGCCGCCGACACCGCCGACCCGGCGAACGGCGCGCTCGTCGCGAAGGTCTCGGAGCTCGGCACGCAGATCGAGACCACGCTGGTGTTCTTCGAGCTCGAATGGGCGGCGCTTGACGAAGCCAAGGTGACCGAGCTCCTGCAGGCCGACGGCCTCGAGACTGTGCGCCACCATCTGCAGACGATCCGCCGCTACCGGCCGCATCTGCTGACCGAGCCGGAGGAGCGGATCATGGCCGAGAAGTCGGTGACCGGGAGTTCTGCCTGGTCGCGCCTGTTCGACGAGGTCACCTCGGCAATCACGGTCGATCTTGGTGACGACGAGCCGGTAGCCCTGGACGTAGCGCTCGCGCAGCTCACCTCGCCGGAGGCTGAAAAGCGCAAGTACGTGGCCGGCCAGGTCACTGAAGCGCTGGAACCCGGGTTGCGCGTCCGCGGTTACATCTTCAACACGCTGCTCCAGGACAAGGCGACCGACGACCGCCTGCGCAACTACCCGTCCTGGATCTCCAGCCGCAACCTCTCAAACGAGGCCTCCGACGAGTCGGTGCAGGCCCTGATCGAGGCAGTCAAGTCCAACTATGAGCTGCCACGGCGCTGGTATCGCCTGAAGGCGAAGCTGCTCGGCGTCGATCGACTCGCCGACTATGACCGCATGGCGTCGGTGGCCGGCGAGGAGCCGGAGTACAGCTGGGAGCAGGCAAAGACGATCGTGCTCGAGACCTTCGGCGGCTTCTCCGACGTGATGGGCGCGACGGCGCAGCGCTTCTTCGACGAGAACTGGATCGACGCGCCGGTGCGCCCGGCGAAGCGCGGCGGCGCTTTCTGCGCCTACACCGTGCCCGCCGTGCACCCGTATCTGATGCTGAACTTCACCTCCAAACGGCGTGACGTGTTGACGCTCGCGCACGAGATGGGTCATGGCCTGCACGCGGCGCTCGCGGTCGACCGCGGGATCTTCGAATTCCACACGCCTCTAACGGTCTGCGAGACGGCCTCGGTGTTCGGCGAGACGCTCGTATCGGCGCGACTACTCGACGAAGCGCAGACGGCTGAGTCGAAGCTCGGACTGCTCGCCGAGGAGATCGAAGGGTCGATCGCGACGGTCTTCCGCCAGGTCGCCATGAACCAGTTCGAGGACCTCGCCCACACCGCGCGGCGCGACCAAGGCGAGCTGTCGGTCGAAACGCTCGGCGATCTCTGGCAACGGTCGCAGCAGGACCTGCTGGGAGACGCCGTAGACGTCACCGACGGCTACCGCTCGTGGTGGTCCTACGTGCCGCACTTCATCGGCTCGCCGGGCTACGTCTACGCCTACGCGTACGGACAACTGCTGGCGCTGTCGGTCTACGGGCGTTACCTCGAAGAGGGCGAGCCTTTCGTGCCGGCCTACGTCGAGATGCTCAGCGCCGGCGGTTCGCTGCCGCCGGAGGAGCTGGCGCAGATCGCGGGGCTCGACCTCACCGATCCAGGCTTCTGGCAGCGCGGAATTGACCTCGTCGCCGGGCAGCTCGATCAGGCCGAGAAGGCAGCGGAAGAAGTGATCGCCGCCCGATGAGTGACCAGTGGCTACCGCCGACGCCACCGTCGGCACCGGGCTACGACCCGCCGAAAACCAAGCGCGACAGCGAGAGCTGGCTCAAGCGACGCCTCGGACCGATAGCGCTCGCCGCCTTCGCGATCTTCAAGTGGGGCAAGATCGCGATTCTCTTCGTCACCAAGGCGAAGTTCTTCGTGACCGGCTTCTCGATGGTCATCTCGATCGGTGCCTACACGCTGTTCTGGGGGCTGCCGTTTGCCGTCGGGATCGTCGCCTTGCTGCTGATCCACGAGTCGGGCCATGCGATTCAAATGAAGCGCGAGGGGATGGACGTAGGCGGAATGGCGTTCGTGCCCTTCCTCGGTGCGGTCGTCTGGGCCAAGGAGCTCGAGGACGATGCACTTGCTGAGGCGCGCGTCGGCCTCGCCGGGCCACTGCTCGGCTCGCTCGCTGCCGCAGCGGCGCTGATCCCCTATGCGATGAACGGCGACGAGTTCTGGCTCGCGATCGCGTACTTCGGATTCTTCATCAACCTTTTCAACCTGATCCCGGTGACGCCGTTTGACGGCGGCCGCGCGATGGCAGCGATCTCACCCTGGATGTGGTTCGTCGGGCTCGGACTGATGGCCGCGTACCTGGTGTGGCGCCCGAATCCGTTTGTGATCCTCTTCCTCGTTCTGGGTGCTTTGGACGTCTATCGCCGCTGGAAGCACCGCAAGGAGGGCGGCGTCGAGGCACGCGCCTATTACGAGGTCTCCAAGCGCAACCGCGCGCTCGTGGGGCTGGTGTATGTCGGCTTGATCCTTGCGCTCGTCGCGGGCATGAATGCCACGCACCTGGACCCCGACACCCTTGGCTAGCCTCCGGGCATGACGGTCATCAAGATCAATGCCATCACGGTCGCCCCGGACAGCGGCGACGAACTGGCCAAGCGCTTTGCGGCACGCGCCGGAGCAGTCGACGGCGCTGACGGCTTCGAGGGATTCGAACTGCTCAAGCCCACCGATGACAGGACCACCTGGCTGGTCGTCACGCGCTGGCGCGACGAGGACTCGTTCCAGGCCTGGGTGAAGAGCCCGGCGTTCGGCGCCGGCCACAAGCACGACGGCGAACAGGCCAAAGAAACCAAGAAGCCGGTCGGCGTTTCGTCGGAGCTTTGGAGCTACACCATCGCCGGCGGCTCAACCTAGGCGTTGATCAAGCGCTGCGCTGTTTCGACGGGTAACAGACGACCATGCCCGGCAAGGCGATGGCCGGCACCTTGGAGACGACCGCCGGTGACAAGATCGCCCGTGTCGATCGGAGTGCCGCCGATATCGCTGATCAGGGACGCGACGATGCGCTTGGCTGACTGGTCGTCGCCGCAGAGGAACATCGCGCCGCCCTGGGGATCGGCGAACGTCGGGATCGGCGCGTGGTTGAACGCCTTGACCACGCGCGCCCCAGGCAGCAGCAGCGCCACGAGCTCTGAAGAGGTCCGATCGCCGATGTCGATCACCTCGTCGGGGCGTGGCCCCTGGCGGTTGTTGAGCGGATCGACGACGACGTGTCCATCCCAGTCCGGGAGCCCGTCGAGCGCCTCTTCGCGCTGATGCCACTGCATCGCGAGGATCACGAGTTCCGTCTCGTCCTTCAGCTGCGCCGGCGTCGTGGCCGTCGCGTGCGGGCCGAGCTGTTCGAGCAGCGAAGCCAACGTCTCCGGACCACGTGAGTTGCTGAGGACGATCTGGTGTCCGGCTGCGATGAACGCCTTGCCGAGCGTCTGTGCCAGGTTGCCGGCACCGAGGAAGCCGATCCGCATCAGCGATTCACCTCCCGCATCGCTCGTGCCATCTCGCGCTGCTGATCTTTCGCCTTCAGCGCCTGGCGCTTGTCGAAGCGATCCTTGCCGCGCGCCACCGCGATCTCGCATTTGGCGCGATTGTTCTTGAAGTAGAGACGGGTGGGCACGAGCGTCAGTCCCTTCTCAGCTGTCTGGCCGATGAGCTTTTCGATCTCACGGCGATTGGCGAGCAGTTTGCGAGTGCGTTCAGGTTCGTGATTCTCACGCGCAGCAGGACCGTACGGCGGGATGTGGACGTTATGGAGCCAGAGCTCGCCGTCTTCGATCCGCGCGTAGCCGTCCTTGATCTGTGCGGAGCCGTCGCGCAGCGCCTTGACCTCGGTGCCCTGGAGCATGAGTCCGCACTCGAGCTTGTGGAGGAGCTCGTACTTGTGCGACGCCTGGCGGTTGGTCGCGACGTCGCCTACGGCGACCTTCTTTTTCTGCCCCTTGGCCACAACCGCCTAGGTTAGTTCGCCGTCACCAGCCGGGTCGACGAACTCCAGATCCGTGCGGCCCTTGGCCGTGTCCACCCTCACGACCTTCACCCGCACGGCGTCGCCGATCCTGATCGCACCGCCCTCGCGCGTGCCGATGAGGATCGTGCCTGGCTCGTTGAGTTCCCACCAGTCGTCGCGCATGTTGCGCACCGGCACCATCCCCTCGTGGCCGTCGGCAAACGCTACGAACACCCCCGCGTTGATGACACCCGTCACCTCGCCGTCGAACTCCGTCTGCCAGCCGAGCTTCATCAGCTGGCTCTCGAGGTAAAAGGACCGCGCCACGCCGTCCGCGTCGCGTTCGATGACCATCGCGTCGCGCTCGCGCGTCGAGGTCCAGTCCGCGGCGGCCTCCATCGCGCTAGCGCGCGGCGCGTCCTCCCCGCCCCCGATCGCTGCGAGTAGCGCGCGGTGACAGATGAGATCCGGATAGCGCCGGATCGGCGATGTGAAGTGGCAGTAGTGCTGGAGTCCGAGCCCGGCGTGGCCCTTATTGACGGGTGAGTACTTCGCCTGCTGCAGCGAACGCAGGACGAGCGACGTCAGGCCGATCCTGCCGCGCCCTGTGCGGCGCGCGTACTCGGCAACCTTGCGCGACGCTTCGGCGACGATCTCCGCCGCCTGCTGAGAGGTGATGTATTCGGGCGCCGGCGGCGTCGGCACATCCAGTGATGCCAGCTGAGTGAGGAGCCGCTCGACGCGGTCGCCGTCCGGGCGTTCGTGGATGCGGAACAGCGCGGGCAACTTGCGCTCGGCGAGCAGCTTTGCGACCTGCTCGTTCGCGGCGATCATCAGATGCTCGATCAGCACATGCGATTCGGTCTGCACCGAAGGACGCATCGAGACGACGTGGCCCCGCTCGAACTCGAATTCCGGCTCGGCGGAGTCGACCTCGAGCGCGCCCTGACGTTCGCGCGCCTTCTGCAGCGCTGCCGCTGCCGCGCGTGCAGCGGTCAGCCCGGGCTCGAGTTTGGCGTTCTCGGCGAAAAGCTCGTCCACCTGCTCGTAGGTGTAGCGACGGTCGCTGCGGATCAGCGCCCGGTAGAACACCGGCTTGCGCACCTCGGAGCCGTGCAGCTCGAACTCCACAGTCACCGCCAGGCGATCCTCGCCCGGCACGAGCGAGCACACGCCATTGGACAGCACCTCGGGAAGCATCGGTTCGACAAGCCCAGGGACATAGGTCGAGGTCGAACGCTGGAACGCCTCGCGGTCGACTGCGCTGCCTGGCTTCACATAGGCGCTCACGTCGGCGATGTGGACCCACAACCGCCAAGCGGCGTCCCCGATCGTCTCGGCCGAGATCGCGTCGTCGAAGTCGCGTGCCGTCGCCGGATCGATCGTGAAGGTCGGCAGGTCGCGCAGGTCCCGGCGTGCGTCAGTCGCATCGGCGGCCGCTTCGATCGCCTTCTGCGCCGCCTTTTCGACCCCGGGCGGGAACTTTCGCGCCAGGCCCCGCTCGAGCATCAAGGCCTCTACAACGTCCTTGGCGACGTGCGGGTGCCCGAGCATCCGGACGATCTTCGCCCGCCCACGGGCAGCCGGCAGAACAAACGCGAGCCGTCCGGGCACGGCGTTCTTCGAGCGCTCGATCGTCTCGCGTGGGCCACGCCCGAAGAACGGCTCGCCGGTGAGGAATTTGCCGCGTGACTGCAGCAGCATCACCGCGGGTGCGGCGCGGTCGTCGCTCAAAGTGCCTTCAGCGCACGCTCGAGCGTTTCGTCGGCGGCAGTCTTCGGGTCGTCTGGCGCCGCGATGTCGGGCTCAAGACCGTCGCCGCGCTTCGTACCGGTTCCGCCGAGATTACGCCCGTTCGGCGTGAAGTACTGGCCGGCGGTGATGTCGAGCGCCCCGCCGTTGTCGAGCTCGATCACCTCTTGGAAGACGCCCTTGCCGAACGTACGCGTCCCGATCAGCCGCGCCCGCCCGTTGTCCTGCAGCGCGCCCGCGACGATCTCCGCCGCGGAGGCCGAGCTGCGATCCACGAGCACGACGAGCGGGATCTGTGGCGCGACGGCCTTGCCGGTCGTCGTCAGCGTCTTTCTCGGTGAGTGCCGGCCCTCGGTGGTCACGACCTCACCCTGTTTCAGGAACACGCTGGTCACGAGTTGCGCCTCCACGACGAGCCCTCCTGGATTGCCGCGGAGATCGAAGATGATCCCCTTCGCCCCGCGCCTCAACTCCTTGCGTACGGCCCGGGCCAGCTCCGCGTGAGCGCCAGAGCTGAACTGCGCAAGCCCGATCAGCGCATAACGGTTGCCGTCCGACCGGACGATGCGAGACGCCACAACCGGAAGGTTGATCGTCGCTCGCGTCAGTCGAATCTCACGATCGGTGTCTCCACGTTTGATCGTCACGGTGACCTCAGTACCGGGCGCACCGCGGATCAGCGCGACGGCCTTGTTCTGATCCAGGCCTTTGAGCGAGCGTCCGGCGGCGCGGGTCACTACATCACCGGCCTTGACGCCGCCCCGCTTCGCTGGCGAGCCGTCATAGACCTGCCGCACGCGGAGTCCGAGCGGATGGCGGCCGACCCCCAGCCCGACGCCGGAGAACGCCGACTGCTGATTCTCACGAAAGCTCTGGTATTCCCTCGCGTTGAAGTAGTGCGAGAACTCGTCGCCCAGGGACTTGACCATCCCGGCGATCGCCTTGTCGGACAGCTCCTTGTCCGACAGCTCCCGGTAGTAACGGTCGTGGACCACGTCGATCGCGTCGCTGATCGCCCGCTGCGAATCGTCATAGCCGACCACGTCGCGCACTGGGCCTGGCAGGTCGCGCGGATTGGCGCCGATCCAGATCCCGACCACGAGCATCAGCGGCACGAGCAGCGCGAGTGGGAGCGTGAGCCGGGAATTCACGCGTTAGACGCTACTCAGACCCGCAGAAAACGCCGCAGACTCAAGCCCGAACCGGCGGCTGAGACGAGGATCGAAGCGGCGAGCAGAAGTCCGACGAGAAGGCCGAAGTTCATCGTCCGCGGAGCGGAGATCAGGGCGAAGTCCGACGCCAAGGGATCGACGAGCGCGATCTTGCCGACGGCGAGCAGCAACACAGCCATGACGCCGCCAAGCGCGCCCAGCAGAATGCCTTCGATCACGAACGGCACACGAATGAACGAATCTGTCGCGCCGACGAGCTTCATTACCTCGACCTCGCGGCGACGGGAGAAAAGGCTGAGCCGGATCGTGTTGGAGATCAGCAGCACCGAGGCGATCAACAGCAGACTCATCAAGACCGCCATCGCGAGCTTTGCCACGCGCGTGGCGGTGAGCAGCTTGTTTGCGTCGTCGCGGCGGCTCTTGACCGACTCGATCGCGCCGTCGACGGGCGTGGTTACGCCGTTGGCGCCTGTTGGAGCGAGCGCGGACGCAATCTTGGACGCGTCGTCGGGATCGGACGGCGTGATCCGGAACGTGTCACCGAGCGGGTTCTTGCCGGTCAGCTCGTACAGCTCGGGGAAGCGCTTCTTCTCCGCCTGATACGCCGCCTCCTTGGTGACGAACTCCACCTTCTTGATGCCGTCGACCTTGTCGATCTTCTGGCGGACGAGACTCGCCTGTGCCCGCGTGGCATCACTCTTCATGAAGACGTTGACGTGCACGCGCCCGCGGACGTCGTTGGCGGCATCGGTCGTCGCCTGGACCATCGGGATGAACACGCCGAGGACCAGCACTGTCACCAGCACCGAGGCCATCGCGGCGAAGCTCGGGATCGGATTGCGCTTGATCGACTGCAGCGCCTCACGGAAGAAGAAGGGGAATTTCATCTCGCTATCCCCCTAATCCTCAAGCCAGTCGTCGATGGCGACGTGCTTCGGCTCGGAGCCATCGGTGCGCTTGGGCTCGGGCGCGGGCTCGCCGCGCATCAGCGCACCGAACTCGGCCGTCGATTCGGCCTTGGTCGTGTAGGCGCCCGCGTACTCGTCGCGGATGAGCGTGCCCTGGGAGAGCTCGAGCACCCGACGGCGCATGCGGTCGACCATGTTCGAGTCGTGGGTCGCGACAAGCACCGTCGTGCCGGTCTTGTTGATGCGATAGAGCAGCTGCATGATCCCGATCGAGGTCTCGGGGTCGAGGTTGCCGGTCGGCTCGTCGGCCAACAGCAGCGGCGGATGGTTGACGAACGCGCGCGCCACGGAGACACGCTGCTGCTCGCCACCGGACAGCTGATCGGGATAGGAGTGCAGTTTTGTCGCGAGTCCCGTGAGGCGCAGGATGTCCGGCACCTTCTCGCGGATCTCCTTGCGGCCGGCGCCCGTCACCTGCAGCGCATAAGCGACGTTGTCGTACACGGTCCGGTTCGGGAGCAGCTTGAAATCCTGGAAGACGATGCCGAGGTTGCGCCGGTAATGGGGAACCTTCGAGCGGGTCACTTCGCTCAGATCGCGGCCCGCGACGCTGATCGTGCCTTCCGTCGGCTCGTGTTCCTTGATCAGCAGGCGCATGATCGTCGACTTGCCTGAGCCGGTTGACCCGACGAGAAAGACGAACTCGCCCGGGGTGATCGAGAAGCTGACCCGCTTGAGGCCGACATCGCCCGACTCATAGGTCTTCGAGACGCCGCGGAAATCGATCAGCGGCTTGCCGGTCGGCCGTGCGGGACCGGCCTTTCTCGCTTGTGCGCGCGGGCGCTGAACGGTGTGCATCGCCTCTCCGAGGTTAGCGAGGAGGGGTCAAAGTCCTGCCCGGCATATCCCCTGCAGGCTATGTTGCACCCGATGACAGCGATCGCCTCAGAAACGCTCAGCAGCGGCCTTGCGCTGCACAAGATCGCCCTGCCGGGCACGCGCGCGGTCACGGTGCTGGCCGCCTTTGACGCCGGTGCGCGGACCGAGCATCGCGACGAGAACGGCATGGCGCATTTCCTTGAGCACCTCGTCTTCAAGGGCGGCGAGAAGTACGACCACTACCGCAAGGTCAACGAGACGGCCGAGCGTATGGGTGGCGTGCTGAACGCGTTCACGTCGCACGATCTGGTCGCGTTCCACATCACGGTGCGGGCGGAGGTCGTGATGGAGGCGATCGACCTGCTCTCGGACTTCGTCGGACGCCCGCTACTCGACCAGGAGGAGCTCGATCGCGAGCGCGGGGTCGTGATCCAGGAGATCCAGCGCTACAAGGACCAGCCGTCGTCGGTCGCGGAGGATCTGATCGACGAGGCGACGTTCGGCGACCATCCGCTCGGGCGCACGGTGCTTGGGCCCGAGGAGCATCTGCGGAGCTTCACCCGCGATGCGATCGTCGCCTTCCGCCAGCGCCGTTGGGCGCCCGAACACGGCGGGATCTTCATCGCCGGCAACCTCGAGCACATCGACGATGGCCAGGTCGCTGAGCTCGCCGGGCGCTTCCCGTCGATGCCCGCCCCCGATGATTTCGAGCCTGCTCCGGCAGAGTCGAAGAAGGTGATGGTGGAACGGCGCGATTCCAACCAGTCGCATCTGCGGATCACCTACCGGCCGGAGATCTCGGTCGCCGACATCCGCTCGCGCGCCGCATTCTCGATCTATTCGACGCTCCTCGGTGGTTCGATGGGCTCACGCCTGTTCGACGAGATCCGCGAGCAGCGCGGTCTCTGCTACTCGGTCTACGCGCAGGGTCACGCGCTGTCGGACACTGCCGTGCTCTCGCTGGGGGCAGGCCTCGACTCGACCAAGACCGATGAGGCCTACACCCGCATGCGCGAGATCGTCGCCGAGCTGCACGCCGATGGTCCAACCGAGGAGGAGGTCGAGCGGGCGCGCGCGTACACCGCGGGGCGCCTCGTGTTGCATTTCGAGAACACCGGAGCCGTCGCGCGCCATGCCGCATCGCAGGCGATCGTCTACGGCGACGACATCGATCCCGACGCCTCGATCCGTTCCGCTGACGAGGTCAGTTTCGACGAGGTTGTCGCCGTCGCAAAGGCCGTCGATCCCGACGCGGCCGCGGTCGCGTGCGTCGGCCCGCACGACGCAAGCGAGTTCGAGTAGCGCACACGATCTGACCGCGATGGCCGACCCTGAGATCAACGACCGCGCCCTGCGGCGCTATGTCAAGCGCGTCAACGACCGCTGGCATCTGAGCAAGGCCTGGCTCGGTGGCGCGCGCGTCGACGACTCCGCGGGTCTGGGCGCACAGCGCGAGCGCGGCCCGGAGTTCGTAGTCGTCCTCGTCTCCGAGGATTTCGCCGGCGTTCCGTGGATCGAGCGGGTCTACCACGCCGCCGCACTCTGGGAGGCGGACGAGATGGGCGCGCGCGTCGACGTGCACTGCTACACGCCCGATGAGCTCGAGCTCAAGCTCGACACAGTGCGCTGGGTACGTCGCGCCACCGAAGAGGGCCTGGATCTGCTGACGGTGCTCTCGCTCCACAGACCGAGATGACGCGCAGTCGACCGATCGCGGTCAGGGTGCTGCTTGCGCCGGGGTCGAAATGTTCCTAGGGAGTCGAGTCAGCGAGTGAAACGGCAGGCGACTGACATTTCGTGCCATCTAGGCACACAATCGATGCCACCTGCGCCGTGGGCGACATTGCACCCATTATTTGGGGGCGATGTCGCCCACGATGAGGGTCTACCTCGCGCGACCGGCGCAACCCAGAGACCGACCTGGCCGAACCTATTCCCGCATACCGGGCACAACTAATGCCAGCCCAGCGCGAAAGCGCGACCGGCGCAACCCACAGACCAACCTGGCCGAACTTAATCCCGCATACCGGGCCTAACCAATGCCAGCCCGGCGCGGGGGACCGGCATCCAATTGGGGATATCCCCACCGGCGATCGGCCTGGCCGCCCTCTGTTCCGTGACGAGCATCAGACTTACCGTCTCTCCCATGCTGCGCGTCTCCCCTTTGCATCTCCTTCGCCGCCTTGCGCTCGACTTCGGGTATCTGCTGGTCGGGCTCCCCCTCGGCATCGCGGCATTCACCTGGGAGGTCACCGGGTGGGCCGTGAGCATCGGCACGTTGATCGTCTGGATCGGCATCCCGATCGCGGTGCTCACGATCGCCGGATCGCGTGGGCTGGCGATGCTCGAACGTCACCGCGCGGCGCTGGTCTACGGTGCCGCGTTGCCGGCTCGCTACCGGCCCTTCGAAGGTTCGCTCTGGGAGCGCATGAAGGCACTCCTCGCCGACACTCAGACCTGGCGCGATGTCGGCTGGAACGTCATCTCACTACCGATCGGCATCGTGCAGTTCACGATCGCGATGCTGCCCCTCAGCGGGCTCGTGGGTCTGGCGATGCCGCTCCTGTACAGGCAGTCTTCCGACGACGGGTTCTCCGTGCTGAGCACGACGATCGACGCAAGCGACGTGTCCTACTTCGGCTTCACGGTCGACTCGCAGGGCCTCGCGTGGCTCAGCGTCGCGGTTGGCATCGCGATCATCGCGATCTCACTGCCCCTGATCCGCGGCGTCACGGCCGGCACGGCGGCGATGTCGCGCTGGATCCTGTCCCCGAGCCGCGAGGAGGAGCTGGAGCAACGTGTCGAGCAGCTTTATGAGACGCGCGCTGGCATCGTCGACACCGCGGCATCGGACCTCGCCCGGATCGAGCGCGACCTGCACGACGGAGCGCAGGCGCGACTCGTCGCACTCGCGCTCGACATCGGGATCGCCGAGGACAAGCTCGCGAGCGGGGACCACGACGAGGCGCTCAAGCTGATGGCGGAGGCACGCGCCGAGGCCAAGCGGGCAAACGACGAGCTGCGTCACCTCGCGCGCGGGATCCGACCGCCGCTGCTCGCCGATCGCGGACTCGAAGCCGCCGTCCGTGAGCTCGCGCAGCGCAACCCGCTTGCGACCACGGTCAGCATCGATGTAGCCGAGCGCCCGCCGGTGAACGTCGAGACCGCCGCCTACTTCGTGGTCTCCGAAGCATTGACGAACGCGACGAAGCACAGCGGAGCAGCGTCGGCGACCGTGCGTGTGACCCGGATCGACAACCGGATCGAAATCGAGGTTCGAGATACGGGGACGGGCGGCGCGGACCCCGATGGTGCCGGCCTCGCCGGGCTGCGGCGCCGCGTCGAGGCGCTGGACGGCACTCTGACCATCACGAGTCCCGCCGACGGAGGCACGATCCTTAGAGCGGAGATGCCATGCGGGTCGTGATCGCCGAAGATCTCGCGCTGCTGCGCGACGGGATCGCTCGCCTGCTGACCGATCATGGCTTCGAAGTCGTCGCCGCCGTCGAGGATGGCCCGGCGCTGGAAGCGGTGGTCGACGCCGACCGGCCCGACATCTGCGTGGTCGATGTCCGGCTCCCGCCCGGCTTCAAGGACGAGGGCCTGCGCACCGCGCTGGTGCTCCGCGAGCGCCATCCCGGCCTGCCCGTGCTGATCCTCTCTCAATACGTCGAGCGGACCTACGCGGCCGAACTGCTCTCCGACGGGCGCGGCGGCGTCGGCTATCTGCTGAAGGATCGCGTGTCCAGCGTGCGCGAGTTCGTCGACGCGGTCAAGCGCGTCGCCGACGGCGGCACCGCGATGGACCCGGAGGCCGTCGCCCAGCTGCTCGGCGGGCGCTCGGGCGGCATCGAGGAACTCACGCCGCGCGAACGCGAGGTGCTCGCCCTGATGGCCGAAGGTCGCTCCAACGCAGGTATCGCCGAAGCGCTCGTCGTTGGCCACGGAGCGGTCGAGAAGCACATCTCAAACGTCTTCTGGAAGCTCGGGCTACCGCCCGCGGAACACGACCACCGCCGCGTGCTGGCGGTCCTGACCTGGCTCGGAAACAGCTAACTGATCGAGACCATGCGCTCGATCGGGAGCCGGGCGCGGTCGGCGATCTCCTTCGGCACCTTCACTTCGCCCGTCATGTCGCGAAGACAGTCACGCAGCTTCGGCAGCGTGATCATCTTCATGTACTTGCAGGCCGCCTTCTCGTTCGCGGCGATGAAATCCATCGCCGGTGCTTCCAGCCCGAGCGGATAGAGCATCCCCGTCTCGGTCGCGACGATCGCCTTGCTCGCCGCGTCCTTGTGATCGCGCGCGTACTGGAGCATCCCGCCGGTGGAGAGCATGTGCACGCCATCAAGGTCGACGTCGCCGGCGGCGACGAACTCCATCACCTGGGTCGTACAGCCGCACTCCGGATGGATGAGGAAGTCGGCGCCTGGGTTCTCCGCGCGCATCTGCGTGATGTCATCCGGACGAATACCGGCGTGGACGTGGCACTCGCCCTGCCACACGTTCATCGAGATGCCGAGTTCCTTCTCGACGAAGGCGCCGAGCCACATATCCGGCCCGAACAGGATCTCGGTGTTGGGGCCGTGCGTGTCGAGGATGTGCTTGACGACCTTGACCGCGTTGGACGACGTCACGCAGTAGTCGGTGAGCGCCTTGATCTCGGCGGTCGTGTTGACGTACATCACCGTCTGCGCGCCTGGATGCTGCGCCTGCCATGCCTCGAGCTCCGGCACCGTGATCGAGTCCGCCAGTGAGCATCCGGCATCGAGGTCCGGGATCAGCACCGTCTTGTCGGGACACAGGATCGATGCCGTCTCAGCCATGAAATGGACGCCGCAGAACGCGATCACCTCGGCATCGGTCGTGTTCGCGTTCTGGCTCAGACCGAGGGAATCGGCGACGTAGTCGGCGACATCCTGGATCTCGGGCAGCTGGTAGTTGTGAGCGAGAATGACGGCGTTACGTGCGACTGCCAGTTCGCGCACTTCAGCGGAAAGCGCCGTTATGTCCGCGGGCGACAGATCGCCCGCCATGGGAAGTGCGACGGGGTTCATTTCACGTCCTCCATCAACAAGGAGAGGTCCAGTGCCGGAGCGCTGTGCGTGAGCGCACCGACTGAGACAAAGTCTAGCCCCGCCTGCGCGACCTCCCGGACCGTCGCGACCGTCACGTTGCCACTTGCCTCGAGGATCGCGCGGCCATCGACCTCCGTCACGATCGCTGCCATTTCGGCGGGACTCATGTTGTCGAGCAGGAGCCGCTTCACACCTGCCTCGAGGGCCTCGTCGACCTCGGCACGCGTACGACACTCGACCTCCACCGACACCCAACCGAACCGCTCCTGAGCACCATGCACGGCGGCGGTGATCCCCCCGGCCGCGGCGATGTGGTTCTCCTTGATGAGGATCTCGTCAAAGAGTCCGAAGCGATGCGAGACGCCGCCGCCCCCGACGACCGCCGCCTTCTCGAGTACCCGCAGCAGCGGAGTCGTCTTGCGCGTATCGAGGACGCGGCACTTGGTACCCCGGCACTGCATGACGTACTGGGCCGTCAGCGTAGCGATGCCCGAGAGGCGTCCGAGGAAGTTCAGCGCGACGCGTTCGGCGCTGAGGATGGATGCAGCGAGTCCTTCGACGGCAAGGACCTCACCCCCGTCCCGCCAGGCTCCCTCGGGCGCGCGACGCTCAGTCGCGACTTCGAGCTGGGCGAACGCCTCCTCAGCGAGCTGCAGCCCGAAGATCACCCCCGGCTGCTTCTGCCGGATCAGCGCCCGCGAACGCCTGTCCGGCGGGACCGTGGCCTGCGTCGTCTTGTCGCCGTCGCCGATGTCCTCGGCCAGTGCGGCGGCAACGAGCTGCGCGATGTGTTCCGGGTCGATGACTGTCGCCTCAGGCATGGGCCCAGACTACGTCGAAGAGCCGTTTTCGAGGCCCGCGAGCTCAGAGACTCCTTCGTAGACGACGCCGCCGCGGCGGGTCAGCTTCAGCCGCAGGCTGCCCGCGAGATGCTGATGCGCGGCATCAGACAGGTTGCGACGCTCATCGCTCAGCGGAATCGGAAGGCGATACGCCTGTGTGGCCGGCGCGTGGCCCTCGATCTCGATCCCAGCGCCGCGCAGCTGCCATCCGTCGCTGCCGACCTTGATCGAAAGCGGACGCAGCGGCCGCACGATCCGCCTTACGCCGCTCCCCGTCCACGCGACGAGCGAGCCGGCGATCACTGTCGCGCGGCCGATTCCGGCGCGGCCCCCGGCAAATGCGACGCCGATCTCCGGGTCAGGAAATCCGTGCGCCTGCCCCCACCACCATTTGTCCGGAAAGCCGTCGGGGCCCCAGTTCTTCTCTGCGTAGACCGTCGCGCGGTCGAGTGCGATCCGCTCGCCTCCGATGATCAGATGTCCGCGGATCTGGCCGTCCAAGAGCCACGGGTGCCAATACTGGGTCAGGCCGGGAACGCAGCCCGCAAGGCCGACGCCGCCGAGGCGTAGCGGCCAGCCGCGCGGATCGACGACCTCGAACTCGATCGACGCGTCCGGCAGACTCAGCCGTAGCGTGCCCCGCGTCGCGTGAGCGACCTCGGCGGCACCGATCGCATCCGGCGCCGCCCAAGCGCCCTCGAGCGCGGCCGATGTCGAAAAGCCGTCGGGATGCGAGGCGATTGCCGCGGTCGCCCACGGCTCGCCGCCAGCCGCACGATTGATGCTCAAAAGCGCGATGACCACACGTCCCGATGTTGCGTCGGTCAGTCGCCAGAACCAGCCCTCGAAATGGCTGTGATGCGGACGCCAGAGATCGCCGCCGGGCGCCGTCGCCCCGGTCCGCCGGTAGATCCCGCCGGTGTGGGCTGTGTTCGCGGTGTCAGGCCCCGTCAAGTCAGCCCACACCTACTGGTGAACGACGGCTGTTGGATAAACCACTGCCGCTGGCCTATCCGGCGCTCTTGAGCAGGTAAGCGCGCACGAAATCGTCGAGATTGCCTTCGAGCACGCCGCCGATGTCGCCGACCTCCCGATCGGTGCGGTGGTCCTTGACCATCGTGTACGGATGCATCACGTACGAACGGATCTGTGAGCCGAAGTTCACGTCCTGGGCCTCGCCGCGAGCGGCCGCGATCTCGGCCTTGCGCTCCTCCTCTTGGCGCTGCACGAGCTTCGCCCGCAGCATCGTCATCGCCACCTGGCGGTTCTGCGTCTGCGAGCGTTCGTTCTGGCACTGCACGACGATCCCCGATGGCCGGTGCGTGATCCGCACCGCCGAATCGGTCTTGTTGACGTGCTGGCCCCCAGCGCCCGACGCGCGATACGTGTCCACCTGAAGATCGTCGTCGTCGATCTCCACCTCGCCAGCATCCTCGATCACCGGCGCCACATCGACGCCGGCAAACGCCGTCTGGCGGCGCGCGGCCGAATCGAAGGGTGAGATCCGGACCAGTCTGTGGACGCCCTTCTCCGCACCGAAGAGCCCGTAGGCGTTCTCGCCGGCCGCTTTGAACGTCGCCGACTTGATGCCCGCCTCCTCCCCGGCGCTCGCCTCGAGAAGCTCGACCGTCATGCCACGGCTCTCCGCCCAGCGCATCTCCATCCGCAGAACCATCTCAGCCCAATCCTGCGCATCGGTTCCGCCCGCCCCGGCATTGACGGAGACAAGCGCGTCGCCACCGTCATACGGGCCGCTGAACAGGCGCGCCTCCTCCAGCTCGGCGAGCTTCGCCTCGACGGCCGTCAGCGTGTCGCCGAGCTCCGCGGCGATCTCCGGATCCTCATCGGCGAGCTCCACCAGACCGTCGAGGTCGGCGACGTCCGCTTCGAGCGATTCATATGTCTCGAGCTTGCGGCCGGCACGCGAATGCTCTGCGCTCGCCTTGGCCGCCTGGTCCTGGTTGTCCCAGAAGCCAGGCGCTCCCATCTCGACTTCGAGTTCGGCGACGCGCCGTTTCAGGTCTTGCGGGTCAAAGAGAATCCGCGAGGAGCTTGAGCTGCTCGCGGATAGCCGCAATGCGCTGCGGCGTAGGAGTTTCCGATGTCGTCGCCATGCGGACTAGGCCCCGTGACACTTCTTGAACTTCTTGCCCGAGCCACACCAGCACGGGTCGTTGCGCCCGATTGTCTCGGTCTCGTCGAGGTGGCGCTGCTGGACGACCGCGATCGCTCCGTCATCGTCAAGCGCGGACTCGTCCGACGTCCCGAGCGGGCTCGGCTGAACGGTGCCGGCACCGCCGGTGTAGCTGACGTTCTCGGGCTGCGGAGTGCCGGCGGCAGTCGAGACGCCGTCGACCTCGACCTCGACGTGGTAGACGAGCCGGGAGAAGTCCGCCCAGATCGTGTTCATCAGGTCGGTGAAGAGCGTGAACGCCTCGTTCTTGTAGGCGACGATCGGCTCGATCTGCGCGAAGCCACGCAGGTGGATGCCTTCGCGCAGGTAGTCCATGTCGTAGAGGTGCTCGCGCCAGCGCTGGTCGATGATCTGCAGCAGCAGCATCCGCTCGAGTTGGCGCATCAGTCCTTCTTCGACGCCTTCGAGCTCGGCCTCACGCTTGTCGTATAGCTCGCGCGCCTCGGTCACGAGCTCATCGATCAGGCCCTCGCGATCGGTCGCCTGCCAGTCGATGTCATCGGCGCCGAACGTGACCGGGAACACATCCCTGACGGCCGTGAACAGGCCCTCGAGGTCCCACTCCTCGACGTAGTCGCCAGGCGTGTACTCATGGACGAGACGCTCGATGACCTGCTCGATCTCGGCGCGAGCGGTGTCGCCCATGTCGTTGCCCTCGAGCACCTGATCGCGGTACGCGTAGACGATGCGGCGCTGCTCGTTCATCACGTCGTCGTATTCGAGGACGCGCTTGCGCTGAAGGTAGTTCTGCTCCTCGACCTTCTTCTGAGCCTTCTCGATCTGCTTGGTCAGCATGCCGGCTTCGATCGGCAGCTCATTGCCGTCCTCGTCGGTCTCGCCGAGGCGGTCGAGGATCTTGTAGATCCGATCACCCGCGAACAGCCGTACTAGGTCGTCCTCGGCCGAGAGGAAGAAGCGCGACTCGCCGGGGTCACCCTGACGGCCGGCGCGCCCGCGAAGCTGGTTGTCGATGCGGCGGGACTCGTGACGTTCCGTGCCACAGATGAACAGTCCGCCGGCATCCATGACCTTCTCGCGGTCCTCGGCGACGCGAGCCTCCATCGCCGGCAGGACATCGGCCATCCGCTCGTCGTAGTCCGGATCGCCGGGGTTCAGTCCGAGCTTGCTCAGTTCGACGGACGCGAGATGTTCGGGGTTGCCGCCGAGCTTGATGTCGACGCCGCGGCCGGCCATGTTCGTCGCGATCGTGACGGCGCCCGGGAGCCCGGCGTCGGCCACGATCTCCGCCTCACGAGCCGCATGTTCCGGCTTCGCGTTGAGGACCGTGTGCGGGATTCCCTTCTTCTTGAGCACCTCGGCGAGGAGCTCTGAGACCTCGACCGAGATCGTCCCAATGAGCACTGGCTGCCCATCGCGGTGACGCTGCTCGATCTCCTTCGCCACGGCCGCCCACTTGCCGTCACGGGTCTTGTAGACCTGATCGTTGCGGTCCTGACGGACCATCGGCATGTTGGTCGGAATCTGGACCACACCGAGCTTGTAGACCTTGACGAATTCCGTCGCCTCGGTGAGCGCGGTACCGGTCATGCCCGCGAGCTTGTCGTACATCCGGAAGTAGTTCTGCAGCGTGACGGTCGCGAGCGTCTGGTTCTCCTCCTGGATGTTGACGCCCTCCTTCGCCTCGACGGCCTGATGCAGGCCCTCTGACCAACGGCGTCCTTCCAGGATCCGCCCGGTGAACTCGTCGATGATCATGACCTGGCCGTCGACGACCGCGTAGTCGACGTCGCGCTTGTACAGCGACTCGGCCTTCAACGCCTGAATCAGGTGGTTGACGAGGTGCCCGTTCTCAGCGCGGTAAAGATGCCCGATGCCGAGGAACTTCTCCGCCTTCGCGACGCCCTGCTCGGTGACCGAAACCGTCTTGTGCTTCTCGTCGAACTCGTAGTCGTAGTCGGCGACGAAGTCCTTCTTGGCCCGCGGGTCCATGCCTTCGGGCTTCTTGCCCGGCGTTAGCTGCGGCGCGAGCTTGGCGAATTTCACGTAGAAGTCGGCCGCAGCCTCGGGCGCGCCCGAGATGATCAGCGGCGTCCGCGCCTCATCGATGAGGATGTTGTCGACCTCGTCGACGATCGCAAAGCTGTGCATCGCGATCGCTTTGCCGTCCTCGCCGATGCGCTGGCCGTGCTGGACCTTCTCGCCGAGCGACTGCGCCATGTTGTCGCGCAGGTAGTCGAACCCGAACTCGGAGTTCGTGCCGTACGTCACGTCGCACGCGTATGCCTGGATCTTGTCCTCATACGCCTGCATGTTCTGGAGGATCCCGACACTCACGCCGCACGCGCGGTACAGCGGCATCATCCACTCGGCGTCGCGCTTGGCCAGGTAGTCGTTGACCGTGACGACGTGCACGCCCCGCCCCGCCAGCGAATTGAGGATCACGGCGAGCGTGCCGGTGAGCGTCTTGCCTTCGCCCGTCTTCATCTCGGCGATCTGGCCACCGTGCAACACCATCGCGCCGATCAGCTGCACATCGAAGTGCCGCATCTGCATCGTGCGCCGGCTGGTTTCGCGCACGATGGCGAAGCATTCGGGGAGCACCTCGTCGAGCGCATCATCGAGCTTGTCCGCCGGCCGTGAACGGACCTGCTCGCGCAGCTCGGTCATGCGTTCGAACAGTTCCTCATCGGACTCGAGTTCGAGTTCCGGCTCAAACGCGTTAATCCGCGCGACGCGCTTCTGGTATCGATCGAACTGCTTTGACTCGCCGATGTTCAGCGCGCGTTCCAGTACACCCATGGCGGCAAGTGTAGAGACTCGATCTCCACCTCCAGACGACGGCGGGGAACGATGTGGGCCCCGCGCGACGCGGGGCCCACTGCCCTGCAGATGTAGGCAAGGGCAACCGTTTCAGACTGGGACCCGCGGTCAGGTTGTCGCGGAAATTCCTCGCTTCGAGGCGCGCGCCTCGCGGCGATGGCGACGCTTGACGCGATCGCGCTTGACCTGCCGGGAAAGCTCCTCGCAGCAGAGGTTGATCGCGTGCTGCATGCTTGTCGGTGAGTGGTCGCGTGCGCGGAGAATCGCGCCCTTCAGATGCAGCGAGACTTCGGCGACGTGCTTCTCGGGATTTGCGGGGTTGCGCTCCTCCCACATCTCGACGTCCAGGCGAGCGAGTTCGGAGACCTGTTTTCCGATGCTCTTGAACCTCTTTTCCACGTGTTCCTGCAGCTCATCTGGAACTGAGATATTGCGTCCCTTGGTCTGGATTCGCATCTTGCCTCCTTGGGCTTGAACGTGGTGTGTGAAAGCTACGCTCCCCGCTGACTCAGCGCAACGCTCTCCCGTACGTCAGCGCACGAACCTCGCTCGCGCCTGCCTGGAGCAGCGCTTTCGCGCATACGTCAAGCGTTGAGCCCGTCGTATGTACATCGTCCACGAGCGTGCAGATTGCCGGCACGGGACCCGTGGCCTGCACCGCAATACGACCGCCGATCGTGCGCACACGACGGCTTTGGCCACTCTGACGCGGAGCTGGGCCGATGCGCTTGAGCACCGGGGTCACAGCGAGGCCGGTGTGACGGCCGACTGCACACGCGATCAACAGCGCGTGGTCGAGCCCGCGGTATCGCCGTCGCCACGGATCGGCCGGCACCGGTACGAGCACGGCCCCGGCGAACAGCGCGGCCGGCGCGCGGTCCGCGATCTCACGGCCGAGCTCATCGGCCAGACCTACGGCCGCGCGCAGCTTGAGCGCGATCACGAGCCTGCGCGCCGGACCATCGTGCGCCGCCGCCGCCCACGCGTTGCTGAACGCCTGGCGCCTTGCCGGACATGGTGCGCAGGGCAGCGGAAGCGCGCAGCGCGCGCAACAAGGCTGCGTGAGCCATGGCATGGCGGCGTCGCAGTCCGAGCACAGCAGGTGGCGCCGATCGACCACCGGTGCGCCGCACGCGGCGCAGGTCGGAGCAAGCAGGGCCGCGAACATACCTCCGACGCTGACTGACAAGCTGTTACAGCGCTACCGCGCTTTGCATGATTACGGCCGCGACAAACACCTCATGGACGATCGGCCCCGGCCCCGTGCTGCTGTGCCTCGCCTTGACCGTCCTTTACTGCGGGCGCTGGCGGACGTCTCGCGCCAAGGGCGGTGCCCGCGCGGCGCCGGTCTGGCGCCTGGTCAGCTTCCTTGGCGGCGTGGTGACGCTCGTCGTCGCGCTGATCTCCCCGGTCGACGCCCTCGCCGAACAGGTCTTCGGCATGCACATGGTCCAGCACGTGCTCCTGATCGATGTCGCGCCGATCTTGTTGATCCTCGGCCTGACCAAGAACATCCTGCGCCCGCTAACGCCCCGCCTGTACAAGATCGAACAGGCCGCCGGCCCCCTCGGCCGCCCGGTCGCCGCAATCGTCATCTACGTCGCGGTGATGTGGATCTGGCACGTACCGGCGTTCTACGACGCGGCGCTCGAACACCCGGGCGTTCACGTCTTCGAGCACGTGACGTTCCTGAGCGCCGGGATGCTCTATTGGTGGCATCTGCTGTCACCGGTGCGCAGCCACCTGCGCTTCGGCGGGCTCGCGCCGGTCGGCTATATGGCGGTCACGAAGGTCTTCGTCGGCCTGCTCGGGATCGGCCTCACGTTCTCACCGGACGCTCTGTACAGCTTCTACGAGCAGGGGCCGCGCCACTGGGGTCTCAGCGCGCTCGACGACCAGGCGCTGGCGGGCGCGATCATGGCCGTGGAACAGTCCATCGTGATGGGGGTCGCACTCGTGTTCCTGTTCATCCGTGCCCTCAGCGAGGCCGACGCGGAGAACGAGCGCGAAGAACGCTACGCGGCGACCGAATCAGAGTCCTGAACGCTGTTTACGATGGCACGGATCTCGGCTTCGGGCACCGGCCTCGAGAAGTGGAACCCCTGCAGCTTGCCGCAACCCAGGGCGCTGACAGCGAGCGCCTGGGCCTCTGTCTCGACTCCTTCGGCCACGACCTCGAGCTCGAGCGCATCGGCCATCGACACGATCGCCTTGACGATCGCCTCCGCGGAGCTCGACTCGCCGAGACTCGACACAAACGAGCGGTCGATCTTGATGCCGGACACCGGCATCTTCGACAGATAGGCCATCGAGGAGAACCCGGTGCCGAAGTCGTCGAGGACCAGCCGGATGCCGAGCGCCGCGAGCTCCTCGAGACCGCGCTGAGCCGCGTCGGTGTCGGCCATCAGCGTGGTCTCGGTGACCTCGAGTGTGAGCCGCTCTGGCGCGAAGCCCGCATCGTCCAGCAGCACGGCGATCCGCGGTGCCAGCGACGGATCGGCCAGCTGCTGTGGCGAGAGGTTCACGGACACGTTCGCCGCGGCAGCCATCGCTCCGCCCTCCCCGACCCACGCCGCCGCGTGGTGGACTGCACCGCGCAGAATGTGCCACCCGAGCGCGCCGATCAGCCCCAGCTCCTCGGCAGCCGGGATGAACTCCCCGGGAGCCAGCTGGCCAAGTTCAGGATGCTTCCAGCGCGCCAGTGCCTCAACGCCGATGACCTGCCGTGTGCGCGCGGAGACGAGCGGCTGATATGCGCACCACAGCTCGTCGTCGCGCTCGAGCGCGTCGCGCATGTCACGGTCGACCCGCAGGCGGTCGACGACGCGCTGATGCAGCACTTCGTCGAAGACTTCGACTCGATCGCGGCCGCGCTCCTTGGCCTGATACATCGCCGAATCGGCATCGCGAATGGCCGATTGGAGATCGACGGTTCCAGGCAGCATCAGCTTGAGGCCGACGCTGACCGAGACGTGATGCAGACGACCTTGGATCGTGACCGGGCTCGTCAGCGTCCCGAGTAGTCGCTCTCCAAGCGCCTTGGCGATCACTTCGTCCTCGACATCTTCGATCAGCACGACGAACTCATCGCCACCGAAGCGAGCGACGGTCGTCCCCGGCCCCAGAGCCTCCTCGAAACGCGGTGCCAGCTCGCAAAGAAGCTGATCGCCGGCCTCATGGCCGAGCGCATCGTTGAGCACCTTGAAATGGTCGACGTCCACGAACGCGACGGCCGCCGGACGGGTCGCGCTCTCACCCCAGGCGCTGAGTCGCTCCTGAAACAAAGCGCGGTTGGGAAGCCCGGTGAGGATGTCGCGGAGGCCGAGCTCGCGAGTGCGCTGCTCCGCCTCATGCCGCGCGAGGGAGGCGCCCACGACGTTTGCGACAGCCTTTACGAACAGCTGCTCCTCGGGTCCGAACGCATCCAGGTCGCGGCTGTGCACCGAAATCGAACCGCGCAATGTGTCGTCAACGACCACGCCGACAAACAGACCGGACTGCAGACCGAAGCGGTGGAGTGCGCCGCGTGGCACGCCGCCAGGCGTCGCGGCCAATGACACCACGGGGCCGCTGGCGAGGCACTCACCGAATCTCTCGAATGCCTCGCCGGAAGGGGTGAATACCGGCGGTGCATTCCAACCACAGGCTGTGCTGAGGCCCACCTCGCCGTCCTCGAAGGTGACCAGGTGCGCGAACTCGACCCCGAGCACCCTCGCGGTCGTGGTGAGCGCCTCCTCACAGACGGCCTCGATCGTCCGCGCCTGCAGAGAGAAGGCGCCGAGATCCGCAATCGCCGACTGCTGTAGCGCGCGCCGCTTGAGCATCTGCTCGTATCCGTCGCGGACGGTGATGTCGCGGACGTGGATCGTCGCGCGCGCCCGGCCGCCCTCCGTGCTCGCAACGGTCACTTCGGCTGGGAACTCCGTGCGGTCCGCGCGCCAGGCCGTCACCCGCCGCGAGTGGCGACGCCCGCGGCCACGCCTCGTCACCGGCGCAAAGACCGGCTGCGCCGCGTCTCGGTGTTGTTCGGGCACCAGAAGCTCCAACGCGCTGCGACCGATCGCGTCGGCGCGTGCGATCTGGAAGATCTCCTCCGCGGCACGGTTGAATTCGAGGATGCGGCCGTCGACATCGACGGTGTAGATGGCGTCGATCGAGGAATCGAGCATCGCCGTCTTGAGCGCCTCCGAATCGCGGATCCGCTCATCGTTGGCGCGCCGCTCCGTGAGGTCGGCACACATCATCACGACGCCTTTCGGATTTCCCTCCGTGTCAGCCCAGGGAGAGGACGAGACGAGCACCCAGCGCACCTCGCCGTCCGGCCGCTCGATCCTGACCTCGCTCTGTGCCGGGCGCGGTTGGGGAGTCCAGTCTCCATATCCGAATGCGCCTGCGATCTCGGTCATGGAAAGCCCGACCTGCTTGTCGGGATCGAGGCCGAGGATCTCCCCCATGCGCTCGTTCATGATGTGCACGTTGCCGCCGAGGTCGTAGACGATGATGCCTTCCTGCGCGGTCTCGATGATCGTGCGATGGCGTTCTTCGCTTTCGGCGAGCGCGCTCAGGATCTGCTCACGCTCGGTGACGTCGACGATCATGACGACGCGTGCCGGCTTGCCCGCAAAGGACATCCTCTGACCGTGTACCTCGACCTTGAACTCCTCGCCGGTGGCCGTTAGGTGCGTCCACTGACGCCCGCCGGATCGCGGCTTCCAGTTGGCGAGGGCGTCGGTGAGCTCGGCGACTTCCCGCTGCGGGCGAATGTCGAGGATGCTCATCTTGGCGAACTCGGCACGCGTCCAGCCGTAGCGACTGACCATCGCCTCGTTCACCGCGATGATCGCGAAGCCGTCCTCTTCATAAATGAGCATCGGCAGGGGGCTTTGCTCGAAGATCGGCTGGAAACTCGCTTCGGCTTCGCGCTCGCGCGCCAGTTGCGCCGATTGCGCTCGCGCTCTGCGCGCGTCGCGGCGTGCTGGGATCACGAGTGCGGCGAGCGCGATGAAGCCGACCAACATCGTCAGCAGGAACGTCGCGCGCGAGCTGCGCTTGTCCGATGTCGCGTCGCGCAGGCGTTCAGCGCTGCTCGGGAGCAGCCTGCGTAAGTCGGTCTGAATAGCGTCGAGCGTCGCCCCGTCGGCCGCGTTCGCGGTGACGATCGCGCCCGTGCGACTGTATGTCGCCTGGCTGTAGCGTTCGTAACGCTCAAATAGCGCAATCACCGGCTCGACCACTTCGGGATGGATGCCGGCCGCGTCATCGATGTCGGCCCGAACCTGTCGGCGCACCATCGTTGCTGCCAAGGCCTGCTCGTGGCTGATGCGCGAGTCAGAACGCGCCGCCAGGATCCCGAGCGCGCCGATGCTCGTGCTGACGTCGTGGATCCGTGCGGCGAATTCCCGCTCGCGCGCCTGCGCTCGGTCAGCCTTGTAGGCCGACGATCCCAGCGCTACCAGCGCAGCGACGAACACGCCCGCAACCAACGCGTACCGCCACAGCGGACCTATTCGGAACCGGGTCGACATTCGTACCAGTGTGATCGGCCGCACACCCGCCGGAAAGTATCCCCATAAGTGAGTAGTGGTGGACATTTGTCCACCTACAGATTTCCTGCGGTTTCAACCGGATACGTTCACGTCGCCGCGGGCGACCACGCCCGGCCCAAACGTGATGTCGCCCCGCACCGTGAAGCGGTCACACGCTCTCAAGGACGGCGGACCGGCTGGGAAACGCGCCTCGAAGTCGGCGACCAGCTTGAAGTACGACGGATCGAGATCGATCACCGGAGGGCGGTCGCGGCGCTCGGGCACGAGGACCACCTGGCCCGCGTCGGTCAGCTCATACGCGTCTGAGCGCAGGGCGAGCAGATCGTTCGTCGTCTTGACCGGCGCAAAGCGCGCCTTGGGCACCCGTAAGGCCTGCGCCCCCTCGAACACGTCGATCGCGGCGCCCATCGCCGTTTCGAGCTGGAGCACCGCGGGGGACGCTCCATCCGTCGGATCGACGTGCTTTTCGTTGACGATCATCGGCAGTGCCAGCACGCCGTTGTTTGCGACAAGGATCGATTGCAGCGCCAGCAGGTCAAGCCACAGTGTGTTCGTGTTGAAGAAGCGGTGACGCTCGATGTCCTGAAACGCCTCGAGGTCGTCGGCGGGTGTCTGTGCGATCTCGCGCAGCACCAAGCCGCCCTCGGGGCGCGCCGCAAGGTGGCCGCCCTTGCGATCGGCCGGGGTCCGGTCGGCAACCTCCATGACGAACGGGATCTCGTTCGCGGCGATCCAGGCGAGGATGCGCTCATCGAGGACCGCGCCGAGGTTGTCGGCGTTGGATACGAACGCGTAGCGGTAGCCGGCGTCAAGCAGCGTCGCGAGCATCCCCGATGCGACCAGCGCGACGTAGAGGTCGCCATGCCCCGGCGGCGCCCACTCCAGCTCGGGCGCCTGCGGCCAACTCGCCGGAGCGAGATCATCGGCGTGCAGCTTGGGCACCATGTTCTGCAGGAAATCGGCGGGCACGTCGGAGTTGAGCTGGTGCCGGGACAGCGCGGCCAATGAGTCGTCGCGGGTGGCGAAGCTGTTCATGAGGACTAGCGGCAGGCGTGCGCCGGTCTGCGCGCGAATGTGCTTGATCTGCGTCGCCACGATGTCGAGAAACGTGAGCCCGTCCTTGACCTCGAGCAATGACTTCGCCTTCGTCATTCCCATCGAGGTGCCGAGGCCTCCGTTGAGCTTCAGGACAACCGTCTGGTTGAGCGCCACTGCGTCGCTGCGCTCCGCGAGCTCCGCAAAATCTGTAACCGCCTCGACCGGCTCCAGATCGGCTTCGGGGAGCAGACCGCGATCGCCTTCGCGCAGGCGCAGGTAATAGTGCTCGAAGGTCTTGATCGCCGTCTCGCCGAGTCCCTGCGCGCGCATCTTCTCGACCGCGGCTGTCAGTCCGTCGCTCATGCCGGTGACGCTATTCGAAGCGGCTCAGGTAACGCAGCTGCGAATCGGTGAGCGAATCGATCTCGACGCCGAGCGATGCGAGTTTGAGCCGCGCGACCTCGTCGTCGATTGCCTGCGGCACCGGCTGGACGCCGGGTGGAAGCGCGGCACCGTGCAGGGCGAGATGCTCCACCGCCAGTGCCTGGAGTGCGAACGAGATGTCCATGATCTCGGCCGGATGTCCCTGCCCAGCGGCAAGATTGACGACACGGCCCGAGGCCAGCAGATGCAGCCGACGACCGTCGGCGAGCACGTACTCGTCGACGAGTGGCAGCACCGCGTGGCGCTCGGACGCCAGCAAGCGCAGCGCGGGTAGATCCAGCTCGACATCGAAGTGCCCGGCGTTGGCGAGCACGGCGCCGTCCTTCATGCGTTCGAAGTGAGCCCGGCCCAGCACCTGCGGGACGCCGGTGACAGTGATGAAGACGTCGCCGCGCGACGCGGCGGCGAGCGCCGGAAGCACCTCGAAGCCCTCCATCCTGGCTTCGAGCGCGCGCTGGGGATCGACCTCACAGATGACGACGTTGGCGCCGTCGCCGCGTGCCCGGACGGCAACGCCCTTACCGGTGAACCCGTATCCGATCACGACCACCGTCTTACCGGCGAGAAGAAGATTGGTGGCACGGAGAATGCCGTCGAGCGTCGACTGACCCGTGCCGTAGTGGTCATTGAAGACGCGCTCGGTGTTCGCCTCGTTGACGGCGAGCACCGGGGTCGCGGGGTCCAGTTCGCGCAGGCGCAGGAGGCCGGTCGTGGTCTCCTCGGTCGCGCCGATGAAGTCGTCCGGGAGGCCGCGGAGATGGAGTGCCTGCAGCAGATCCGCGCCGTCGTCGAGGGTCACGCGAGGCCTCCCGTCGAGCACGGCGTTGATGTTCCGCGCAAAGTCGTCGAACGATTCCGCGTGCGCGGCGTAGACGTCGGCAATATCCCTCAGCGCGTCGGCCACGTCATCCTGAGTTGAGAGCGGGTTGGCGCCGCAGATCGCGATCCGGGCGCCACCGGCGGCGAGGGCGCGCACGAGATTCGCCGTCTCGGCAGTGACGTGCAGGCATGCGCCGACGCTCAATCCTGCGAGCGGCTGCTGCGCGGCGAAGCGCTCACGAATTGACCGCAGCACGGGCATCTGTCCATCGGCCCAGTCGATCCGATCCCGTCCAGGACCGGTTGTCAGGACTACGTCAGCCACAGGCCCAACGCCTTTGGCACGGACCACAGGTGTGGGCCGACTTACTGCTGTATATCGACACTAACTCAGCCCACACCGCTCGGAACGCCGCTCGGGGTGGGCGCGAACAGCGAGGGGCCGGCGCGATGGCCGGCCCCTCGTTGATGCTGTTCGTCAACCACATGGCTTGCTGGCGCAGAGCGCCAAGCCTGTGGCTAGTACCGGTAGTGATTCGGCTTGTACGGACCTTCGATCGGAACGCCGATGTAGTCGGCCTGCTCCTGGCTCATGACCGTCAGCTTCACGCCGATCGCGTCGAGGTGCAGACGCGCGACCTTCTCGTCGAGGTGCTTCGGCAGCACGTGCACTGCGGTCTCGTACTCGTCGTTCTTGGTCCACAGCTCGATCTGGGCGATCGTCTGGTTGGTGAACGAGTTCGACATCACGAACGACGGGTGACCCGTCGCATTACCGAGGTTCAACAGACGACCCTCGGACAGGATGATGATCGAGTGGCCGTCAGGGAACTTCCACTCGTCGACCTGCGGCTTGATGTTGATCTTCTCGATGCCCTTCCAGTTCTCGAGGCCGGCCATGTCGATCTCGTTGTCGAAGTGACCGATGTTGCCGACGATCGCCTGGTGCTTCATCCGCGACATCTGCTCCGCCGTGATGAG
>DATMIZ010000081.1:0-2218 GCA_035554055.1 Baekduia sp. | reverse complement strand
GCTCGGCGCCTTTGGCGCGGTGTCGCTTTCGAGCCTGCTTGCCGCGTGCGGCTCGGACGACAAGACGAGCGGTTCGGTCTCGATGACCGACGGATCGCAAGCAACGGTCGAGACCAAGACCACGACCTCCACAAGACTCACATTCGGGGTTCGAGTCCGCATCAACGGGAGGTCCCGCGGCGAATGGCCGCAGCGACGAAGAGACATACCTTCGCGGCGCGCAGGCGACGAACAACGACGGGATCGTCGAGTTCAAGACGATCTATCCGGGCTGGTACCGCGGCCGCACAACGCACATCCACGCGAAGGTCCACCTCGACAGATCGACGCTGCTGACGACCCAGTTCTTCACCACCCAGGCGATGGACGACATTGTCTTCGCCCGGGAGCCCTACAGCCAGGACACCGGCCGCGACACGTTCAACGAAACCGACAGCATCTACGGATCAGACGGCGAGCTGACGCTGTCCGAGGATGGCGACGGCGTCGTAGGGCTGATCACCGTCGACGTGCAGCGCGCCTAGAACAGCTGGTTCTCGCCGCCGAAGACCTCGGAGACCGAGTCGTCGGTGAAGATGCGGCGGATCGAGTCGGTGAGCAGTTCGGCGCAGGAGAGCACCTTGATGTTGTCCGGCGCGCCGGCGCGCAGCGGGATCGTGTCGGTGACGACGATCTGCTCGAAGCCCGCCGCGGCAAGGTTCTCGTAGGCGTCACCTGAGAAAACAGGGTGCGTTGCAGCGGCAAAGATGCGCGCCGCCCCTTCGTCACGCACGGTGTCTGCCGCGGCCTTCAGCGTCCCGGCCGTATCGATCAGGTCATCGACGATCACGGCCGTCTTGCCGCGCACGTCACCGATCACGTAGCCGATCTCGGCGACCTGCTGGGCGGGGCGCTCCTTGTCGAGGATCGCGAGCTCGGCTCCGATCTTCGACGCGAACTTCTTGTTCAGCTTGACGCGACCGGCGTCCGGCGAGACCACGACGAGATCCTGCAGGTGCAGATCCTCGAAGTACTGGGTGAGCATCATCATCGCGGTCATGTGGTCGACCGGGATCTGGAAGAAGCCCTGGACCTGGCCGGCATGCAGATCCATCGTCAGGACGCGGTCGGCGCCGGCAGCCTCAAGCATCCGCGCGACCAGACGCGCCGAGATCGGCTCGCGCGGAGCCGACTTCTTGTCCTGGCGGCTGTATCCGTACCAAGGCGTGACGGCGATCACGCGGTGCGCCGACGCGCCGACCGCGGCGTCGATCATCACCAACAGTTCCATCAGCGCATCGTTGGAGGAGATGCCTGTCTCCGGGTTCCCGCACAGCGGCTGGATCAGGAAGACGTCAGCGCCACGAATCGACTCGTCGAAGCGGCAGTAGACCTCGCCGTTCTTGAAGGTCTTCAGCGTGATCGGGCCGAGCCCGATGCCGAGCTTGGCGGAGATCTTCGCGCCGAGCTCCGGGTTCGCGCGGCCGCTGAAGAGCATCAGGCGCTTGTCGTAATCGACCGCGAGTGACGTCGATGTGGCCGGACCGGGCTGAGCGCTCACTGAGTCGGCGAGTGTAGACCGCGTAGCCGACGTCCGCAGGGGTAGCTGAAGACTCATTTCCCGCTCCTTGGGCGGTCGTTGTAGCCCTCGACGTTCTTCTGACGCTCGCGCGCCACACCCAGGGCCCCATCGGGCACGTCCTTGGTGATGATCGACCCGGCCGCCGTCCACGCATTATCGCCGATCTGCACGGGCGCGACGAAGCTCACGTCGACGCCGGACTTGACGCCCGAACCGATCGTCGTGCGGTGCTTGTTGACGCCGTCGTAGTTCGCTGTGATCGTCCCAGCGCCGAGGTTGGAGCGTTCCCCCACGTCGGCGTCACCGATGTAGGAGAGATGCGGGACCTTCGATCCGGAACCGATCTCGGAGTTCTTGATCTCGACGAAGGTGCCGGCCTTCGAGCCCGCGTGCAGATGCGCGGCCGGACGCAGGTAAGCGAATGGCCCAACACTCGCGCCGTCGTCGACGACCGCGCGATCGAGATAGCTGTGGAGGATCTTCACGCCATCGCCGATCCGCGAATCGAGCACTGTCGTGTTGGGCCCGATCGTGCTGCCCGCACCGACAGCTGTCGTGCCGCGCAGGTACGTCCCGGGCTCGATCGTCGTGTCGGCGCCGATCGTCACGTCGGCGTCAACGAGCGTCGTTGCGGGGTGCAGGATCGACACGCCGGCG
>DATMIZ010000080.1:0-5087 GCA_035554055.1 Baekduia sp. | reverse complement strand
GCAGCGGCTCGATGAGTGGTCGGTCGACGCCGAGCAGCTCCTGGATCGCCGCTTCGGTCTCCGCGTAAGCGCCTTCGCCGTAGTGATACTCGAACAGCCGTAGGCGGCGGTCAAATAGGTAGCGCGCCGGCCAGCCCTGATTCTCGAACCGGCGCCACATCAGGAATTCCTGGTCGATGCAGACGGGGTGCTCGATCCCGAGTCGCTCGACGGCTGCGCGGACGGCCTCGACGTCGTGCGACGGCGGATAGCCGGGGCAGTGCACCGAGATCACGCGCAGGTCCTCCTCGGCATAACGCGCGTGCCACTGCTTTGTGTATTCAAGCGTGCGCAGCGAGCTGACGCGGCAGAAGTCAAAGAACTCGAGCAGCACCGGCCTGCCCGCCTGCTTGGCCATGCTCAGCATCGCGACGTTCGCCCACTGCACCTCCTTGGGGAACATCGGGGCGGCGATCGTGTCCGTTGGTGCGCGCACAGCGGGCGGACCGTAGCAGTGGCTCTGGCCGCTCTCAGCTGAGCGGTTCCGCCAGCTCGACGACAAATCGCGGCCGACCCGGCCTCCGTAGGCTGTGAGCAATGAACAACAGCGCACGGATCGCCATCGGCGTCGCTGCGGTCGCCGCCGTCGTGATCGCGTTCGTCCTGGCAAAAGGCTCCGACGAGGCAAAGACGCCGACGTCATCGGTGACCACCACCGCGACGACGACCACCGAGGCAACGACGACCGCAACGACAACGGCGCCAACCGCGCACGTCGAGCCACAGACCGTCTCGATCACGATTAAGAACGCCAAGCCGGTCGGCGGGATCCAGAAACTCGAGGTGACCCGCGGCGACCGCGTCGCGATCAAGGTCTCAAGCGACACCGCTGACGAGATCCACGTCCACGGCTACGACCTCGCAAAGGACGTCGCCGCGGGCGGCAGCGTGACGATCAGCTTCAAGGCGACGATCGAGGGCAAGTTCGAGGCGGAACTCGAGGAGCATCGTGAACAGATCCTCGAGCTGACGGTCAATCCGTGAAGAAGGTCCTGGCCGGCGTCGCGGCGCTGACGCTGCTCGTCCCGGCCACAGCATCGGCGCACGGGATCGTCGGCCGCCAGGATCTGCCGGTGCCGCGCTGGCTGTTCGTCTGGGCGGCATCGGCCGTACTCGTTGCGTCGTTCGCCGGGCTCGCGGCGCTGTGGCAGCAGCCGCAGTTCGAGACGCCGCGCGAGCGTGTCATCGCCAGCGTGCCACGCGTGTTCGAAGTGCTCGCGGGCGTGATCGGCGTCGCGTGGTTCGGGCTCGTCGTCTACGCCGGATTCGCCGGTTCGCAGACAACCGTCGACAACATCGCGCCCACGGCCGTCTACGTGGTGTTCTGGGTCGGCTTCCCGGTCGCCAGCTTCATCTTCGGCGACGTCTTTCGCGTGTTCAGCCCGTGGCGCGCGATCGGCCGCGCGGCCGGCTGGATCGCCAAGCGAGTCGGTGGCGAGTCGATGGCCGAGCCGCTGACCTACCCCGCGCGACTCGGGCACTGGCCGGCGGCCGCGACGATCCTCTGCTTCACGTGGCTCGAGCTGGTCTACGCGAACAACGACGACCCGTCGATCATCGCGGCGCTCGCGCTCGCGTACATGGTGATCCAACTGGTCGGGATGACCGTCTACGGGGTCGAGCAGTGGATCACCAAGGCCGACGGCTTCGGCGTTCTCTTCGGGCTCTACGCGCGGATTTCGCCGCTCGATCTGCGCGCCGGCAAGATCCGCTGGCGGCGGCCGCTCGAGGGCCTCGCGTCTTTCAAACCGGTCGCCGGCAGCGTCGCGCTGTTGTGCGTCGCGATCGGGACCACGAGCTTCGACGGCGGCTCACAGGGGGAGCTGTGGTCCGAGATTGCGCCGCACCTGCAGGACTTCTTCGCCGGTCTCGGCTTCAACGCACGTGACGCGCTTGAGCTCGCCTTCACGGTCGGGCTCGTCTTCATGTGCCTGGTCGTCGCGGCCGTGTACCGGATCGGGATCGAGGGGATGCGGCGCATCGGCGACACGCCGCGCGCGGCCAAAGATCTCGGGCGCGCATTCGTGCACACGCTCGTGCCGATCTCGCTGGCGTATGTCGTCGCGCACTACTTCTCGCTGCTGGCCTACCAGGGCCAGGACGTCTACAGGCTGATCTCAGATCCGCTCGGTGACGGCTCTGACCTGTTTGGCACAGCGGGGCGTGCGATCGACTACAGCGTCGTCGACGCAAATGGCATCTGGTACGTGCAGGTCGGTGCGCTGATTCTCGGGCACGTCGCGGGCCTGGTCCTGGCTCACGACCGCGCGATCGCGCTGTATGCGCGGGTTCGCGACGCGACGCGCTCGCAATACTGGATGCTTGCCGTGATGGTCGCCTTCACGTGCCTCGGGCTGTGGCTGCTTTCAGCCGCGGCGCAGTCATGACCCTGCCGCTCGCCCACGCCGGCCACTGGCTGGTGGACAGCCTCTACGCGGTGCCCGTGATCGTGCTCGCGGCTGCGTTATGGATACAGAACCTGCGTGACAAGCGCCGCGAACGTGCTGAAAAGGACGACTCTCAACCGTCTGATTGAGCTTGGGCGAGCATCCTGACGTCGTGAGTCAGGCGTTCCGGCGTGACTTGGTCGACCGGAAAGCCGATCCGCTGGCGCCCGTCGCCGTCGAGCAAAATCACCCAAGCGCCGTGCGGGTTCTCCTTGGTTTCGGGCGCGATCCCGTAGGCATTCCAGACCGGCGCGAGCTGCGCTTCGCTACCGAGCAGGAACTTCATCCGCCCGATCACCTGGTGCTCGACGAGGAAGCGCTTCGCGCGCGACTCGGTGTCGTTCGCCGGATCCACCGACACGGCGAGCGCCGGCACGGCCGCGGAGCCGAGATTGTCGAGCGCCTGGCGGATCTGGCTGGCGAGGATCGGGCACGTGTCCTGGCACGTCGAGTACATGAACGTGAGGATCAGCGGCTTGCCGCGATAATCCGATAGCGAGACGGGATCGCCGTCCTCGTCTGACAGCGTGAAGTCCGTCACCGGGGTCACCGGGCGCAGCGAGCCTTCGAAGTGGGTTGAGTCACCGGACTTCGAATCCGGGCTGGCCAGCACGACCACGGCGAGTGCACCGATCAACACCAGCGACGCGGCGACCATCAGCGCCAGTCGCACGCGGACCGGCATGCGGATTACTCCTCGGGGGACGTCGGCGCGGGCTGCTCGGCGTCGGCGGGCGGGTCCGGAGCCGCCTCGGGCTCCGGAGCTGCGTCGGCGAACAGATCGTTCAGCGCCTCGAGACCCTTGATCTTCGGGCCGCGGAACTCCCCGAACGACTGGTTGCCACGCATGCCCTTGCTGTCGTCGCGGTCACGGCGGCGCTTCTCGTTCTTCTCGCGGTCCTCGTCGAGCTGGGCCTTGCGGCGCGCCGTCTTCGCTTCGCGGTCGAGGATGTCGCGCTTGGGGAGGATCACTTCGGCGGCGAGCTCGACGTCGAGTGACGCGATCAGCTCGGCGATCATTGCCTGTGAGATCGCCTGTGAGACCTCAGTGGAGGGCGCGGACTTCTTCTTCAGGCGCTTTGACGTGTGGACCGCGCGGGCGAGCTGCTTGGCGGCATGCTGTGAGAGGGGACGGCGCGCGCCCTTGCGAAATTCGCGGACGCCGGCGGTGGTTTCGTCACGCAGCTCGATCGGCAGCTGGCGGAAGAGCTCCTTGAGCTGCGGAGTGTCGAGGTCCGCCTTGACGACTTCGACCAGCTCACGCAACGCAGGCCATGGCAGTGGCTCGCGCTTGGGCTTTTCGCGCAGACGCGCCTTGACGATCGGCAGCGGCTTTTGCTCGGGGGCGACCCCAAGGATCTTGGGCCCGATGGCGGGCTTCGTGTCGTCCTGGTCGGTCACGTCAACTAAGGATTGCGCACTGTTGGCCGCAGTGCGTTCTGCAATCGGTCACGGCTCGATCAGACCGCGCCGGATCGCGTAGCGCACGAGCTCCACGCGGTCGCGCATCCCGAGCTTGCGCAGCAGGTTCGCGCGGTGCGATTCGACTGTCTTCTCGGCGAGGCTCAGCACGTCGGAGATCTGCTTGTTGGTGTGCGCCTCGGCGATCAGTTTGAGCACCTCCTGCTCGCGCGGCGTGAGCGGTTCGGCGGGGCCCGTCGCGTCATCTTCGATCCACGCGCGCACGAGCGTGCGCTGCGCGTCGCTGGTGAGGAACGGCTCGCCGCGCGCCACGGACCGGACGGCCTCGACGAGGTCCTGATCGGCCTGGCGCTTGAGCACGTAGCCGCTCGCGCCGGCCTTCAGCGCCTCGAACAGGTAGCGCTCGTCGTCGTGCATCGAGAGGATCAGGATCTGGATGTCAGGCGCGTGCGCCTTGACTTCGCGCGCGGCCTGGATGCCGGTGCGCTTGGGCATCGCGACGTCGAAGATGCAGATGTCGGGCTGCAGCGCGAGCGCTTGCTCGACGGCCTCGGCGCCGTCGGCGGCTTCGCCGACGACCTCCATGTCGACCTGGCGGTCGAGCAGCAGCCGCAGGCCGCCGCGCACCACGCCGTGGTCGTCGGCGATCAGCAGGCGCAGGCTCATGCCGCGGCCTCCAGTCGCAGTTCGACGGTCGTGCCGGCGCCCGCTCGTGACTGCACGTCGACGGTCGCTCCGGCGAGCCGCGCGCGTTCGCGCATCCCGACAAGCCCATTGCCGTCGGCGCGCGCTGTGTCAAAGCCCTGTCCGTCGTCGCTGACGCGTATCGCCGGCCCGGGCACCGTCTCGACCGTCACGTGGTGCGCCTGGGCGTGACGGGTGACGTTGGAGAGCGACTCCTGGACCATCCGGTAGACGACGATCTGCTCGTTGTCGTCGAGGCTCTCAAGCGACTCGTTCATGCTCAGCGTCGCAGCGATCCCCGTCTCTGCGCTGAAGCGCTCGACCTGGCTGCGCAGCGCCGCCGGCAGGCCGTGGTCGTCGAGTGCGGACGGGCGCAGCTCGCGCGCGAGGCGCAGCAGCTCGTCCATCGCCTGAGCGGC
Source organism: Baekduia sp. (assembly GCA_035554055.1). Classification (GTDB taxonomy): domain Bacteria; phylum Actinomycetota; class Thermoleophilia; order Solirubrobacterales; family Solirubrobacteraceae; genus Baekduia. The sequence goes on along the minus strand of DATMIZ010000080.1, from coordinate 76 downwards.
GAGCGCGCGCGTCTCACGCAGCTCGTCGGCGAGCGCGGGGGGTGCCTGTTGCGCGGCCGCTTCGAGGCGCAGGAGC
>DATMIZ010000079.1:0-6325 GCA_035554055.1 Baekduia sp. | reverse complement strand
GGCCGAGAAGGTGGTGCTGTCGGCATCGACGAGTTCCTCGAGATCAAGTACGTGGGCATCGACCTCAAAGATCCCGCATGACCCAGCGATCATTGTTATCGCGGGCCTGGCTGTCGGCCTCTAGGTCGAGGTGAATTCACTGGCCGTACGCCGAGGCTGACCTTTAGGGGCCCTTCCCAGATGAGCGTGGTTGTGGGGTAGAGGGCTGCTCGGCGTGTCAGCGAGCTGAGAAGGGCTTCAGGGCCTTCACGATCGACGGCGGCGGATGGCTCTTAGTGGTGCCGTTGGGGTGCACCCAACGCGACAGATGTGTCGCAGGTGTAGGGCCCACTTGGATGTACCGAGCGTAACGATCACTCCGCTGATCTGGGGTGTTTGCGCTGGTTGGCATTGAAGCGCGCTTTCTTCTGACGATTCCCGCACGTGTTCATGTCACACCATTTGCGGGTGCGACTTTGGCTGGTGTCGAAGAAGGCGGCTTGGCAGGTTGGTGATGCACACAAGGCCAATTTTCCGTCTCGTTCGCCTGCAATGATGCTGATCGCATCGGCGGCGATCACGCTGAGGGCATCTTCCACGCAGGAAGCCGAGCTGAGCCGCCATTGCCGCTTACCCTCGGGCGTCAGGATCGCAGCGGCCCGACCCTCAGCGCTGCAGTCATTGATGACTTGGACAGCAGATGCAGGGAGAGCGTTCTGGATCGCGGCCGCTGTCGCGGCGACGTGAATCGACTCCCTCAGTTCCCGAGCGAGGTCGAGCTGGGCAGTGGTGCAGGAGTCCACAGCGAGGCCGTTCACTGCCAGCCAGTCGACGAGTCGGTGCGGCGTGGGAATGCGCTCCACAGCGTTGCCATGACGCTCCGTCAGAGTCGCCGTGAAGCTGGTCGCTAGCACCTTATCGAGGCGAAAGTCAGGGAACCCAGCACGCATGGAACCACCTTAGCTGGTTGCACGCTCACATGATGACATGGTAGAACTGTCTTAGCCGGTTCGTGAAAGTTCGTAGCCGGTTCCGCGATGGCCAGGAGGTCTCATGCCCCGTCCAACCAGCGACGTGCAAGCATTTGAAGCCCACACAACTGACGCTGACCTCGACGATCTGCGCGCGCGATTAGCCGCGGCGCGGCTACCGGAGACCGAGACGGTGTATCGCGCCGCGCCCGACCCTCGCCGATGGGAACAGGGCGTTCCTCTCGCCGACCTCGTCGATGTCGTGAACTACTGGCGCACCGGGTACAACTGGCGGTCGTTCGAAGCGCGCCTTAACCGGATCGGCCAGTTCCGCACGACCATTGATGATCTGGGAATCCACTTCCTGCACCGCCGATCCGCGCGCGCAGATGCCACTCCTCTGATCTTGACGCACGGCTGGCCAGGCAGCATTGCTGAGTTCATCGATGTAGTAGACGAGCTGGCAGATCCGAAAGATGCAGACGCGCCAGCGTTCCACGTCGTGGTCCCGTCCTTACCAGGCTTTGGTTACAGCGACAAGCCGGCCACCACCGGGTGGGGAACCGAAAAGATCGCGGCCGCCTGGGTGGAACTGATGGGAAGGCTCGGCTACAGCAAGTTCGCAGCCCACGGCGGCGACTGGGGAGGTGTGATCACCACGGTCCTCGCCGGCAGGTTCCCGGCGCACGTTCTCGGCATCCACACAGTGTTGGCGCAGGCACCGCCCGGGTTGACAACGCACGGGCTGACGGCGGTCGAGCGCAAGTGGACCGAGGAAACCCGCGATTTCTGGCGCCACCACGCGGCGTACGCGAAGCAGCAGGCAACCCGACCGCAGACCATCGGCTACTCGCTCGTCGACTCACCGGTCGGGCTTCTTGCCTGGATCCTTGACAAGTTCGCCGAGTGGTCAGACACCGAAGATAGCCCGTTCGAGACGATTTCCAGAGACAGCATTCTTGACGACGTCACCCTCTATTGGCTGACGCGGACCGGCGCATCGGCGGCCCGCATTTACTACGAAAGCCACAACTCGCTCGATCCCGAACTTCGGGTCGACGTCCCGTCAGCAATCAGTATGTATCCCCGCGACATCGAGAAGTGTCCGCGTCCCTGGGCACAGGAGCGGTACCGACAGATCGTGCGATGGAGGTCGCCCGAAAGCGGGGGACATTTCCCGTCGCTGGAGGTTCCCGAGTATTTCGTCAAAGATCTGCAAGAAGGCCTCGCGGCAGTGCTGGCCGCTAATCGGTGAACGCGGCTCGGCGACCCGGCACTCGATGACCGGCGACCGAGATCAAGACCGTTTCGTCAAAGTAATCCGCGGGAGAGGTGGCAATCTCCCCCGCATCTCGACAGTGGTGCTGCAGTTCAGGGCCACCCAGAAAGGGCCCGCGACTGGGTGTGCTGCTCGGCGTGTCAGCGAGCTGAGAAGGCGCCAGGGCCTTCACGATCGGCGGCGACCAAGCTGCTTCTCCTGAAAGGCCCTGACGTTGGCGCACTCTACGTGTGCCTGCGGGCCGTCGCCGTCTCTTGGCCGGTGGTGTCCGCGGGCTGATGAACTGTTCGGTGTCCAGGGCATGCACGTCCTCGATGTGGCCACCGGCAAGGACGGCAGCGTGCTGCTCGAGGTCGAGTCCGACGACGTCCTCACTGGCTGTCCTGACTGCGGGGTGGTCGCGATCGGCCGCGGCCGCCGAGTCCAGCTGCTGCACGACGCTCCGTGCTTCGCACGGCCGGTGCGGGTGCGATGGCGCAAGCGGATCTGGCGGTGTCCCGAACCGGCGTGTGCTCGTCGGACCTGGACCGAGGTCCAGCCCTACGCCACGCCCCGCGCCAAGCTCACCGCCAGGGCGACGTCGTGGGCGGTCGACGCGTTGCGGCACGACGACACCACCGTGTCCGCGATCGCCCGGCATCTCGGCGTCGCGTGGGACACCTGCTGGTCGGCAATCAAGGCCGACGCGCAGAGGGCTCGACAAGTACCTGCCGATCGGTGACCCCAATGGCGAGGTTGAGGTCACCTGGAGCGTCTACCAGCAGGTCCGCTCGATCTACCACGCCGAGAGCCAGTCCACGGGCCGCAAGCTCGCCGAGAAGCTCCTCGACACGCTCCACACCTGCCCGATCCCCGAGGTCAAGCGACTCGGCAAGACTCTGCGCCGCTGGCGCGAGGAGATCCTGGCCTACTTCGCAACCGGCGGCGTCAGCGACGGCGGGGCAGAAGCGATCAACGGCGTCATCGAGAAGACCAGGCGGCTGGCCCACGGCTTCCGCAACTTCACCAACTACCGCATCCGGATCCTACTCGCCGCCGACGGCTCACGCCCCTACCGACGCCGACCACCGATCACGCCCGAACCATGCTGATTTGGGAAGGGCCCCTTTAGGCCTCCGCCCGCGCGAAGCTCAGGGTCTCTCCCCGGGCACCGCCCATCCAGACATCCTGGCAGGCGGCTGCTATCTCGGGCAGCCCCTCTACAATCTCGCCGAGCACGTTGCCAGGCACCCAGCCCTGGTCGCCATTGATGAGCAAATTGTTGCGGCCGTAGAAGATCGCCAAGTCGATGATGGACGTCATTCCACGGTGTTCCTCCTCGGCTTCGTAACCGTACGCCGGGTTGGCGAGGTCGTCGCCTTGGAATGTGAACCAGCACACGTCACCGGGGATGGGCGTGACTGTGGTGTTCTCCTTGCCCGGATCGTGCTCGGTGAAGGCGGGCAAGAGTGCATAGATCTCGTTCCGCGCGTACTTGCCGTGGAAAACGGGCGCACTGAGCGGAAGCGCGTCCCAAAGGGCTTGACACGTGCGGGGCGCGGCGTCGTCGAGCAGACGAGCCTTGCAGCTCACCCCGCGCTTGTCCAGGGTGATGGTGATGTATCGGGTCACTCGATCCTCCTCGGATATGCGTCGTGGGTGGTCAGTCGCTCGCGCGCAGTAGCGTCGGAACGGCCATGTGCCAGGGTGTGCGCGCCTCGTAGGCGGCCGCGACGCGCAATACCATGCCATCGCCGTGGCGCGGCCCGACTACCTGCAGTCCGATCGGGCGCTCGTCGGTGGTGACGCCGCACGGCAACGACAGTGCCGGCTGCTGGGTCATATTGAACGGGTAGGTGTAAGGGTTCCACGAAGTCCACAGGTCGCTGGGCCAGCCATCGGGTGACGGCTGCCCGGCCGCAAAGGCCGCGATGGGCATCGTCGGGCAGAGCAACGCGTCGTATGTCTCGTGGAGCATCCCAAACCGTCGCCCGAGGTCCATCCGGACCGCCACGGCATCGAGGTAGTCGGATGCGGTTGGGGTGAGCCCGTAGGCGCGGATCGCCGCGGCCAGGCCTGGATCGACGTGATCGAGGGCATCCTCACCGAAGGGCTGGAGCACCTTTGCCGCGCCCGTGAACCAGAGCACGTGGAACGCATCGACAGGGTCGCTGAGCCTCAGATCGACCTCGTCGACCTCGGCGCCGGCGTCGACGAACACCTGTCCGGCCGCGTGGACGGCGGCGTCCACCTGAGGCTCATTCGAGCAGATCCCAAGATTGGCTGAGAAGGCAATCCGCAAGCCTTCCACGCCGTCCTGCAGACCGCTGACGAACGACCCGACCGGCGTCGGCAGTGCCGACCAGTCGCGCGCGTCGAAGCCGACAAGGACATCGAGCATCATCGCTGCATCGGTGACTGAGCGGGTTATCGGTCCGGCATGTGCGAGAGTGCCGTAGGGACTGGGGGGGTACATCGGCACTAGTCCGTATGTCGGCTTGAGCGCCACCGTGCCGGTGAACGACGCGGGGATGCGGACCGACCCGCCCCCATCTGTGCCCACCGACCAGGTGCCCATACCGAGACCAACGGCGGTTGCCGACCCACCGCTGGAGCCACCTGAGGTGAGCCGGGCCCCCCATGGATTACCGGTAACGCCATGGCGAATCGAGTCGGTGACGCCCTTCCAGGCGAACTCAGGAGTGGTTGTCTTGCCGAGGAAGACGGTGCCGGCCTCGCGCAGCCGGGCCGTCGCCGGAGCGTCCTCGCGCCACTCAGCGTGCGCGTCGATCAGATTGCTGCCGCGCACCGTCGGCCAACCCGCAACGAGAAACATGTCCTTGATCGAAACCGGCACCCCGTCGGCTGGGCCGATCGCGGTGCCAGCGCTATAACGAGCGGCGGATGCCTCAGCCATCGACAGAGCGACCTCCTCGTCCACCAGGACGAACGCGTTGACGGCCTTATCGTGCGCCGAGATAGCGTCCAGTGCGGCTCGAGTGGCATCCACGGGGCTGAACTCGCCCCTCGAGTAGCCAGCCACGAGATCGGGGGCACTCAGCATCGACAGGTCCGTCACGATGCTGCCTTCACGTATCCGAGGGACTTGTCCACTACGTTGAGCAACGGCTTGCTGGCCAGCCAGCGTTCGGCGTTGTCAACGAACTGCCTTGCGAGGGTGTCCCTCCAGCCGATTACGTCCCCGCTCATATGCGCAGACACGACCAACCCCGGAGCGTCCCAAAGCGGCGAGTCCGCTGGCAGCGGCTCGGTCTCGAAGACATCGAGGGAAGCGCCGTCGATGCTGTGCGTGGTGAGCGCGGCCAGCAGGTCGGCCTCCACCAGGCTCGCTCCCCGGCCGATGTTGATGAAGTGGGCCGTCGGCTTCATCGAGGCGAAGACTGCTGCGTCGAAGAGGCCGCGGGTGGCATCGGTTAGCGGCGTCGCGTTGACTATGTAATCCGCCCACCCGACGTGGGTCGGCAAATCGGCGCTCGACACCAGCGTGCCGAAGTCGGGATCCGCGTCATGTGGACTGCGGCCCGCGCCGCGTACGTGCAAACCGGCGGCAGCCAGCAGTCGGGCGATCTCACGGCCGATGGCGCCGGTGCCGACGACGAGGACCCGCGCGCCGGCCACGCTGCGGGTCTCGCGGTGCAGCCACTGATGGCGGCTTTGGAGGTCGTGGCTCTCGTGGAGGAGCTTGGCGTGAGCGAGCACCGACGTCAGCACGAACTCCGCGATCGGCCGGTCGAAGGTGCCGCGCGCATTGGTGACCACGACGTCGGAGGAGACCAGCCTCGGGAACAGCAGCGTGTCGATGCCCGCGGCAGCCACGTGGATCCACTGCAGGTCGGTGCAGCGGTCCCACACCTGTTCCACCGCAGAGGAGAAGAAATCCCAGAGGAACAACACCTGCGCGCCCACGATGGCGTCGGGCAGACGCCCGGCGTCGGTGAAACGGAGTTCGAACTGGCTGCGCAGCGGGTCGAGATGACCCGGGCGCTCCTCGAGATTCTCACAAAGCACAACGACAACCGGCGTCTCGGGAGGTCGAATGCCGATCACCCCGTCAACTTAGGAAGCAGCTGTCTGATTGTCAACAATCCGTGGCAGG
>DATMIZ010000078.1:0-3835 GCA_035554055.1 Baekduia sp. | reverse complement strand
GCCAAGACTCGTCGGCCCAGTCGCCTCGAATCGGCCCAAACATGTTTCTACCCATCACTACCGCGCCGACGTTGTCGAACATCCGCTCGACGACCGGCGTCGATGCATTCACGACACCGCCGCTGCCGCCCTGCATCTTGTGAAACGCCGCCAGTTCGAGGACCCACTCGCGTAGGCCATCCCGCCCACGCCGAGCGGATTGTCCTCGCTCTGTTCAGCTCCAGCGACGAAACCGTCAAGTGACATCGCGATCTGAGCTCGTAACTTCGTCATCAGTCGTCTCCCTTGGCAGCTTGTCTGATGGCCGCCTGGGCGGCGGCGACCCGGGCGATCGGCACACGGTACGGAGAACACGAAACGTAGTCGAGCCCCGCCTCGTGGAAGAAATCGATCGAGCCAGGATCGCCCCCGTGCTCGCCGCAGACCCCGAGCTTCAGCGCCGGGTTGGCGCCCCTGCCCCGCTTGATCCCAAGTCGCAGCAACTCCCCGACACCAGGCGTGTCAAGCGTCTCAAAGGGCGAGCGGTCGAGCATCTGGGTGTCGATGTAGCGCGCCAGGATCTTGCCTTCGATGTCATCGCGCGAAAACCCGAGCGCCGTCTGCGTCAGGTCGTTAGTGCCGAACGAGAAGAAGTCCGCGAGTGGCGCGATCTTGTCCGCGATGATGCAGGCGCGCGGCAGCTCGATCATCGTTCCGATTGTGTAGCGCTCGCCGCGCTCCAGGCCGCGCTTGCCCATTATCTGCTCGACGAAGTCGACGGCGGCAGCGAGCTCGGTCTCGTAGGCGACCAGCGGGATCATGATCTCGACAACCGGCCAGACCCCGGCGTCCTCGTGCGATTGATTGATCGCGTCCGCGATCGCCTTGACCTGCATCGCGTAGATCTCCGGGTACAGGATGCCGAGCCGCACACCGCGGGTGCCCAGCATCGGGTTGGCTTCCTGCAGCGACTCCGCGCGGGCACGCTCGCGCGACCCCTCGGGCAGATCACCCGGGTGCGGCAGAAACTCGTGCAGCGGCGGATCGAGCAGCCGGATCGTCACCGGGCGACCCTCCATCGCGGCGAATATCTCGGCGAAGTCGGCCTGCTGGAGCGGCTGCAGCGGTTTGAGCTGTTCGTAGCGTCCATCGCGATCTTCGGCCAGGATCACGTCGGCCATCAGCTGCTGCCGGTCGCCCAGGAACATGTGCTCGGTGCGGCACAGCCCGATCCCTTCCGCCCCCAACTCGAGAGCGCGCCTCGCATCCTCGGGCGTATCGGCGTTGGCGCGAACTCCCAGGTTGCGCAGCTCGTCGCACCACGCGAGCACGATCGCGAGCTCTTGGCTCATTTCGGGCTCTACGAGCGCGACCTCGTCACTCGTGACACGACCGGTGCTGCCGTCGATCACGAGCCAGTCGCCAGCGCGGATCTTCGTGTCGTTGATCGAGGCCTCGCCGGCATCGAGATCGATCACGAGATCGGTTGCCCCCGTGACGGCGGGCACGCCCATGCCCCGTGCGACGAGCGCCGCATGCGACGCCTTGCCGCCCTCCGACGTGAGGATGCCCTTTGAGGCGTAGAACCCGGCGACGTCTTCTGCCTCGGTGAACTGACGGACCAGGATCACATCCTCCTCAGCCGCGATCGCATCGGCAGCCGTGAACACGACCTTTCCGCCGGCCGCTCCCGGGGAAGCCGCGACCCCTGTCGTCACGACCTCGAACGATGCGGATGGGTCAAGGGTCGGGTGCAGCAGCGCGTCGAGATTGTCGGGGTCGATCGTTGCAATCGCCTCCTCGCGAGTGAGCAGGCCCTCCTCCACCGCATCGACGGCAAACCGCACTGCGGCCTGGGCCGGACGCTTGGCCGCCCGGGTCTGGAGCATGTAGAGGCGCCCTTCCTCGACAGTGAACTCGCAATCCTGCATGTCCTTGTAGTGCGCCTCAAGCGAGCGCAGGATCTCGATCAGGTCGGTGTGCACCTGCGGCTGCCACTCGCCCAACTCGGAGATGTCGCGCGTGTTTCGCACCCCCGAAACAACGTCCTCTCCCTGCGCGTTTGAAAGAAAATCGCCCGATGGCTGCGACTCACCGGTGACTTCGTCGCGACTGAACGCGACACCCGAGCCCGAGTTCTCGCCCTTGTTGCCGAAGACCATCTGCTGCACGTTGACCGCTGTACCCCACGCGTCTGGGATGTGATTGATGCGCCGGTAGGACACGGCGCGCTCCCCTGTCCACGAGTCGAACACCGCCCGCACCGCGCGGTCGAGTTGGTCGAGCGGTTCCTGCGGAAAGTCGTAGAGCGCTTGGAAGGATCGCGTCAGCTCTTGCAGCGCGGTGACATCGAGCTCCGTGTCCAGCTTGACTCCTCGCTCGCGCTTTACGCGGGCGATCTCCTTCTCGAACTGATCGCCCGGCAGGCCGAGGACCACATTGCCGAACATCTGCACCAGTCGCCTGTAGGAATCCCATGCGAAGCGCTCGTTGCCGGTGGTACTGGCGAGCCCGGCAACGCTCGCATCATTGAGGCCGAGGTTCAGCACCGTGTCGAGCATCCCGGGCATCGACTCCCGAGCGCCCGAGCGCACGGAGACGAGCAGCGGATCCGACGGATCGCCGAGCTGCTTCCCCACACGGGATTGCAGACGAGCAAGTGCGTCTGCCAGTTGTGCGTCGAGCCCTGGCGGGAACTCGCGAGAGTCCATGTACGAAACGCACGCTTCGGTGGTGATCGTAAAGCCGGAGGGAACGCGCTCGGGACCGAGCACGCGTGTCATCTCGGCGACGTTGGCTCCTTTTCCGCCGAGTAGATCCCGCATCTCGCGGTCCCCGTCGGCGAAGTCATAGACCCAGCGCTGGCTGCTTGCCATCACGTCCCCTCAAGTTGCATTGCCGAAACGAACGAGCGCCAGACCGTACAGATTGGCGCGCGGGTTATCGCCGATCAGGTACGAATTGCCGCGATGCGTGCCACAAAGTCGATGACCTTGCGCGCTTCGCTGCGATCAGGATCGAGATCTGGGTTGTAGATAGCGACGCTCAGCCCGCGGCAGCGAGGATTGCGCACGGCGCCACAGGTCAGCCGGTCCAGCGTCGGCCAATCAATGCCGCCCGGCTGTGGGTAGTCGACTGCGCGGAAGTCAGCGCTCGCGACCACGTCGAGGTCGACGTGGAGCCAGAACGCGTCAGCGTCGATCGCATCAATCGCCTCGGCCATCAGCGTCTCGGGATCATCGGCCCGGGCAACCACGTCGGGGCCTGACGCGAAGAGCGCGATCTCCTCGCTCAGCGATAACACGCCGGCACTTTCGAGCTCGCCCCAGTCCCTGGGTCCGATCTGCGCGATCGCGGACGCAGCCAGGCGCACGCTTGCCTCGCCCAGACGCGCACCCAATCCCGGCACCCGTCCGAGCAGGACCGCGACCTCGCTATCGGAGGCCTCCCCGGTCTCGGAGCTTGCGGGCGGCCAGGCGTCCTCATGCCCATCGATCATCGCGAGGCCGGGTCTTTCGCCGGCGTCGCGGATGGCGGCGATCGGACCGAGCACGACCGGGCAATCACCGCCGATCAGCAACGGCAGGCGCCCGCGATCGAGCGTCTCGCGGACGCGGGTGCGGCTTGCGTTTACGAGTTCGATTACCGCGTCCTCGTTCAGCAGGCCACTCGCCCCCCGCTCACCGGACGGCCGGCCGAGCTGCAGGTCTCCGGCGTCGTGCACCTCGAAGCCGGCACGCTCGCGCGTCAGGCCGCCTGGGCCGAGAGCCGAGAGGCGGCGCTTGTGCGTGATCTCCGACAGCGGATTGGTCTGATCCATGAACTGCGAGAGCTGCGACGAGCCGAAGAACTCGCG
>DATMIZ010000077.1:0-36156 GCA_035554055.1 Baekduia sp. | reverse complement strand
GGTCGCGGATCAGCAGAAGCGTCCACTTACCGCAGACGATCTCAGCTGTCTTACAAACGGGGCAATCCGCGTCCATATACCCAACACTTTACCAAGTGAAGTGCCCTTGAGGCAGGCGCCACAAGGCGATCCTGTCGCACTACGCCCCCTGGGGTGAGTCACATTGACGGCGATATCTCACGTGAAGATGACCCACCAACTCCGCGCGCGCCAGGGTGAGTCACATTGACGGCGATATCTCGCGTGAAGATGACCCACCCTGACCGATGACGCGACGACGAGGCCGGGCCTTCGAGTCGTTCAAATCTCGAACCGGCGGTAAATCGTCGTCTCTGGCAAGGAAGCAGGTCGCGTGGCGTGCTCTTGCACGCGAGCGACCGATGACGCCGCCAGGGGCGGCGAGAATCGCCGGCTAATGAGTGGGGGCAGCCCGAGGCCGCCCCCACCCCCTGCTTAGCCTCCGAGGACGTTGCCGAGCATTCCCCCGGCGCCACCGCCGGAAGCTGCGCCGACAGCCTTGATCTGGCCCTCCGATGGCTGTACGAGAACCCAGCCCTCGCCGCTGAAACCCATCTGGATCGACTCGCCGGAGCCGCGACCGATCAGGTTCTTGATGTTCACATCGGTCTTGATCGATGTCGAAACGCCGGACGACCACGTGATCGCGGCCTGCGCGTCAGCGAACGTTGGCGCGGACGCGACGTTGAGGAGCACCGGGGGACCGTCCGAAAGGATCGCGACCCAACCGGTTCCGGACAGCGCCGTGTTGAAGAGGCCGCCGCCCATCATCCCGCTCGCGCCCTTGACGCGCTCGATGTCCCAGTCGATGCCCGAGTCGAACGCGAGCAGGTTCGGCCCGTTGACTGTGATCTTGTCGTTCTCGAGGTAGATCAGATGGACGTCCTGAGCCACGTCGGCAAGGAAGACCTCGCCCTTGCCGCTCATCTTCATCAGCGACTGACCTTCGCCGGTGACTGCCTTCTTGAGCATCCTGCCCATGCCGCCGGAGCCGGCGTGCTCGAATTTGACATCGCCCTGGTACGCGACCATCGAGCCGAGCTTGGCCTGGATCGTCACCTGATCGAGCTCCACCTTCAGAAGCTTTGAGTTCTGCAACGAGAAGGCGTCCGGGGACTCCACCTCGTTGAACTGCGAGAGGCTGGTCTTCACTTTGTGTTCCTTTCAGAATCGGTAGCGCACAGGCACCATCATGCACCGGCCTGCACTGGTCAAGTTCTCAACGCGACTGTGACAAGCGAATTACGCTCTAACGAAGCACCGAGCGGGCGAGATTGCCCGGCTCCTGTTCGCTCGTGCCGATGTCGTCCATAGTCGTGCCCTTGCGCCCATCGGCAGCGACAAGCAGCTTGAAGTCATGTGAGTTGGATGCCGCGGCCAACGCATCGTCCATCTTGATGCGGCCGGCCTTCAGATGCCCGAACAGGGCCTGATCGAAGCTCTGCATCCCGTAATAGCCGCCCTCCTCGATCACTTCCGGAAGGCGCCCGGTCATTTCCGGGTCGTTGATCATGTCGCGCACACGCCCGGTCATCCGCATCACTTCGCACACCGCGATGCGCCCGACGCCGTCGGCGGTCGGGACCAGCCGCTGCGAAACGGCGCCCTTGAGCGTCGACGAGATCATCGCCCGCACCTGGTTGTGCATGTGCGGCGGGAAGAACTCAATCAGGCGGTTGATCGTCTCCGTCGCGTCGATCGTGTGGACGGTCGAGAACACGAGGTGCCCCGTCTCGGCCGCCGATAGCGCCGTCTGCACGGTTTCCTCGTCGCGCATCTCACCGATCAGGATCACGTCGGGGTCCTGGCGAAGCACCCGGCGCAGCGCGCGCTTGAAGGAGACGGTGTCCATCCCCACCTCGCGCTGATTTACGACCGAGCGCTTGTCGGCGTGCATGAACTCGACGGGATCCTCGATCGTGACGATGTGCCGCGAGCGGGTCTCGTTGATGTGGTCGATCATCGCGGCGAGCGTCGTCGACTTGCCTGACCCCGTGGTGCCGGTCAGCAGCACGATGCCGCGTTCCTCCTCGGCGAGTTCGCGGATCACCGGCGGCAGCATCAGGTCGTCGATCGTGCGGACGGCAAACGGAATTGAACGACATACGAGCGAGACCGATCCGCGCTGACGGAACGCGTTCACGCGGAAGCGCGCGACGCCCGGCAACGCGTATGCGAAGTCGACCTCACCCTCCGTGTCGAACTCCTTCAGTTTGCCCTCGTCGGCGAGGATCGTGCGCAGCGCGGCATCGGTGTCCGCGGGCATCAACTTGTCGAACTCGTCGATCGTGACGAGCTCGCCATCGACGCGCGCCATCGGCGGCGACGGAACCTTCAGATGAAGGTCCGACCCGTTCATCTGAACGAGCTTTTCGAGGGCACGGTTTACATCGATCGGCACACAGCGTGGAATCGACAGATTCCCCCTGTTCTTTACCGAACGAGGCTCGCGTGGACGGCCTTTCTCACGCTCCGGCGCGACCCAGCCGTCGCATGATCGATGTAAATCGCCCGGTCAGCGGTGGCGCCGCTAAGCGACGTCGCGCAGCTTCTGCGCTTCGGCGAGCGACTGCAGCTTCTTCAGCGACTGGTTCTCGATCTGGCGGATGCGCTCACGCGTGACATTGAAAGTGCGTCCGACCTCGTCGAGTGTCCGCGGGTGCTCGCCGCCGAGCCCGTAACGGAGCTCGAGCACGCGGCGCTCACGGTAAGAAAGGTTCTCCAGCGCTTCGCGCAGAGCCTCCTTGGTCAGGATCTCCGCAGCGCGCTCGTACGGCGACTCGGCGCGCTCGTCGGCGATGAACTGGCCGAACTCGGACTCCTCTTCGTCGCCGACGGGCTTCTCGAGCGACACGGGCGCCTGGGCAGACCGCTTGATCGAATCGACCTCTTCGGGATCGATGCCTGTGACTTCGGCGATCTCCTCAGGCGTCGGCTCGCGGCCCAGCTCGGTGACCAGCTTGCGCTCGGCGCGGCCGATCTTGTTGAGCTTCTCGACGACGTGTACCGGGATCCGGATCGTCCGCGCCTTGTCGGCGAGCGCACGCGCGATCGCCTGGCGGATCCACCAGGTCGCGTAGGTCGAGAACTTGAAGCCCTTGCGGTAGTCGAACTTCTCAGCGGCGCGCACGAGGCCGAGCGTGCCCTCCTGGATCAGATCGAGGAACGGCAGGCCCTGGTTGCGGTAGTTCTTGGCGATCGAGACGACGAGGCGCAGGTTGGACTCGACCATCTTCTGCTTCGCGTCGAGGTCGCCGCGCTCGATGCGCTTGGCCAGATCGACCTCTTCCTGTGCGGTGAGCAGCCGGACCTTGCCGATGTCCTTGAGGAAGAGCTGCAGCGAGTCCGTCGTCATGTCGGGACGAAGGTCCAGCGTCGACTTCTTGCGACGCTGGCGCTTGTCGGGCGCGCGCTCGACCTGGCTGGTCGCGGCGGTCGCCGGGTCGATCTCCTCTACGAGCTCGATCTCGGATTTCTCGAAGAAGCCGTGGAGCTCTTCGACATCGGCCTCGTCGAGGTCGATCTCGGAGACCGCCTGGGCAATCTCCGCGTAAGTGAGCACGCCGGCCGCCTGACCCTTGGTCAGCAGACCTTTGATCTCTTCAAGTTCCTGCAGATCGGCTACTGACATGTACTTCCTCGCGGGGTCCTGGTCGGCAAGAGGCCGATCGGGGTCGTGGCTTTCAGGGAAACGCGGCGGAGCACCACGTGGCAGCAAACGACGATAGCGCCCGGATGGCGCGTCGCGAGATCGTTGGTGTATGTTCTGCGCGTCTGCCGAACTTCCGTGCGCTCCTCGCAGCTCGGAAGACGGGGGAACCACCGCGGGTCGCAGTTTGATCCGCTGGGGCGAATCGACCTCACTTGAGGTAGTAGCGCCGGAATTCCGGCGCGAGCCCGTCAGCTCACCCCGCAGGCCGTGCACGAGGAACAGAACCCAATTTTGCTCGCCCTCCGGGACAGATCAGCGCTTTTCGCGTGTGCCCTCGGCATTGCCGTAATGCTTACGGCTGCCTCCGTTGCAGGCGCCGCCTCCAACGGCGGCTTCGGCTACGGCGAAACCGGCCTGCCCGCGACCGACGGATCCCAGCTGAACGCCCCCGTCGGCCAGATCGTGGGCCGGCCGGTCACATTCACGGGTCGACTTTCCGGGGTCCGTGAAGGAGACCCGATCGAGATCCAGCGCGGGGACGGTGCCGGCAACTGGACGACCCTGATCACCGCGATCGTCGCTGCCGATGGCCGCTTCACCGCGACCTGGACACCGACGACGGTCGCGCGCCTGGAGCTACGGGCGACGCCTGCCACCGCAACGGTCCGCGCCGCGAGCACGATCCCGACGCGGCGCTTCTCCGTTTACAGCCCGCGCCGCGCCACCTGGTTCGGGCCCGGCTTCTACGGCAACCGCACGCACTGTGGGCAGCGGATGACGCGCCGCCTGCTCGGTGTCGCACACAAGACGCTGCGATGCGGCACGCTCGTCGAGGTCTTCTACAGGGGCCGCTCACTGACCGTGCCTGTCGTCGACCGCGGACCGTTCCGCAAACACACGACATACGACCTCACCAGCGCTCTGGCCAAGCGGCTCAAGTTCCGCAACGCCAGTGCAATCGGCGCCTATGTCGATCCGGCGGATCTCAGATCTGCCGCCAAGCGCTGAGTGCCGCTCAGGCGATCCTGATGCCAGCCGCGCGAGCGGCGTAGAGGCCCTCGTCCGCATGGCTGCAGAGAGCTTCCGGATCCGAGCCGTCACGCGGATACAGAGCGACTCCCACCGATGCTGTGAGCGCCGAGCCGTCGATCCGAGCCCCCGACACCGACGCCGCCAGCTGCTCGCCGAGCGCACGTGCGTTGCGGTGCTCGTTGATCGGCGAGACGATCCAGTAGCGGCCGACATGTTCGCGAACCAGCACGTCGGCAGGACCGAGGCCGGAGATCATCGCGCGTTCCGCCGCATCGATCGCGGCGGCAACGGCTTCGCTGGAAGCCGATGCGACGAGGCGGTCGACATCGTCGATCTCGACGGTCAGGACCGAGAATGGTTCCTCGCCCCGGCCGCGCTCGAGCCGTCGCGCGATCGCGGTGCGCCAGGGCGTGACGTCTGGCTTGCTGACCGTGATCGGGGAGTCAGCGGCGGGTTCTGAGACGACGTGCGGCGCCTGCGGAACGCTGGCTGCGTGCGCGGCGGGTGGAGCGGGTGGCGCAGCAGTTACGGGCGGAGCCGCCCGTACCGGCGCCGGCGCCGGGTCACCGGTCAGGGCAGTAGTCAAGATCTCCGCGGAGATCTCGGCCAGTCGCTCGGACAGTGCATTTACGAGGTCGGCGCTCGGCTCGAGGACGCTTGCGCGTAGCGACGACCACAACGCAACACGTAGAGCCTGCACCGCGGTCGCGACCGCGCCCGGATCGGTCGCGCCCGTGAGCCGGCGAACGTCGGCGGCGAGCGGGGAGCCGGAGAGCTCGGTCAGGAGGCTGTCGCTTTCCAGCGCCGCGATGGCGGCCGCGCATAGCCGCGGGGCGCCGGCCGCGAACTCCGCGACAGGGATGGACGCGGCGGCATCCAGCGACACGACATCGACGAGTTCGAGCAGCCAGCGCTTGGCCGGCTCGGCTCCGTCACGCAGCGCGGCGATCGGAAGGTCGGCGACGGGGCGGGAGCGTCGGCGTCCGTTGGCAGATGTCATCCACCATCGATTATCTCATTTCTAGAGCGATGCGTGCGGTGATCTGCACGCGGGTTGCGAGAATGGTGCGGTGCTTTCGATCGACGATGCCCGCGCGCGTGTGCTTGGCGCCATCACTCCACTGCCGAGCGAAACGGTCCCGATCGGACAGTCCGTGGGCCGCGTGTTGAGCGCCGACGTCGTCGCCGCATCTGACTCGCCGCGCTTTGACAACAGCGCGATGGATGGCTTCGCCGCGGCGGCGGGAGCCCCTGGCCGAACACTGAAACTGATCGGTGAGGCCCGCGCGGGAGCGCCGTTCGCCGGCCGCGTCGGACCCGGCGAAGCCATCCGGATCTCGACCGGCGCGCAGATGCCGGCCGACGGGCAGCTCGGGGTGCTGCCGCTCGAGCTCGCGACCGAGGCCGGCGGCGCCGTCACCTTCAACGACGAACTGACGCCGGGCCGCAACGTTCGCAACGCGGGCGAGGACCTCCGCGCGGGCGCGACCGTCCTGACGGCGGGTACGCCGATAGGCCCGGCCGAGCTGAGCGTCGCCATCAACGCCGGCGCCGGATCGGTGCAGTGTGCGCTCAGGCCGCGTGTCGCGATCGTCAACACGGGTGACGAACTCGTGCAGGCGGGTGCACCGCTTGGTCCCGGCGAGATCTACGACTCCAACGGGCCGATGCTCGCGGCGATGGCGACACTCACCGGTGCGGAGGTGATCTCGGTGGGTGTCGCGCGCGACGACGCCACCGCTACCCGCGACGCGATCGAAAACGCCCTGGCCGCGGACGTCGTGCTGCTGTCGGGCGGTGTGTCGGTGGGTCCGCACGATCACGTGAAGCCGGCGCTCGAGGCACTGGGCGTCCGTGAGGTCTTCTGGCGCGTGGCATTACGTCCCGGCAAGCCGACCTGGTTCGGCTCCAAAGACGAGCGACTCGTCTTCGGACTGCCTGGCAACCCGGTCTCCGCCTATGTCACGTTCGTGCTGTTCGCCCGCCCCGCCCTACGCGCCCTGCAGGGCGCCGATCCCGTCGCGCCACGCGGCAGCGCGCGCCTCGGCCAAGCGGTGGAACGTCACGCCGCCCGCGACGAGTGCATCCGCGTGAGCATCGCCGACGGCGTCGCAACGCCCACCGGCCCGCAGGGATCGCACCGCAGCTCATCGCTCGCCGGCGCCGACGCACTCGCGATCATCCCTCGTGGTGAGGGTACGCTCGCGATCGGCGAACAGGTCGCGATCGAGGCGCTTTAGGGCTGCGCCGGGGTCTTGGTTGCGCCGGTCGCGCTTTAGTCCGTCCGGCACCGATCCCACCCGCCCGCCGAGCGTGCCGGCCGGACGAACGCGCGCCCAGCGCTCAGCAGGCGCATGCGGCGGACGAACTCGCGCCCGGCGCAGGTGGCATCGATGGTGTGCCTATTTGGCACGAAATGTCAGTCACCCCCGACGACGAGAGCGACGAGCACGCTCCGTACACGTCGTGGGGCTGGCATCACTGCCTCCTCCTCGCTGACCCGACCCGCGATCACCGATCCGCTGCGTTTACACGGCGTGTCGCCCCTTAAAGACAGCGGATCGGGGTGGAGTTCCGCTACCTCAAGCCGATTCGATCGCCCAGCAGGGCGCGCATCTTCTGGCGGTCGTGCGTCGCCTGTACGCGGCGCACCGTGTGCGTACGTGAACGGGTAACGAGCGACTCGGTGGTCGCGCGGTTGGCCGACAGGTAGCGGACTCCCTGAAGTACGTCTCCGTCGGTGACGCCCGTCGCCGCGAAGAAGCAGTCGTCGCCGCGGACAAGGTCGTCCTGGGTCAACTGGCGGTCGAGGTCGTAGCCCGCCGCCAGCGCCGCGTCTCGCTCGTCGTCGTTGCGCGGCCACAGGCGCCCGACGAGGCCGCCGCCGACGCACTTGAGCGCCGCGGCGGAGATCACGCCCTCGGGCGTGCCCCCGATTCCCCACAGGACCGTGACCGGCGATCTGTCGGAAACAGCCAGCAGCGCAGCTGAGACGTCGCCGTGTGAGATGAGTCGCACGTGCGCGCCGATCGCGCGGATCGCTGCCAACTGCTTGTCGTGGCGCTCGCGTTCGAGCATCACAACGGTCACGTCGCCGATGTCGATGTGACGGCGCTCGGCGATCAGCTCAAGCGTCTTGGTGAGCGGGCGATCGAGATCGAGCAGGTCGGCGATGTCCTCCGCCCCGGCCAGCTTCTCCATGTACACACATGGCCCCGGGTCGAACATCGTGCCTTCCTCGGACAGCGCGATCACGGCGAGCGCCGACGGCTGCCCTTTGGCTGCGAGCGTGGTGCCCTCGAGGGGGTCGACGGCGATGTCGACCTTCGGCGCGGAGCCGTTGCCGATCTTCTCACCGTTGTAGAGCATCGGGGCCTCGTCCTTCTCCCCTTCCCCGATGATCACCGTCCCGTCCATCCCCACGGTGTCGAGGACGTAGCGCATGCCGTCGACGGCAGCCTGATCGGCGGCGATCTTGTCGCCGGTGCCGACGAGCCGGGCCGACGCGAGCGCGGCGGCCTCCGTCGTGCGCACGAGTTCCAGGGCAAGGTTGCGATCCGGCAAAGAGCTCATGCGGGCACCCTAACGCGGCAATCCTGAAAGCAGATTCAGCCAGACCTCTGACCGAGTCGGGAACGACGGGATGCAGTACTGGAGGTCGCTCACGGGGATCTGGCTGACGATCGCGATCGTCGCCGCATGGAGGAACTCGTGCACGTCGACGCCGGTGAACGTCGCGCCGATCACCACGTTGCGATCTGTATCGACGATCAGCCGCGCCGTCCCGACCGCGTCGTGGCCGTAGAACGAACCGCCGGCGTTGCCCGAAGTGGACGCCTCTGCGACTTGGATGTTGAAACCGGCTTCACGCGCATCCGCCTCCGTGAAGCCCACCGCGGCGACCTGCGGCTCGGTGAACACGACGCGTGGCGACTGCGGCCCGTCGGCAACCGTGCGCAGCTCGCGGCCGGAGACCTGGCGGATCGTGTCCGCGACGATCCGCGCCTGATGCTTACCCATGTGTGTCAGCAACGCCCGGCCGTTGACATCGCCGATCGCGTAGAGCCAGCTGTGACCGTTGACGCGGAGCCGCGCATCGGTCGGCAGAGGCTTGCCGGCCTCCAATCCAAGCTCCTCGACACCGATCCCGACAGTGTTGGGACGCCGGCCCGCCGCGACGAGCAGTTCGTCGGCGACGATCTCGCGGCCGCCGGCAACCGTGATCGTGACTTCGCCGGACGATACTCGTGACACCGACTCCACTGCGGTGTCTGTCAGGACCTCTACGCCGGCCTCGCGCAGCGCATCTGCGATCTGCTGCGCCGCAAATGGCTCCTCGCGTATCAGCAGGCGTGCCTCCGGCTCGATCAACGTGACTGTCGCGCCGAGTGACGCGAACGCCTGCGCCATCTCGACACCGACGACGCCGCCGCCGATGACAGCGAGGCGGTCCGGAATTGACTTCGTCGTCGTCGCCTCACGATTCGTCCATGGCCTGGCATCCGCGAGACCGTCGATCGGCGGTAGTGACGGCGACGAGCCCGTCGCCACGATGACGGCCTTGGTCGCCGTGAGCCGGTGATCGCCGGCCGCGACAGACCTCTCTCCAGTGATCACGCCCTTCGCTCGGATCAGCTCGATGCCGTGTTCCTGCAGCCACGACAGCTGCTCGGAATCGTCGAGGTCGTGGATGATCTCGTCGCGCCTGTCGAGCACGGCCTGCACGTCGATTTCGCCCCGCGACGCCTCCGCCGCCCCGGGGACGCGGCGTGCTTCGGCCAGTGCCTGCGCGGGCCGCAGCAGCGCCTTGGACGGCATGCACGCGTAGTACGAACATTCTCCGGCCACGAGACGCGGCTCGACGAGCACGACCGAGAGACCCCCATCCGCGAGCTCCCCCGCCGCCACCTCCCCCGCCGGCCCGGCGCCGAGGACGATCACGTCGAATTCTCGTTCGCTCATCGCGACAGTCTGCCCGGGTATCGCCGAGATGCAACTCGGGCGTCACTAATGTCATGGCAGATCGAGCAAAGGAACCTGTGAGCGAACGGCTGGTCGGCGTAGACGTAGGCGGCACCAAGGTGGCCGTCGCCGTGCTCGAAGGCACGCGCCTATCCGAGCCACAGCTCCAGCCGACCGCCGTCCAGAGCAGCGACGCGCTCGTGACGCAACTCGAACAGCTGATCGCGGCGCAGGGCCCGGCGAGCGCCGTAGGGATCGGGATCCCTTCGGTTGTCGACTTCGCCACCGGGACGGCGCGCAGCTCCGTGAACATCCCGCTTCAGGACGTGCCCCTGCGCCGGCTGCTGACGGCCAAGCTGAAGCTCCCCGTCTTCATCGACAACGACGCGACCTGCGCGGCGCTCGGCGAGGCCTACGACGACGAGCTGCGGCCCGTCGCCGAAAGCCTCGTGCTGTTCACCGTCGGGACGGGCGTCGGCGGCGGCATCGTGATCGGCGGCCGGATCTACCGTGGCGCCACTGGCGCCGCCGCGGAGTTGGGTCACACGATGATCGGACTGGATCTGCGGGACGGCGCGCCGCCCGCTTCAGAGCACTTCCCCCAGGAGGGCTCGCTTGAGAGCCTCGCGGCCGGACGCTCACTCGACGAGCTCGGTACGCAGCGCGGCATCGGTGCCGGCCCCGCGGTGGTCGAGGCCGCCCAGCGCGGCGATGAGCAGGCGATCGCCGCGATCCGGATCCTCGGTGAGCGGCTGGGAATCGGCATCGCGAATGCGATCAACACCTTCGATCCGGAGATCGTCGTGATCGGCGGCGGCGTCAGCCAGGCCGGCGAGTTCTTACTCGAGCCGGCGCGACGCGCCGCACTGGAGCATGTGCTCCCGGGCGTCGGCACCAAGACCACGATCCGGCTCGCCCGGTACGGACCGACCGCCGGCGTCCGCGGCGCCGCGCTGCTTGCCGGCCAGGAGCGCGCATGAGGATCGCGCTGTCGATCGACCACGCCGGCGGCGCACTCAAGGATGCTGTCGCCGCTGCGATCGTCGCCGCCGGCCACAGCGTCTCCGACCTCGGCATGTGCGACGACTATCCGGACAGCGCCGTGGTCGCCGGACGCGCGGTCCTCGCCGGCACCGCCGACCGCGCGATCATCATCTGCGGCTCAAGCGCCGGCGTCGCTGTGGCGGCGTGCAAGCTTCACGGAATCCGGGCAGCCACAGGTCACGACACTTACACAGCCGCGCAGTGCGTCACCCACGACAATTGCAATGTCCTCTGCCTCGGAGCCCGTGTGATCGGTCCCGCGGTGGCGACCGAGTGCGTCACCGCCTTCTGTAACGCGAACTTCTCAAACGAGGAACGTCATGTTCGCCGGCTGGCGAAGATCGACGAGATCGAAAGGAACCAAAGATGACAACCGCCACCGTCAACGAGCGCCTCGCGCGCCTCACCGAGCTCGGGACGTCGATCTGGCTCGATCAGATCCAGCGCTCGCTCATCGAATCGGGTGAGCTGGCCCGCATGGTCCGGGAGGACTCCCTGCGCGGAGTCACGTCCAATCCCGCGATCTTCGAGAAGGCGATCCTCGGCTCGGAGGACTACAACGATGTGATCGCCGCGGCCGAGGGCGACGCCCGCTCGATCTACCAGGAGATCGCGATCGCCGACATCCAGGCCGCCTGCGACGTGCTGCGGCCGGTGTGGGACGCGACCGACGGTTATGACGGCTTCGTCTCCTTTGAGGTCGACCCAGATCTGGCACACGATTCCGACAAGACGATCGCGCAGGCGCGTGAGTACTGGCAGCGCGTCGACCGCCCGAATCTGATGATCAAGATCCCCGGCACCGACGCCGGTCTCGGGCCGATCGAGGAGGCGCTTTATGACGGCATCAACATCAACGTCACGCTGCTATTCGCGGTCTCGCAGTACTCCAAGGTGATGCGAGCGTTCATCGCGGCGCAAACGAGGCGCCTCGACGAGGGCAAGCCCATGAACGTGCACTCCGTCGCCTCGTTTTTCGTCTCACGCGTCGACACTGAGGTCGACAAGCGCCTCGACGAGCTCGACGTCCCGGCACTGAAGGGCCGGGCTGGGCTCGCGAACGCGCGCGCCGCCTACAAGCGCTACCTCGAGGTCTTCAAGGGCGATGACTTCGCGCGGTTGCGTACCGCCGGATGCCCGGTGCAGCGCCCGCTGTGGGCGTCCACGGGCACCAAGAACCCGGACTACTCCGACATCCTCTACGTCGACGGCCTGGCAGGCCCCGAGACCGTCAACACGATGCCGCTGGCGACAATGAAGGCCGCCGCCGATCACTCGGAGGTGACGACGGAGACACTCAGGATCGACCCGAGCGAGGATCTGGCGGCGCTGGCCGGAGCAGGGATCGACCTCGACGACGTCACCGACAAGCTGCTCAGCGACGGCATCGACGCTTTCGTGACGCCGATGAAGAAACTGCTTGAAGGCATCGAGACAAAGCGGAGCGAGGTGTGACCGCCGCGGTCGACGGGCAGCTGCTCGACAGCGCCCGCCGGACCATCGGCGCGACGATCAGAGCGGCGGCCGGCGAGGATCTCGTAAAGCGGATCTGGGACCGCGACGACACCGTCTGGGGCAAGCCCGGCCAAGCCGAGGTCGCCGATCGCCTCGGTTGGCTGTCGATCGCGGAGCGCATGTCAGCCGCCGCACCACGACTGACGGACTTCGCGGCCAAGGCCACCGCGGACGGGCTGACCGACTGCGTGCTGCTGGGGATGGGCGGCTCGTCGCTGGCGCCCGAGGTCTTCTGGCGCGCGTTCGGCCCCCAGGCCGGCGGCCTCACCCTCCACGTCCTGGACACCACCGACGCCGAAGCAATCGCCGCGGCGCCCACGGAGAACACGCTGTATCTCGTGTCGTCGAAGTCGGGCGGCACGATCGAGACGCTGAGCGCGTTTCATCACTTCTGGGACCTCACGGGCGGCGACGGCTCGCGCTTTGCCGCCGTCACCGACCCGCACACCTCACTTGAGTCGGTCGCAAAGGAGCGTGGCTTTCGAGAGGTGTTCCTCAACGACCCCGACATCGGTGGGCGCTACTCGGCGCTTTCGTACTTCGGGCTGGTGCCCGCGGCGCTGATCGGTGCCGACATCGCCGGATTGCTTGAAGGCGCGCTCGCCGCCGCCGAGCGCTGTCGCGCGACCGACCAGGCGAACCCCGGCCTGTGGCTCGGGTGCGCGCTCGGCGAGCTCGCGGTCGCCGGCCACGACAAGCTCACGTTCGTGGTCGATAAGCCGCTCACGTCGCTCGGGCTCTGGGCGGAGCAGCTCGTCGCCGAATCGCTCGGCAAGCAGGGCAAGGGAATTCTCCCGATCGCGGACGAGCCGCTCGTCGAGCCGTCGCAGTACGGCAACGACCGCGTCTTCCTGCATGTCCGCTCTGAGCCTGCTCCACAGCTGGACGCTGAACTGGGCGCCCTCGCCGCCACCGGACATCCCGTGCTCTCGATCGCGTTCTCGCAAGCACGCGATCTCGGCGCCGTGATGTTCGTGCTGGAGTTTGCGACCGCCGTCGCAGGCTGGGTCATCGGCGTCAACCCGTTCGATCAGCCCAACGTGCAATCGGCGAAGGACAAGACCAAGGACGTGCTCGAGCACGGCGCCGACGCGATCGAGCCGGCGTCCGATGCCGACCTTGCCGCCTTGCTCGACGCGGTGCCGCCCGCCTATCTCGCGATCCAGGTCTATGCCGCACCGTCGGCGGCGATCGACGCCGCGCTGGCGCGCCTGCGCGCGGAGATCGTCGCTACGCACGGGATCGCCACGACGTTCGGGTACGGCCCGCGTTATCTGCACTCAACCGGTCAGTTGCATAAGGGCGGGCCGCCGGTCGGGCGCTTCCTGCAGATTCTTTCCGCCGCCGAGGTTGACATCGCGATCCCCGGCGAGTCCTTCACGTTTGAAGGGCTCAAGCGCGCGCAGGCCGATGGCGATCTGCTCACACTGCGCGCTGCCGGCTTCCCGGCCGAGCGGCTGCTGCTCGACGGCGAGATCGACGCCCTCACTTCACGTCTACAAGGAGCTCTATAGATGGCACAGATCGGATTCGTCGGGCTCGGCCGCATGGGCGGCAACATGGTCACGCGCATCACGCGCGACTCAGAGCACGAGGTGTTCGCCTTTGACCCGTCCGAAGCCGCGCGCGCCAAGGCTGCAGACAGCGGCGTCGGACCGGCGACGTCGCTCGCCGAGCTTGTCAGCAAGCTTGACGCGCCGCGCACGATCTGGCTGATGGTTCCTGCCGGCGAGATCACGCAGCGCTCCGTCGACGAGCTCGAAGGCCTGCTCGAGGCCGGCGACACGATCGTCGACGGGGGCAACTCGCGCTGGACCGACGACAAGGCTCGCGCCGAAAAGCTCGCCGAGAAGGGGATCCATTACGCCGACGTCGGCACCAGCGGCGGCGTCTGGGGGCTGGAGGTCGGCTACTGCATGATGGTCGGTGGCCCAGCCGAAGCGATCGCGGCGCTCTCTCCCTTCCTCGATGTGCTCGCGCCGCCGCCGACCGAGGAGCACGGCCCTGGCTGGATCCACGCCGGACCCGTGGGCGCGGGCCACTACGTGAAGATGGTCCACAACGGCATCGAGTACGGGATGATGCAGGCCTACGCCGAGGGCTTCGGGCTGTTCGAGGCCTCCGAGTACGAGCTCGACAACGCCGCCATCGCCCACGTCTGGATGCAGGGGTCCGTTGTGCGGTCCTGGCTCTGCGAACTCGCGGCACGTGCGTTCGAGCAGGAGGGCAACGACCTGGAGGCGTTGGAGCCGTATGTGGAGGACTCCGGGGAGGGCCGCTGGACGCTCGAGGAGGCGATCGACAAGCGGATCCCGATGCCGGTGTTGGCGGGATCGCTGTTCGCCCGTTTCGAGTCCCGCGGCCAGGGCGATTTCGCGGCGAAGGTCAACGCCGCGCTGCGCGCCCAGTTCGGCGGGCATGCGGTCAAGAAGGCCGGGGATTAGTGGCGAACAACGACGCGCAGAACCCTCTGCGTAAGGGCCTCGAGCGGCTGCCCGTCCATCCCACCACGCTCGTGATCTTCGGCGCGACCGGCGACCTCGCGTATCGAAAGCTGCTTCCAGCGATCTACAACCTCGCCCATGAAGGCCAGCTACCCGAGCGCTTCAACCTGATCGGGACCTCGCGGGCCGAGCTGTCCGACGAGCAGTTCCGAGAGCAGTTCGGAAAAGCGGTGCGGCAGTACAGCCGCCGCAAGCCCGACGAAAAGGTCCTGAAAGCCCTGATCGCCAACGTCCGCTACGTGGCGGCGTCCTTCGACGATCCGGCGGGCTACGAGCAGCTCGGCGCCGCGCTCAAGCAGTTCGACGACGAGGCCGGCCAGACGCTGAACCGCTGCTTTTATCTGTCGACCGCGCCGGCGTTCTTCCCCGTCATCGTCGAGCAGCTCGGCGCCGCTCACCTCGCCCGCGATCCACACGCCGAGATACGGATCGTGGTGGAGAAGCCGTTCGGCACCACACTCGCGGAGGCGCGCAGACTCAACAAGGACGTGCTGGCCGTATTCAAGGAGAGCCAGGTCTTCCGGATCGACCACTATCTGGGCAAGGAGACGGTCCAGAACGTGCTCGCGTTCCGGTTCGCCAATTCCCTCTTCGAGCCGATCTGGAACCGCAACGCGATCGACTCCGTGCAGATCACGGCGGCCGAGGATCTCGGCATCGGCTCGCGAGCCGGCTACTACGACGGCGCCGGCGCGCTACGCGACCTCGTGCAGAACCACATGATGCAGCTGCTGTGCCTGATCGCGATGGAGCCGCCTGTGCATTTCGATGCCGACGAAATCCGCGACGAGAAGGTCAAGGTGCTGCGCTCGATCCACACGCCCGCGGGGCGCTCGATCGCGGGGATGGCGATCCGCGGGCGCTACACCGGCGGCACGGTTGGCGGTCAGGACGTTCCCGGCTACCTCGACGAGGTCGATGTCCCGAAAACGTCGACCACCGAGACCTATGCCGCGCTGCGGCTGGAGGTCGACAACTGGCGCTGGGCCGGCGTCCCGTTCTATCTGCGCACCGGCAAGCGGCTCGCTCGCAAGGTCACGGAGATCGCGATCACACTCAAGGCCGTCCCCCACCTCGCCTTCACCCAGGACGGGACCGTCGGCGTGCGGCCCAACCAACTGGTACTCACGCTGCAGCCCAACGAAGGCGTGTCGCTCTCGCTGGGCGCCAAGATCCCTGGCACGCGGATGGGCATCCGCCCCGTCAACATGGAGTTCCTCTACGGAACGGCCTTCATGTCGCAGTCGCCGGAGGCCTACGAGCGCCTGATTCTCGACGCCATGCGCGGTGACGCCACGCTCTTCACGCGCAACGACGAGGTCGAGCAGCAGTGGCGCATCATCGATCCCGTGATCCGATCCTGGGGACGCTCGCGCGCGTCCCTGCCGAGCTACGCAGCCGGCAGTCAGGGCCCGCCGGAAGCCGACAAGCTGCTGTTGCCCGGACACCACTGGCGGGCGATATGAGCGCCCCAACGATCGACAAGGTCTGGAGCGCGACCGACACCACCCCCGGCGAGATCGAGCACGAGCTGACCGGTCTGCTCAAGGAGATCCATGCGGAGAACGAGCACTACGTTCCGGCGCGTGTCATCAACCTGATCTGCATCGTCGATCGCGAGTGGAAAGGCGAGATCGCAAACCGTCTCCGCGGCGTCGGGCGCTACCACGGCTCGCGCACGATCGTCTGCGCCGTCTCCCCACGCCGCACGACGCTCGACGCCACGGCGAGCATCGCCGCTCCCGAGCATCTCGACGCGGGTGAGATCGGCCTGCTGCGCGAGACGGTGGTCTTGGAGTGCGGCGAAAAGCACCTGCAACATCTCGATTCGATCGTCGACCCGCTCGTCGTCCCGGACCTCGCGACCTGCGTGTGGGCGCCGCATCAACACGAGCGGGCGGTCGATTCGCTGCTCGACCTCGCGCAGGTCGTCCTCACCGACTCATCGGACTTCGACGATGCTCGCCAAGCGATCGCGCGCAACCACGCGCTCGCGCAGCGGGCCTACGTGGTCGACCTGGCCTGGCTGCGCACGACACCGTGGCGCGAGCGGCTCGCCACCACCTTCGATCCACCGCGCCTGCGCCCCGAGCTGCGCAACCTCAGCGAGATCGCGATCCGGCATGCGCCGGACTCGGAGATCGCAGGCCTACTGCTGGCCGGCTGGTTCGCTTCCCGGCTGAAGTGGAAGCTCAGCCCGTTGAAGCAAGAGCGCGGCGGCATGAGCGGCACCGCGGCCGGGCCAGGCCATCACACGATCTCGATCCGGCTGGACACAGCGCCAGAGCTCGACGTACGCGGGCTGGCCGGCTTCGCCCTGAAGACGACCACCGGACGTGAGTTCGGCCTCGCTCGGGGCGAAGGCGGGCTGCGGGGCAGCTACCGCAACCGTCGCGGCGACGAGCGCACCTGGACGATCCTCGGAGCCTCTCGTGGCGAGCCTGGAATCCTCGGAGAGGGAATCCGGCAAGCGCTGCTTCGCGAGCAGACCTACGGGCCGGCGCTGCGGGCTGCCCAGGCGATGCTGCCACGGAGCGGCAGATGAAGCGCTTCGTAGGTGACATCCCACTCGGCGGCTCGCCCTTCCCGCCAATCGCCGAGTACGCGTTTCTGTCCGATTGCGAGACCACAGCGCTGGTCGCACCGTCGGGCAATGTCGAATGGCTCTGCCTGCCGCGCATGGATTCGCCGTCGGTGTTCGCGTCGATCCTGGACCGCGACGCGGGCGGCTTCCGGATCGGCCCGACCGATACGAACGTCCCGGCAGGCCGCCGTTATCTCCCGGGGACGATGATCGTCGAGACGAGCTGGGGCACGCGCACTGGCTGGGTGATCGTTCGCGATGTGCTGCTCATCGGCCCGTGGCATCACGAGGACGAACGCTCACACACGCACCGTCGCTCGCCGACCGACTACGACGCCGATCACGTCCTGCTCAGGACGCTGCGCTGCGTCAACGGTTCCGTCGACATCAGCATGGAGTGCCATCCGGTCTTTGAGTACGGGCGGGTGCACCCGACCTGGGAGTACACGGGCGATGGCTACCACGATGCGCGCGCCGAGGCTGAGGGTCACAACGTCAGCATTCGTCTGACGACCGATTTGCGGCTCGGCTTCGAGGGCTCGCGCGCAAAGGCGCGGACCACGATGCACGACGGCGATCTCGCGTTCGTCGCACTGTCCTGGTCAGATCACGGCGCCCCGACCAACTACGACGAGGCATACCGGCGGCTCGTCGGCACCGCCGACTTCTGGCATGAGTGGCTGTCGCGGGGCGACTTCCCCGACCACCCATGGTCGACCTACCTCCAACGTTCGGCGCTTACGCTCAAGGGGCTGACCTACGCCCCGACCGGCGCGATGATCGCCGCCTCGACAACGTCGCTGCCGGAAGCCCCGGGCGGGGAGCGCAACTGGGACTACCGCTACTCGTGGATCCGCGACTCGACCTTCATGCTCTGGGCGCTCTACACGCTCGGGTTCGACTGGGAAGCCAACGACTTCTTCTACTTCATCGCCGACGTCGCCGGACGGGCACCGGGCCAGCTGCAGGTGATGTATGGCGTCCACGGTGACTCCAACCTGGACGAGGAAGAGCTTGCGCACCTGGAGGGTTACGAAGGTGCCAAGCCTGTGCGCATCGGCAACGGCGCGTGGAACCAGAAACAGCACGACGTGTGGGGCTCCGTCCTCGATTCGTTCTATCTGCACGCGAAATCGCGCGACCAGGTGCCGGAGGACATGTGGCCGATCCTTTCCGGGCTGGTCGAAGCCGCCAGCGACAGTTGGCGCGAGCCGGATCGCGGTATCTGGGAGGTGCGCGGCGAACCTAAGCACTTCACGTCGTCGAAGGTGATGAGCTGGGTCGCGCTGGACCGCGGCGCGCGACTGGCCAGGCTCCGTGACGATCACGAACACGCGGAGAAATGGCAGAAGGTCGCCGACGAGATCCACGCCGACGTCTGCGCGAACGGCCTCGACGAGCGCGGAGTCTTCACCCAGCACTACGACACCGACGCGCTCGACGCGTCATGCCTGCTGCTACCCCTGGTCCGGTTCCTGCCCGCGCGCGACGAAAGGATCCGGGCGACAGTCCTCGCGATCGCCGATGAGCTCTCGGTCAACGGGCTGATCAACCGTTACAAGGTGCAGGAGACCGACGACGGCTTCTCCAGCGAGGAGGGCGCATTCACGATCTGTTCGTTCTGGCTTGTGTCGGCACTGGCGGAGATCGGTGAGGAGGATCACGCGCGCGACCTCTGCGAGAAACTGCTCGGGTATGCGTCGCCGCTGCAGCTCTACGCGGAGGAGATCGACCCTCGCTCCGGTCGCCATCTTGGGAATTTCCCGCAGGCGTTCACGCATCTGGCGCTGATCAACGCCGTCGTCCATGTCATCCGCGCCGACAACGACCTGACGGCCGATATCGCACCCCCGGAACGCAAGCTTTGATCAGCCCGCGGATAACGATCTGCCCCGACCGCGAAGAAGTGGCGCGAGCCATCGCAGTGACCCTGGCCGCGGCCGCCCAGGACGGCGTGCGCAGGCGCGGGATCGCACATCTCTGCCTGGCTGGTGGCACGACGCCCCTGCGCGCCTACGAGCTGCTCGGTCCGCTGCTCGACGACTGGCGCGGCGTCCACCTCTGGTACGGCGACGAGCGCTGTGTCCCCTACGACCACGCGGACTCAAATCACGGCGCGGCGCGTGAACGCCTGAACGTGCCAGGCGCGGTCTTTCACCCGATGCCCGTCGATCTGGGCCCGTTTGCGGGTGCGCGCGCCTACGAAGCCGAGATCGGCGAGAGCGTCTTCGACATCGCGCTCTGCGGGCTGGGCCCGGACGGGCATACCGCGTCCCTGTTCCCGGGCCATCCGCTGTTGCGGGCCGCCGACCACGTGGCCGGCATCGACGACTCTCCAAAGCCCCCGCCGCGACGCATCACGCTGACGCTGCCGGCGCTAAATGGCGCGCACAGCATCGTCCTGGCCGTCGCGGGTGATGACAAGGCGGCGGCCCTGCGCCTCGCGCTCGGTGAACCCGATGGTCAGACGCCGGCTTCGCTGCTCGATCGCGAACGTCTCGAGATCGTCTGCGACGAGGACGCATGGAACTCTGGCTGATCAGGCACGCGCAGACCGAATGGTCGGTGGCGGGCAGGCACACAGGGCGCACCGATATCCGATTGAGTGACGAAGGCCGCCTGACCGCCGCCGCGATCGATCTGCCCCGGCGCGATTGGGCGCTCGTCCTTTCTAGCCCGCTCTCGCGGGCTCGCGAGACGGCGGCGCTCTGCGGCTTCTCGGACCGAGTGGCCGACCGCGACGACCTGATGGAGTGGGACTACGGGGATTACGAGGGCATCACGACCCCGGCGATCCGCGAGCAACGGCCCGATTGGGACCTGTGGACGATGGGAGCGCCCGGCGGCGAGTCACCCGGCGATGTCGGCGCCCGCGCCGACCGCATGATCGACGAGGCATTGGCGGCCGGCGGAGACGTGATCGCATTCGCGCACGGCCACATCATCCGCGTGCTCGGCGCCCGCTGGACCCAGCAGCCCGTGGCCTTCGGCGGCCGGCTCAAGCTCGACACGGCCGCCGTCTGCTGCTGCTCGTTCGAGCGCGAGACCCGTGTGATCAGCCGCTGGAATACGGGTGGCTACCGGTAGGGTCGCCCCGATGAAGCGGGGGATGGTTCTTGTGATGCTTGCGGTTTCGACGCTGGCGGGTTGTGGGGAGCAGTCGCAGTCGGACTCCGACAAGGCCAAAATCCGAGAGGTCATCCGGCAAGCAGCGGCTGGTCAGAACCCGCGTGAGGTTTGCCGTTCCTACACGTCACGTTTTCTGAAGGAGCGCTTCACCAACACGGACCGATGCGAAGTGGCCGTGCACTGGGCCATCGTCTTCGACGACAAGTTCCAGCTTGGAACTACCGCGCGAGTGGAATCGTTGAAGATCGACGACGGGTACGCGCGCGCCCGCGTCCGGTACACCTACGACGGATTGGCTGTCCACGGCCATGTTCGACTCAGCCAAACTCAAGGCACATGGAAAATCTCGGACTGGGAGCGAGACCTGATCCGTTCGATCGTCAAGACAACGTTCCGGAGCGAGCACGACAGACGCATGCTCCCCGCACTCGAACACCCTGCAACTGTGCGATGCCTGCAGCGCTGGACGGACTTATTGGATGACCGCGAAGCCCGCGACCAACTGTTCCCTGTGGGGTCGCTCGATCCCGCGGCGAGACGCCGCGAGTACGCCGTTCTGAAGCGATGTGTAGCCCCGCGCAAAGACGGGCGCAGCGCGTTGCGCGTTTTTCACGAGAACGAGATCCGCGCGAGCAGCGAGATCAACGAGCGGCCAATCGGCGAAGCCGAATGCCTCGTCGAACACAGCCGCAAGATCACTGAGGACCAGCTTTTGGACTCCTTCGTGGACTTCTCGGCTGAGGCGGCAGAGATCACGGGCGCCGCGCAAATCGAGTGCATCGGCCAGAGCAGCTGACCCAACAAGGGGGCATGCAGGCCTTGTCTGATCGCCGCTCAACGCCGATGCTGTGGCTGTGAGTACCACCAACGGCCACAACCAGCCGGTCGCGCATGCCCGTCGAGCGGAAGATCACGAACAGCTGCGTCGCGCCGGCGCGATGGATCCAGGCGCTGTCGAACTGCGCGACACGACCCCGTTCGTCGAACGGATGGCGGCATCGTCGGCGTTCCCGCCGATCGCGGATTATGCCTTCCTGAGCGACTGCCATACGGGCGCGCTCGTCGCCAGCGACGGCACCGTCGAATGGCTATGCCCGCCGCGCTTCGATTCGCCTGCCGTCTTCGCCGCCCTGCTCGACCGCAGCGCCGGCGGCTTCCGCCTCGGTCCGAGCGCGATGGGCGAACCGGCCGGCCGCCGTTATGAGCCCGGCACGATGATCCTCGAGACCACTTGGATGACACCGACCGGCTGGCTGGTCGTCCGTGACGCGCTCGTGATCGGCCGTTGGCGCTCGCGCGCGCAGGGCTCGAGCACCGCCCACACCCGCCCGCCGACCGACTACGAAGCGCATCACACGCTCGTCCGCACGATCACCTGCGTTCATGGCCAGGCGCAGGTCGAGATGCTCTGCGAGCCAATGTTCGAGTACGGCCTGCATCCGGCCGACTGGAAGGCCGTTGACGACGATCCCTTTGCGTTCGACGCGTTCGGCCCCGGCCTCACGATGCGCCTGATGAGCGACTTCAACATGGGCGTCGAGGGCGGCATCGTACGCGCCCGTCACCGCCTCGAACGCGGCGAGACCCGCTTCTGCGCGCTCTCGTGGTCGCGTCTGCTCGATGGTCCGCGTACAGCCGAGGAGGCAACCGACGCGATGGAGTCGACCAGTGAGTACTGGCGCGGCTGGCTCGCCGACGGCAAGTTCCCCGACCATCGCTGGCGCGGGCATCTGCAGCGTTCGGCGCTGACGCTCAAGGGCCTCACGTATGCCCCGACCGGCGCGATGGTCGCGGCCCCCACCACGTCCCTGCCCGAAACACCGGGTGGCGAGCGCAACTGGGACTACCGCTTCACGTGGATGCGCGACGCCACTTTCACGCTAGCGGGCCTGCACGCGCTCGGCCTCGAATGGGAGGCCGACGACTTCATCCAGTTCGTCGCCGATCTCGGCCGCAACGAGGATGGGTCGCTACAGATCATGTACGGCATCGGCGGCGAGCGCGACCTGCCCGAGACGACGCTCGAGCATCTCTCCGGATACGAGGGCGCGCGCCCGGTGCGAATCGGCAACGACGCTTACAAGCAGCGCCAGAACGATGTCTTCGGCGCGGTCCTCGACTCGCTCTACATGCACACCAAGGAGTACGGCCACAACTCCGCGCGGCTCTGGCCGGTGATCGAAGATCAGGTCGAGCAGGCGATCGCCTCGTGGCAGCTTCCCGATCAGGGACTGTGGGAATCGCGCGGCGAACCCCAGCATTACACGTCATCCAAGCTGATGTGCTGGGTCGCGCTTGACCGGGGCGCGCGTCTCGCATCGCGCCGCGGCAAGGACGAGCTCGCCGACCGCTGGCGGATCGTGGCCAACGAGATCCATGCCGAGATCCTCGAGCGCGCGGTCGGTGAGCGCGGCATCTTCACCCAGTACTACGGATCGGAGGCGCTCGATGCGTCGTGCCTGCTGATCCCGCTTGTGCGGTTCCTTCCCCACGATGATCCGCGGGTCCGCAACACCGTGCTGGCGATCGCCGACGAGCTGACCGAGAACGGGCTCGTGCTGCGCTACCGGACCGATGAGACCGACGACGGCCTCTCCGGCGAAGAGGGCTCTTTCCTGATCTGCTCGTTCTGGCTCGTCTCCGCGCTGCTGGAGATCGGTGAACGGTTGCGCGGGCGCCAGCTATGTGAGCGGCTGCTCTCCGTCGCTTCGCCGCTGGATCTCTACGCCGAAGAGCTTGATGCCAAGACCGGCCGTCAGCTGGGCAACTTCCCGCAGGCGTTCACGCACCTGGCGCTCATCAACGCCGTCATGCACGTGATTCGCGACGAAGAGCACAACCCGATCGCCTGAGACCCACCCCTGGGCGACGTTTGTCGCCCATGAAGCGACAAACGTCGCCCAGGCGGTGAGGGCGAGGGGAAATTGGCGCAAGCGAACGTGTGTAACCTCGCGCAGGCGTGGAACACTGCTTGCTCGGGATGTACATGACGACCGACATCGGGCAGGCCTTTGCGGATACGAGAGAGCACACCTTCGACCTGATCGAGGGGCTCTCGGACGACCAGCTCGAAGCTCAGATCGATCCGATCATGAGCCCGCTGGTGTGGGATCTCGGGCACATCGCCGCCTACGAGGATCTCTGGCTGAACAATCGCTACGGTGGCCGGCCGTTGCTCTACGACGAGCTCACAGCCGTCTATGACGCGTTCGAGACGCCGCGCGCGATCCGCGGCGAGATCGAGATCCTCAACGCCGACCAAGCGCGCGGCTACATGGCCGACGTCCGTGCGCGCACGCTGGAAACCATCGACGAACTCGGCCCCGATCCGGTCCTCCACGAGCTCGTCCTCCAGCACGAGCTGCAGCACACCGAAACGATGCGCCAGGCGATGGTGATGGGCGGGCTGCTCAAGGAGCAGATTCGCGATGCCGGCACGGACGACGACTGGGTTGCGATCCCGGCCGGCGCGTTCACGCTCGGCGCGCCCGCGGACCGCTTCTCCTATGACAACGAGCGACCGCCGCAACAGCTGGAACTCGGTGCCTTTGAGATCGCTCGCCATCCGGTCCTCAACGGCGCCTGGCTGGAGTTCTGTGAAGACGGCGGATATGCGCGCCGCGAGCTCTGGTCCGACGCCGGCTGGGCCTGGCTGCGGGAGAACCAGATCGACTGTCCATCCACCGTCAGAGACTCGTCGCCCGCCGCCCCCGTCTGCCATGTCTCGTGGTTTGAAGCCGAGGCGTTCGCGCGCTTCCGCGACGCCCGCCTGCCGACCGAGCCCGAGTGGGAACGCGCCTACGACGAGCTGCACGACACAGGGCTTGTGTGGGAGTGGACGAGTTCGATCTTCGGCCCCTACCCCGGATTCGTCGCCGATCCGTACCCCGAATACTCAGAGGTCTTCTTCGACCGCGGCTATCGCTGTCTGCGCGGAGGTTCCTGGGCCACGCATCCGCGCGTGGGCACGCCCACGTTTCGCAACTGGGACCTACCCGAACGCCGGCAGATCTTCGCGGGGCTGCGGCTCGTTCGCGAGGGTCGATCTTGACCTTCACGAGCGACGGTCGGGTCGTGATCGAGCGACCGCTCGAGGACGGCGACGACCGCACGCTTGCGGACGATGTCCTCGATGGGCTGACCCATCACTTCAAAGACCTGCCGCCCAAGCACCTGTATGACACGGTCGGCGCCGAGCTCTTCGACCTGATCTGCGAGCAGCCCGAGTACTACCCGACGCGCACCGAGCGCGCGATCCTCGAACAGAACGCGGCGGCGATGATCGAGCTCACGGGCGCGACCGAGATCGTCGAACTCGGGTCCGGGACGGCCGCCAAGACACGGCTGCTGCTCGAAGCGATGGCCGACGCCGGCCATCTCGATCTCTACGTCCCGGTCGATGTCACCGAGTCGATGGTGCGCGCATCGGCGAGCGCGATCGCGACTGAGTTCCCATCGCTGAACGTCCACGGGATCGTGGGCGACTTCGAACGTCACCTCGACCACATCCCAAAGCCCCGCGGGCCACGGATCGTGATGGTGCTCGGCGGCACGATCGGCAATCTGACGCAGGGCAAGCGCCGCCGCTTCCTGCGGTCGTTGTCGAAATTGCTCGGCGACGATGGATTCCTGCTGATCGGAACCGACCTCGTGAAGGAGCCGGCGGTGATCGAGGCCGCCTACAACGACGCCGCCGGCGTCACAGCGGCGTTCAACCTCAACGTACTGACCGTCATCAACCGCGAACTGAACGCCGACTTCGACGTCGCGGCATTCGAACATGTTTCGTTCTTCGACCGTCAACGCGAATGGATCGAAATGCGTCTGCGCGCGCTGCGTCCGATGCGAGTGCGTATCGCCGATCTCGACCTGACGGTCTCCTTCGCGGCGGGCGAGGAGATGCGCACAGAGATCTCGACGAAGTTCACACCCGCGCGACTGGAGTCCGATCTGGCGGCGGCGGGTCTGGAGCCTGCGGCCCGGTACACAGATCCGGAAGAGCTTTACGCGCTTACCTTGGCACGCGCCCGGACGGCCCGATAACCTCACAAATGGAGTATCGGGGATCCACCCCTCCTCCGGAGGCAAAGGAATCGGTGCCGGGATCACGCATCGGACATCTGCCGGACGGCATTCACCGCCTGGCGGCGATGGCTCAGCGGGGCGAATCGCCAAGCACACTCCGGCACGCCCTCGCCGAGGAGCTGCTGACGGTCCTCGGCGCCGATCACGTCCACATCGTCGAGCTCGACGACGAGCAGCGCCCGGTGCGGGCAGTTTCGGTGACCGGGGTCGACCGCGCCGAAGAACACGCTCTCTCAGCCGCAGTGCCGGCCTCGGCGGTCGCGTGGGTCGCCGCCACGGGCAAGTCCGCGGTCGTGTCCGACGCGCGCCGACCGGAAACACTGCCGGCCGAGCTGGTCTCCCATTACACCCTTCTGACCGCACTGCTGCTACCGGTCACGGCGACTGAAGAGACCCGCACGGTCGCAATCGTGGGATCCGCCGAGCACCGTGCCTGGCCCCGCTCTGAGGTGATCGCAGCCGCCGCGCTCGCAGATGTCCTGGCGACGGGACTGGCGCTGCACGCATCACGCCTGGACGCATCGATCGACCACCTGACCGGCTGCCTCAACCACGGCGCGATGATCGCCCGCATCGAGGAGGAGATCGACCGCGCGAGCCGCCAGGGCACAGCCCTCGCGGTGCTGCTGATCGACCTCGACGACTTCAAGAGCGTCAACGACATCCACGGCCACGTGACCGGCGATCAGCTACTGCGCGAAGTAGGCGCGGCGCTGACGCGGGAATACCGATCGTTTGATCAGGTCGCCCGCTACGGCGGCGACGAGTTCCTCGTCGTGCTGCCGAATGTGCGCGGGCCTCGCACCGACCTCGCGGCGTCCCGAGCCCTACGGCTGATGCGCAACGTGCGCTTCGAGCGCCCCGACGGCGAGGAGGAGGGCATCACGGTGTCCGTCGGCGTCGCGGAGTGGTACGAGGGCGAGTCGACCACCGACCTGCTGAAGAAGGCGAGCGCGGCGATGCGCAGCGGCAAAGCTCAGGGCAAAGATCGCGTCGGGCGTTTCGATCGCGACACTGCACCCGCGCAGTCCACCGACTAAACAGGCTTCTGGCTCTACGCCAGCCGTTCGAAGATCACGGCTTCGCCCTGGCCACCGGCAACGCACATCGTCTCGAGCCCGATCGTCGCGTCGCGCTGCGCCATCGCGTTCAGCAGCGTCGCCATGATGCGCACACCGGTCATGCCGTACGGATGTCCCAGTGCGATCGCGCCACCGTGCACGTTGAGCTTCTGGTGGTCGATGCCGCTCGCGGTCGCGACCGCGAGCGCCTGGGCCGCGAACGCCTCGTTGAGTTCGACCAGGTCGATGTCTCTGAGAGTCATGCCGGCGCGTTGCAGCGCCACCGCGATCGCCTCGATCGGAGCGACGCCCATCAGCGCGGGATCGTTGCCGTGGGTGGCGGCGGACACGATCCGGGCGCGCGGCGCGAGTCCGAGGGCACGCGCGCGATCGGCGCTCATCAGCAGCGCCGCGGCGGCGCCGTCGTTGAGAGGGCTCGAATTGCCGGCCGTCACCGTGCCGGCATCGTCGAAGGCCGGACGGAGGCGCGCGAGACCCTGCAGCGAGGACCCCGGGCGGGGGCCGTCATCGGCGGCGATCGATGCACCATCGGCGAGAGTGAGCGGCACGATCTCGGCGGCGAAAGCACCGGATTGCTGCGCGGCGACCGCCCGCTCCTGGGAGCGCTGCGCGAACTCATCCTGCTCGGCGCGCGAGACGCCATATCGGCGTGCGACGTGCTCGGCCGTGACGCCCATCTCCACGTAGGCGGAGGGCATGCGTGGATTGCGGTCCTGAGGGTTCGCGGTCTCCTGTTGCGCGCTGTAGCTCGAAACGAATTCCACACCCGCCGCGATCATCACGTCGCCCTGCCCTGCGGCGATCGCGTTGCTGGCGTACCTGATCGCGTCGAGCCCGGATGCGCAGAAGCGCGACACGGTCACGCCGGTCGTTGTCTCGGGGAGCCGCTCCGAGAGCAGCACACCCGCCCGCCCGACGTTGAACGCCTGGACTCCCTGCGGCAGCCCGCACCCGCAGATGACGTCCTGTACGAGCGCGGGATCGAGTGCCTCGTTGCGCGCCAGGAGCGCGTCGATGACCTGTGCGAGCGCATCATCCGGCCGCAGGCTCGCGAGGGAGCCCTTGAAGGCGCGTCCGATCGGGGAACGGACGACGTCGACGATCACCGCTGCGGGCATCGTCAGAACGCCTCCCGCAGGATCGCCTCGGTGCCCTCGGCCAGCGGCCGCGGCAGCGCCGTCCGCGAGAACCAGGCGGCCTGCGCGATCTCCGCTGGATCGAGTTCGAGCTCGCTCGTGGCAGGCACGTCGGTCACGAAGCCGTCCAGGCGAGCGCGCGGATTGCGTGGGCTCGTCCAGCTCTGCAGCGGTCGCAGCGCGCCACGCAGCCCGGTCTCCTCGAAGAGCTCGCGCGCCGCCGCGTCGATCGGCTCCTCGCCGGCCTTCAGCGTCCCACCGGGGAGTCCCCATTCGCCGCGGCGGCCGTACGTCAGGCGCACGAGCAGCACCTCGTCGTCGCGCAGCACGACGGTCTGCACGCCATGACTCGCCGGCTTGGTGATCGCCCAGAAACCGTGCATCACCCGGTATCCCGCTCTGTACGCAAGCCTGACGAGCGGCAACGGGAGTCGCCGCAGTCCGGCGCCGATCGCATCCGCGGCACGGACGGACAGGGGCTGCCTCAAAGCGTCGTCACAGACCGAGGTCGCGGACGCCGAGCTCATCGAAGCCGACGTGGTGGGCAAGCTCGTGGCGCACGGTGATGGTCACCTGCTCGCGCAGGAGATCCGGGTCGTGGCCGAAGTCGCGCCGCAATGTGTCGCGATAGATGGTGATGCGATCCGAGACGTTGTCGCGGTGCGCCCCATCGCCCTGGTAGAGGCCATAGGCGCCGCGGCGATGGCCGTCATCTGAGATCACGACAGCGACGTTGGTGTCGAGTACTTGCTGGAGCAGGTCGGGCAGCTCGTCGAGCGCGTCGCGCACCAGCTCGGCAAAATCCTCGTCGGCATAGGGGTCCAACGCCATGAACTCCGACTCGAGCGGGTCGGCCGCGACACCGTCGCGCGCGAGCCGCTCGCTGCGCTCCACGATGCGCTCGAACTCCGCCTCCGACTCAGGTTCGCTCCAGCCGGCCATGTGGACACCGATGAAGCCCATGGCGCCGAAGATCGCGGCAGCGGCAACAAACACGACTGCCAGCGTCTGCACCAGTCGCAGCGTGCCGTTCGAGCTGAAGCCGCCCTCGATCAGGATTATCGCCACGATCGCGACGCTCAACGCCACGACGGCCGCCAGGAGTGTTCTCCGTACGTCCATCCAATCGAAGGCTAGTGCCGCGCACATTCATACAGTGGTGTCGATGAGCGACTCGATTGAAATCACGGTCGACGAGGCCGCCGCGCGGCTCGCCGGCGACGACGCCCAGCTCGTGGATGTCCGCCGCCAGGAGGAATGGGATGGCAGCCGCCTCGCGGGCGCGATTCACATCGAGCTGGAGTTGCTGGCGAGCAAGGCGAAGGCCATCGACAAGGATAAGCCGGTGATCTTCTATTGCCACAGCGGCACCCGCTCGCGGATGGCGGCGGAGGCATTTCGCAACAGCGGCTACGACGCCTACACGCTGACCGGCGGCATCAAGGCCTGGGACGGCTCCGGCAAGCCGCTGGATCCGCCCGGCGCCACGATCGTCCACTAACGGACGAAGGCCCGCTCGCGCGGGCCTTCGAGAAGCTTTGTCTTTCGACGTAGCTGTTGTTCTAGATCTTCTCTACGTTGATCGCCTTGGGACCTTTGTCCCCGGCCTCTTCCTCGTAGGAAACCTTTGCACCCTCAGCCAGACTGCGGTAGCCGTCTGACTGGATGCTCGTGTGATGGACGAACAGGTCACGGCTGCCCTCGTCGGGCGTGATGAAGCCGAAACCCTTCTCGTCGCTGAACCACTTGACAACTCCGGTGGGCATTTTGCGCCACTCCTCCGGTTGACTGCGCGCTGCGTGAACCGGAAGGAATACCCACCTGCTACGCCCGCTACTTCTTGACGCCGAGATTTCCCCGGCCGGACAGGCCCGACAGTAGCACCTGCGTCTACAGCGTTGTGAAAATCCATGGTCGGCCTTCTGCGTGGCATATCACCAACTTCGGCTACGACGAACGTCCAGTGAAGGACGTTCTTCATACATCCCCAGGCGTGGCGACCGACTCCTTGTGCGTAGCCCACATCGGCTCTCTGCACGCACAAGAAACTCACCTTGCCCACAGTCATCCCACCGCAATCCGTCGAGGCCAGCACCAGCTCCTCCCCGGCACATCTTTCGCTGATCTCCCGGCCTGCCGCAGTGCTGCGGCACCCGAGCGGAATCGGCAGCCGCGCGTGGATTGCGATCTCGACGCTTGCCGACGCAGCGATGCTCGCAATCGCAGCCGTGCTCTCCTCCGGTCCCTTCCTGGCGCTGCTGATGATGAGCGTCGTCTGCATGGCCGAACTCGGACGGCGCAAGCTGTACACGCCTCATGCGATCGGCGCCGGTCTGCTGCCGACGACCGGAGCGGCGCTCTGCGCGGTTGCCGTGGGCGCCATCGTCACCTTGGCGGCGACCGCGGTCTTCCATCACTCCGCCGCGACCGACGGCGTGCTTCGCGCCTGGCTGTTTGCGAGCGTAACGGTGACGCTGTCGCGCTTGACGCTCGCGCTGTGGCGGCGCAACGCACACGCCAGGGGCCTGGTCGGGCGTCGCACCCTGATCATCGGCGCCGGCGCGATCGGTGCTCAGCTCGAGCACCGCATGCGTGACAACCCCGCCTTCGGGATGATCCCCGTCGGGTACCTGGACGCCGATCCCGCCGACGCGGACCGCGGTATCCCGGTGCTCGGGAGTCCCGACATGCTCGAGCAGATCGTCGCCGACACGCATATCGACTTCGTCGTGGTCGCGTTCTCGAGCGCCCCCGACTCGGAGGTGCTTCCGCTGCTGCGTCGCTGCGAACGCCTCGGCCTCGAGCTCGCGGTCGTGCCGCGTCTGTACGAAAACGTCAACCGGCGTCAACGCGTCGAGCACGTCGGCGGGCTGCCGCTGCTCGCGATGCGCACACCGCACCCGCATTCGTGGGAGTACGCCGTCAAGCACACGCTCGATCGACTCGTCGCCGCGATTCTGGTCGTCGTGGCGTCGCCCCTGCTGATCGGGCTGGCGATCGCCGTCAAGATCACGTCGCCCGGCCCGGTGCTCTTCCGGCAGCCACGCGTCGGCCGCGACGGTCGCGCCTTCGACATCCTCAAGTTCCGGTCGATG
Organism: Baekduia sp.; assembly: GCA_035554055.1. GTDB lineage: Bacteria > Actinomycetota > Thermoleophilia > Solirubrobacterales > Solirubrobacteraceae > Baekduia. Next base: position 5,318 of record DATMIZ010000077.1, on the reverse strand, counting down.
CGCGTCGCATCGGCGGAGACGGACGAACTACTCAGACAGCGTCTGCGCGCGAGCGGCTCGGCCCCCGGCGGCGTCGAGGGTCTCGACCGCCGGACTCCGATCGGCACGTTCCTGCGGCGCTTCTCGCTCGACGAGCTGCCGCAGCTCCTCAACGTGCTGCGCGGTGACATGAGCCTCGTCGGCCCGCGCCCGGAGCGCCCCGAATTCGTCGATCTCTTCCAGACCGATCTCGTGCGCTACGACGATCGTCACCGCGTCAAGTCGGGGATGACCGGCTGGGCACAGGTCAGCGGTCTGCGCGGCCAGACTTCGCTCGCCGACCGCGTCGAATGCGACAACTGGTACATCCAGAACTGGTCGGTCTGGCTGGATCTGAAGATCCTGATCCTCACTCCGCTCGAGATCATCCGCTCGCAGGCTGAGTCCTCGAACCGCAGCCCGACGTCCTCGCAGGAGGCGTAGGCCTCTCAGCCGTCCCGACGAATAGCGTCTCGTCGGTGCTGAAGATCGAGACGCTCACAGACGGCGGCCAAGAGCCGGATGACATCGCCAGCAAGATCATCGGCTTCATCGCCGGCGCGCAACGCTCGCTCGACTGCGCCCTGTATGACATCCGCCTACCGGGCGAGATCGGTGACAGGGTCGCGCAGGCGTTCCTGGATGCGCAGGCGCGCGGCGTCGCGGTACGGATCGTTTTCAACCTGGACGACGTAAGTCGCGTGCCGGTGCCGCCGCCGCCGTCGACCAAGCCGGAGATCCTCGAAGCGCTGGCGATCCCGACGATGCCGATCCCAGGTGAGCCGGACCTGATGCACCACAAGTACGTGGTGCGTGACGGGTCCGCCGTCTGGACCGGCTCGATGAACTGGACGCTCGACTCCTGGACTCACCAGGAGAACCTGATCGTGATCGCCGAATCCGCAGAACTGGCTGCTTCCTACACGCGCAACTTCGACGAGCTCTGGACCAAGCAGCGGGTCGCTGACACGGGCAGCTGGAACGCGCCGGTGACGACAGTCGGCACAGCCAAGGTGCGCCCATGGTTCACGCCCGGGCGCGGTCCCGAACTCTCACAGCGGATCGCCGACGCCATCGGTGCGGCGACGCGCAGGATCCGTATCGCCTCGCCGGTGCTCACCGCGGGCCCGATCCTCGGCACGCTCGCCGAGGTCTGTGCGGAGCGGCGCGTCGACGTGCTCGGCGTCTGCGACTGGACCCAGCTGCGGACCGTGTTCGGCCAGTGGCAGAAGAACCCGGCGTCGGCCTGGAAGATGCCGCTGCTCGCCGAAGTCCTCGACGGCGCCAACTTCAACGGCAAGCGCTCGACGCCGTATGAGCCCGACTCACTCCATGACTTCATGCACGCCAAAGTGACGGTCTGCGACGACACGGTCTTCGCCGGCTCGTTCAATCTGTCGCGCAGCGGCGAGCGCAACGCCGAGAACGTGCTCGAGATCACCGATCGAGCGCTGGCCGATCAGATGGCGGGCTTTATCGAGTCAATTCGCGATCTCTACGAGGATGTCGTGCCGCCGGAGTTCGCGACCAGGCCACAACGCCGCCCTTGACCTGCGACCGGGCTTCCATTCGCCGGGCGAAGCTCCCGGCGAATGTCCCGGGAGCACTGAATCACACCACCTCTTGGAGTTGCCGTCCGCGGTTGATGGCCTCCACGACATCGGCTGGATCATCGGTCACGACGAGCAGCTCTGGATCGCTTGCCGAGATTAGTTCGTCATCGACAAGTCGTGACCCGATCCAGTCGACGAGGCCGCCCCAGAATTGCGTTCCGACGAGGACGACCGGGAAGTCCGTGATCTTGTCGGTCTGCTCGAGCACCAGGGCTTCGAAGAGCTCGTCGAGCGTGCCGAACCCCCCGGGGAACACGACGAAGGCGGTGGCGTAGCGCACGAAGATGACCTTGCGCGTGAAGAAGTAATGGAAATTCAGCTCGATGTCCTGATAGCGATTCGGAGCCTGCTCGAACGGCAACTCGATGTTCAGGCCGACCGACGTCGCGCCGACGTCCTGCGCGCCACGGTTGCCGGCCTCCATGATCCCGGGCCCGCCACCGGTGATGATCGCGTAGCCGTTCTGGCCGAGCAGGCTTGCGGTCTCACGCGCGAGCGCATAGTCCGGATGGTTCTCAGGTGTGCGCGCCGAGCCGAAGATCGTGACGGCGGGGCCGAGCTCACGCAGCGCATCGAAGCCCTTGCGGAGTTCGGCGTCGATGCGTTCGAGGCGTTCGTCCTCGGTCAGCTCGCGCTGCACCGAACGGCGCTTGGTGCCGAGTAGCTCTTCGTCCGATGTCGCCGCAACGCGGTCCGCAGATGTCACACGACTGTTCTACAGGGTCGCGACCGTCGGCGACCTCGGGCCCGAATGCGACTTGGGCCCGGTTTCCTATGCGGATACCGGGCCCAAGAGACGCACTGCAAGGCGCTGCCAGGGGCGCTGAGCGCCCGCAGGGACTACAGGCCGACTGGGTGCCGGACCGTGTAGCCGTCCGGCGAACGCTGTGCGACCTGCCAGCGGGAGCCGGTCTTGCCGCGGCCGCTTGTGTCGAAACGCAGCCCGGCGACGACCATGTAGATATGGCTCGACTTGGTGTACAGCGTGACCCAAGTACCGGGACCGGCTTCGCCCCAGTCGATGAAATCACCCGACGCCAGCGGCGCCTTCAGCAGCTTCGCGCCGCGCAGCGCGTAGGACACTGAGCCTGAGCAGTCATAGCCCGTGTCGCGCCAGCGACGGTGGCCGCCACCGTAGATGTACTTCTTGAAGGCGATCCTGTTGCCGGCGGCGATGATCTTCCGGACGGCGAGCGGTGCACCCGCGGGAGCGACGGCAAGGCCGTTGGCGTCGATCGTCGCGACGGGTCCGGCAGGCACTGTGGTCGCCGGTGTGGTCGCCGGGACCGGCTGCGCCGGCGGCGGTGTTTCGTAGGCCGTGCCGCCGTAAGGGGAGGCCTCTGAGACTGCGGGGACTGCGAACGCGAGCACCGTGGCGGCGACCAGAGCCATCAATGACGCGGTTACTGGACGAACTGGACTGACGGACAACACAAAACCCTCTCTTTGGGCCTACGGGGTTAGCTGTCGGGCTCGCGCAAAGAGATGCGCTACGTCGCAGTTCGCGACGATTCGCCCCCGGTCGCCTATCGACGACCTTTGGTTCCCCCGTTCCTACTCGCAGGTGCGAGTAGGACTCGGCTGGTTACATAACGAGCGACAACAGTAGCCGATCGCCCGGATCGCGTGCGTCACCTACCCCCCGAGTGCCGCGATGGCGACCGCGAGCGCGACCTCGGCCCGGGGTCGTAGCGACGACGTCAGCACATACTCGTCGGCGGCATGGGCACCGTCGCCGATCGGTCCGAGCCCATCGATCGTCGTTTCGATCACGGTCGCGAGGTGGCTCGCATCCGAAGCCCCGCCGCGCTGCTCTGCCCCGATCGCGCGCCCAAGCAGCGCGCCCGCGCGCTGAAGCACCGGCTCCGTCGGCAGGCGCGCATCCATCCCGGGCCACTCGCGCAGCTGCGTCACATCGAGGCTGACGCCTTCGTGCTCGCGCGGGATCGCATCGATCACCCGCTGGAACGCGCGCTGTGAATCAGCGCGGACGTCGCACAGCAGCTCACCGGTTCCGGGCACCACGTTGAGCGCCTCGCCGGCATGCCCGATCGTCGGGACGGCGGTCAGCCGGTCCGGGCCCGCTGGGTCATTGCACTCGGCTACCGCGAGCGCCGCCGTGGCGATCGCGACAAGCGCGTTGCGTCCCAGCTCGGGCTGTGAACCCGAGTGGGCCGCCCTCCCCGTCGCCTGGACATGGATCGTGCCGGCTGCCTTACGCTTGACGACCACCTCGTCGCCACCGTCGGGGCCACGTTGGCCGCCTTCAAAACAGAGGCAGGCGTCAAAGCCGGCAAAACGCTGTGCATGGGCGAACGGCGCGCTCCGCCATTCCTCGTCGACGACGAACAGGAGCGCGACCTCGGCGAAAAGCTCCGGGCGCTCGGCGAGCTCGCGCATCACGCCCAGCGCGAGCACGTCGCCGCCCTTCATGTCAACGGTGCCCGAGCCTGTGAGCCGATCGCCATCGCGCGTCAGCGGCCGGTGCTCTGCATGCGGGACCACCGTGTCGAGATGCCCGAGCAGCAGCAGGCGTTTGTCGCCGGTCCCCGTGACCCTCGCGATCAGGTCGTCAGCGTGCTCGGGCGACGAGCACGGAACGCGCTGCACGGTGGCCGCAGCAGGAAGCAGCGCGACCACGACGGCGATCGCTTCCTCCGCCGCCGCGATATCTCCTGAGGGCGACGAGACCGCGACCAGCGCCTCGAGCTCGCGCTCGGCGCGCGCCGCGATCGACTCGGCGGCGGTAGCGATCCAGTTGTTCCGTTCGGCGGGCGGGTGGGATCGGTGCCGGACGGACGAACGCGATTCGGCCACCGGAAGTTGGCTAGTTCAGTACCAGCGCGAGCCGGTCGTTGATCAGCTCGGCGACCTGGTCGCGCAGCTGGCCTTCGGGATAGCGCTCGACGAGCGCGCCGAGGAAGCCCTCCACGACGAGTCTCTCGGCGATTGCCTGGGGCAATCCATGCGAGCGCAGATAGAAGATCTGCTCCGCGTCGATCTTCGCGATCGCCGCAGCATGGGTGCAGGCGACGTCGTCGGCGAGGATCTCGAGGCCGGGGATAGCGTCCGCGTGCGCCTTGGACCCGATCAGCAGGTTGCGCGCCTCCTGGAAGGCATCGGTCTTCTGCGCGCCTGGATCGACCTTGATCATCCCGCGCCAGACTGCGCTCGAGCGTTCGGCGACGATGCCGCGGAACGCCAGATCGGAGGTCGTGTTCGGAGCGGCATGCTCCTGGAGCGTGTCGAAATCGACGTGCTGCTTGCCGTGCGTCGCGTACGCGCCCGTGACCTTCGCGTCGGCGCCCGCCCCGGCGAGCGTCGTCTCCTGGAAGACCTTGCCGTTGATGCCGCCGAAGCCGATCACGGACCAATCGAGGTTGCCGTCGCGCTCGACGATCGCGCGCTGCGATCCGAACACCCAGGTCTGCTCGTTGACGTCCTGGACCGAGATGTACCGCAGCGTTGCGTTGGCCCCGACGTGCAGCTCGACGACGCCGTTGACGATCCCGGCCTCGTCATGCGTTGTCGCCAGCGTGTCCCAGATCTCAGCCTCGGCGCCGTCTTCGAGGATGACGAGCGTGCGGTGGTTCAGCGTCGTCCCGGCCTCCGTCTGGCGCGCCTCGATGCGGATCGGCTCATCCAACTTGGTGTTGGCCGGAACACGGACGACGGTGCCGTCGGGCC
>DATMIZ010000076.1:0-11548 GCA_035554055.1 Baekduia sp. | reverse complement strand
ATCAGACCGAACACCGGCGTCACATCGAGTGGCGCGTCGAGCTCGAAGCCGAGCTTGCCGTAGCCGAGGCGCAGCAGGTTCGTGACGCCACCGCCGGTCAGGTGCGCGAGACCCTTGACCGCGACCGCCGAACGCAGCAGTTCGACGACGCCGCGCACGTAGATCACAGTCGGCTCGAGCAGCGCGTCGATGACCGTTGCCCCACCCAGTGCCGACGGTGCGTCGTCCAGCTCGAAGCCACCCTCGTCCAGCAGCGCGCGTCGTGCGAGCGTGTAGCCGTTGGAATGGATGCCGCTCGACGGCAGCCCGATGACCACATCGCCCGGGTTGGCGGTTTCGCCGGTGATGATCGAATCGAGTGCGACTGTGCCGATCGCGGTCGCGCAGAGATCGAAGCCGCCGGGCGACGGGTGTCCGCGGATCAGTTCTGGGATGACGGCGAGTTCCCCACCGGGGATCTCGATGTTCGCCTGTTCGGCACCCACGCGGAGCCCTTCGGCGATGCGGCCGAGTCGTGCCGGATCGGGCTCCTCGACCGCGAGGTAGTCGACGAGCGCGATCGGCTCGGCCCCGACACAGATGAGGTCGTTGACGTTCATCGCGATGCAGTCGATGCCGACCGTCTCGAGGCGATCGGCCTGCTCGGCGATCACGAGCTTGGAGCCGACGCCGTCGGTAGAGATCGCGATGCCGAGGTTCTCGGCGACCTTCAGGACCGACGCGTAGTGACCGCTGGGGAGGACCGATGCCGATGGCCTGTCGATGGCGGCCCTGCCAAGCACCGATACAAGCGCGCCCACGCCGGCGTCCGCCTGTGATGTGTCAACACCAGCTGCGGCGTAACGCTCGCTCATGCCGACGTTGTATCAGGCCGTGTCGGCGGCCGACTGATCTGGCCGCCCACGCCGCCGCAGCCAGCGGACGGCGAGGTAGACGACGCCGATGATGATCAGCGCGGCGACGAGATAGTCGATGTAGTGCAGCTTGTCCTTGATGTCGGTCCAGTTGTCGCGCGCCTGGTAACCGGCGATCACGAGGCCGGCGTTCCAGGGCAGCGCGCCGAGGAACGTGAGGAGCGAGAAGCGCCAGAAGGGCATCCGCGCGATGCCGGCCGGCAGCGAGATGAACGTGCGGACGATCGGCAGCATCCGGCTGAAGAAGACGGCCCAGTCCCCGTACTTGGCGAAGAAGCGATCGGCCCAGGCGAGGTGCTTGGGGCTGATGTGGATGAACTTCTGTCGCTCGAGCAGCTCGATCCGGCCGTAGAAGCCGGCGGCGTACGCGGCCCAGGAGCCGACCAGGTTCGCGAAGCTCGCGACCAGCACCGGCGCCCACCATGGATACGCGCCGTCGCTCGCCGCGAATCCGGCGAACAGCATCGTCGGCTCCGACGGGATCGGGATGCACGCGCTCTCAGGCGCCATCAGCAGGAATATCCCGAGCAGGCCGATGTCGTCGACGACCCCCGTCACGATCTCAGCGAGCTTGTCGGTCACTGAGGCGAGCGGGATCAGGATCGCGATCGAAAAGGGCAGTTGCATCGGGCGGGGAGGCTAGCGACCCGCAACCGGTAGGCGGGAACCGGATCCCGTTACTGTCACACGGCGATGGGAGTCCCTCTCTTCGATACGAAGACCGCGCTCGCGCCGCTGCGCGCCGAGCTCGATGCCGCGATCGACCGCGTGCTCGACGCCGGCGTCTTCGTCCTGGGACCCGAGACGGAGGCGTTTGAGGCCGAGTTCGCCGCCTATGTGGGCGCCGACGAGGCGATCGGTGTCGCCAACGGCACAGAGGCGATCACGATCGCGGTGCGCGCGCTGGGGGTCGGGCCCGGCGACGAGGTGATCGTCCCGTCCTTCACGTTCTTTGCCAGCGCGGAGGCGATCCCGCCGACGGGCGCCGTGCCGGTCTTCTGCGACATCGATCCGCAGACCTTCTGCGTGACTCCGGAGACCGTGAAGGCGGTGATGACGGAGAAGACGAAGGCTGTGGTCGCCGTCCACCTGTTCGGGAATGTGGCACCGGTCGAGGAGATCGAAGCGCTCGGTGTCCCGGTCGTCGAAGACGCCGCGCAGGCGGCGGGCTCGCAGGGTCCCTATGGGCGCCCGGGCGCGCTCGGCACGCTCGCGACGTTCTCGTTCTACCCGTCGAAGAACCTCGGTTGCTTCGGCGACGGCGGCGCGATCACGACATCGGACCCGGTGCTGGCGCGCCGCGTTCGGTCGTTGCGCTTCCACGGCTCGGAGGACAAGGTCAGGCATGAGGAGGTCGGCTACAACAGCCGGCTCGATGAGCTGCAGGCCGCGATCCTGCGGGTCCAGTTGCCGCATCTCGACGCCTGGGCGCAGCGTCGCGGCGAGGCGGCGGGCTGGTACGAGGAGCTGCTCGGCGACGTGTTGACCCTTCCGCAGGCGACGCCCGGGTCGACGCCGGCATGGCACATCGTTGTCGCCCGGCACCGGCGCGCCGACGACGTCATCGCCGTGCTCACCGAGCATGGCGTCGGCGCACGCGCCTATTACCGGGTTCCCACGCACGCGCAGCCGGCCTTTGGCCTCAAGCTCGATCTGCCGGGAACTGCCGTCGCCGCGCGCGAGCATCTCGCGCTGCCGGTGTCGGCGACGATCACGCGCGAGCAGGTCGAGGAAGTCGCGGGCGTGGTGCGCGATGCGCGTCTGGATTGATCTGACCAACAGCCCGCATGTGCTCGTCATGCGGCCGGTCATCGAGGAGTTGCGGCGCCGTGGCGCCGAGGTCGAGGTCACGGCACGCGATTTCGCGCAGACGTTCGGGCTGTGCGAGCGGCTCGGGATCGACTACGTGCCGATCGGCCATCACCGCGGCGGCAGGGTGGCGGCGAAGGCGAAGGGGCTGTTCGAGCGTTCGGCTCAGCTGCGTCGCTGGGCACGGAGCCGGCGCTTTGATCTCGCGCTCGGCCATGGCTCGAACGACATCACGGTCGCTGCGCGCCGGCTACGGATCCCGAGCGCCACGATGTTCGACTACGAGTGGGCGACGGTGCAGCACAACGTCAACTGCCGGCTGGCGCAGGCGGTCGTGGTCCCGGAGATGATTCCCGCGGAGCGCCTTGCGCGGTACGGCGCGACGCGCAAGCTCCGGCCCTATCCCGGACTCAAGGAGGAGTACTACCTCGCGGACTTCCGCGCCGACGCGGCGGTGCTCGACGAGCTTGGGCTCGATCGCGGTGCGCCGATCGCCGTGGTGAGGACCCCACCAGTGGTCGCGCTCTATCACCGCTTCGAGAACGATCTGTTCGGCCAGGTCCTGCTGCGGCTGCGCGAGCAGGGTCAGGTCGTGGTGCTGCCGCGGGTCTCCGAGCAGCGCGCCGAGCTGGAGAAGGCGGGCGGCTTCATCGTGCCGGAGCGTGCGATCGACGCACAGTCGCTGATCGCGTTCTCCGATCTGGTCGTCAGCGCCGGCGGGACGATGAACCGTGAGGCCGTCGCGCTGGGCACGCCGGTGTACACGACGTTCGAAGGTCGTCTCGGTGGCGTCGACGAGCAGCTGATCGCCGACGGGCGGATGGCGCAGCTGACAGACGCGCAGTCCGTCCAGCTGGTCAAACGCGGCCTCGAGCGCCCCGAACGAACACTGCGCGACCCGTCGCTGCTGGTCGACCTCCTCTCCAGCCCCTTGGCATAGAACACATCCCCGCCGGCCACCAGGTGTGGGCTGAGTTGATGTCGATAAACAGCACTAAGTCGGCCCACACCGCTGAAGGTGTCGGGGTCGCTGGAAATGCCAACCACGTTGGCGTTTCCATGGGCGGGGTGGATTACGGCGTGTGAAGGTGGCCTTGCGCCGGCGTCCCAGTCCTGACAGCCATTTACACTGCGCCCATGCGAAGCCGTCTTCGCGTGGCAAGGCTGCCACTGCACCGCCACTCGTTGCCGCAGCTGCTTGCTGACGCTGTCCTCGTCGCGCTGGCGTTCGGGCTCGCGTTCTGGTTTCGCTTCGACAACGACATTCCGCCGCGGTACGAGGATCTGCTGTACGCCACGATCGGGCCCGCGACCGGGGTCGCGATCGTCATCTTCGTCCTCTTTCGCCTCTACGACAAGTTCTGGCGTTATGCCGGCCAGCGCGACTACCTGAACGTCGTCCAGGCGGTCGTCATCGCCACGCTGTTCGTGCCCGCGTATGTGGCGGTCTTCAAGCCAGTGACGTGGTTTGTGGACAACCAGGTTGGTCGCGGGTACAGCGCGCGCGAGATCACGCTGACGATCCCCAGCAGCGTCATCGTCCTCTACTTCCTGCTGCTGCTGGTCTTCATCGGCGGCTCACGTTTCCTCGCCCGCCTTTTCTACGAGCGGCCGATCGCGGGCTGGAAGGCGCCGAAGGGCGCCAGTCGCGTGCTGATCGTCGGCGCCGGCGACGGCGGCCGTCTCGTCCTGCGCGAGATCCTGCGTAACCCGCAGCTCGCCCTCAATCCGGTCGGTTTCGTCGATGACGATCCGACCAAGCGCGGCATCCGCGTCGACGGCGTGAAGGTGCTCGGGCACACCGGCGAACTCGAACGGATCCTCGACGAGGCCGAGCCCGACGAGGTGACGATCGCGATCCCGTCGGCGCCGGGCACACTGCGCGCCGGCGTCGTCGCCGCGTGCCGTGCGCGCTCGATCCCGGTGCGTACGCTGCCGACCGTCTTCGAGCTGCTGCAGACGGGCGGGCCGGTTGTGCGCCAGGTACGTGCCATCGAGGTCGAGGACGTGCTCGGCCGCGAGCCTGTCGTGATGGAGCTCGATCGTGTCGGCTCCTACCTGCGCCACGAGGTCGTGATGGTGACCGGCGCCGGCGGCTCGATCGGCGCCGAGCTCTCGCGCCAGATCGCGCGCGTGGCACCGCGGCGGCTGGTGCTCGTCGATCACGCCGAGGACAACCTCTTCACGATTCAGCGCGAGCTCGAGGACGACCGTCACGTCCAGCCCGCGTCACTGGCCGCGGTGCTGGCCGACTGCAAAGAGGGCGAGCGGATGCGCGAGGTCTTCGCGGAGTTCCGCCCCACGATCGTCTTCCACGCCGCCGCGTACAAGCACGTCGGGATGATGGAGCGCAATCCCGTCGAGGCCGTGCGCAACAACTCGATCGCGACACGCACGATGGCCCACATCGCCGGCGAGATGAACGTCAAGCGCTTCGTGCTCGTCTCGACCGACAAGGCCGTCTCGCCCGCCACCGTCATGGGTGCGTCTAAGGCGCTCGCCGAATGCGCGGTCGAAGAGGCCCAGCAGCGCTACGCAAAGACGCGTTACGCGATCGTGCGCTTCGGCAATGTGCTCGGTTCGAGCGGCTCCGTGGTGCCGATCTTCCGCCGCCAGATCGCGCTCGGCGGCCCGGTCACGGTCACCGACCGCCGGATGACGCGCTATTTCATGACGATCCCGGAGGCCGTGCAACTGATCATCCGCTCCGGCTCGCTCGGCGAGGGCGGCGAGATCTTCGTGCTCGAGATGGGCGAGCCGGTCTCGATCTACGAGCTCGCGAAGTCGATGATCGAGCTGTCGGGGCTGAGGCCCGACGTCGACATCGCGATCGAGGTCGTCGGCCGCCGCCCAGGCGAGAAACTGCACGAGGAGCTGCTCAATCCCTTCGAGCGCGCTCAGCCGACCCCGGCCGAGAAGATCGTCCGCGCCGAGCGGACGCCGCTCGACGCGGACGCAGTTCAGGCGATGTTCGACGAGGTCGGATTGCTGGTGCTCGAAGGCGATGGCGCCGGGCTGGCCGCAAGGGTCGCAGAGTTGACCGAGACATCGGCCGAAATCCCGGACGCAACTGCTCTTCCCTAGGATCACCCGTTCATGACGACGCCGCTCGTCGCGCTTTCGCTGACAGACCAAATCGAGAAGTTCGGTGCCTACGCAGGCTTCGCGGCCGTGGTGGGCCTGGCCGTGCTCTCGCTCCTTTACTTCGCGTCCGCACGCGAAGTAAAACGCCTGCGTGAATGGGCCGATCGCGCTCCCGAGCGCGTCGCCGACCTCGAGGCACGCATCGGGGCGCTCGCACGCCAGCGCGCGACCGTGCCCGCGCCCGTCTCGGCCGGGGCAGCAAAGAAGCCGGCGGCTCAGCCGGCGTCCGCCGCCGCGACCGCGGCCGGGGCACAGGCCGGCAACGGCGCTCCCGTTCCCGCCGCCGGGCAGGCGGCTGCGACTGCAGCTGGTGAAGGCGCTCCTGCCGGTCAGGCGGCGAGTGAAGGTGCTCCTGCTGGTCAAGCTGCAGCAGCAGCAGCGGCCGGCGGCGCGGCAGCGCCGCCTCCCGGAGACCTCACGGAGATCTCCAAGCCGCCGGCGCAGGTGGGCGACGAGACGCTCGCCGGCGCCGCTAGCCGCGAGTTGCGGCAGAACCGCCCGGAGGCACGACCACGGCCCCAGCCTCCGGTCCGGCCCTCCACACAGCGCCTCGTCGAGTCCGCGCGCGCGAGCAACGCTCAGCGCGTGCAGGCAGCGCGGGGCGCCGGCTACCCGGGTCCCGTGCCGCCGGCTCCCAAAGGTGGCGAAGCGGGCGGTCGCAAGCGCGTCGCGATGATCGTGGGCGGCGTGGTCGCAGCGGCCGTCGTCGTGATCCTGCTCGTGACGACCGTCTTTGGTGGTGGCGATTCCAAGCAGCCGGCGAAGGCAAACAGGATCACGACCGAGACCTCGTCGGACACCACATCCACCGGTCCGACGATCGATCGTCAGAGCATCGAGGTCACTGTGTTGAACGGAACCACGACGGCCGACCTCGCAAAGGGCGTCGCCAACAAGCTCGAGATAGCCGGCTTCAAGCGCGGCGCCGTGCAGAACGCTCCTGACCAGACCCGCTCCGCGACGTCGGTCGAGTACGCAGAGGGGCAGAAAGCCGCGGGCTTCGAGGTCCAGCGCAACATCCCCGACGTCGGCCGTGACGCCGTCATAGCGATGACGCCCGGGACGCACACGCTCTACCCGGATGCCGCGGTCGTCGTGACTGTCGGCGCCGACCAGACGCCGACGGGCTAGCGGCGAGCCGTTCGTGAGTGTGCCTCTCGAACTGAACGGGCGCAGCGAGAAGCCGCGTCAGACCGGCCTGACGCACGTCCTCGACAAGGGTCTGTCCGTGCGCGAGGTCGACGATCTGGCCGAGGTCGCGGGCCGCTTCACCGACATCGTCAAGCTCGGCTGGGGAACTGCGCTTATCACCGGCAACCTCGAGGCGAAGCTCGAGCGCTACCGGGCACACGGGCTGATCGCGATGGTCGGCGGCACGCTTGTCGAGATCGCGCTGCGCGACGGCAGGATCGAGGAGCTCCTGGCCTGGCTGCGCGAGCTGGGGATCGATCACATCGAGATCTCCGACGGTTCGATCACGCTCGAGTCCTCCGCCAAGCTCGCCCTGATCGAGCGGCTCGCGAGTGACGGCTTCGTCGTGCTCTCGGAGGTCGGTTCGAAGGATTCGCAGGAGATCATGGCCCCGTACCGCTGGGTCGAGCTGATCGAGGCCGAGCTCGAGGCCGGGGCCTGGAAGGTCATCACCGAGGCGCGCGAGACGGGCACCGCCGGCATCTACCGCCCCGACGGCGAGGTGCGGATGGGGCTGATCGACGAGATCGCTCACGCGGTCGACCCGCAGCGGCTGCTGTTCGAGGCGCCGCAGCGCGAGCAGCAGGTGTGGTTCCTGCAGCGCTTCGGCCCCGAGGTCAGCCTCGGCAACATCGCGCCCGCCGACGTACTGACGCTCGAGACGCTGCGTCTGGGCCTGCGCGCGGACACGATGGAACCGCTCGCGTGATCGCGCTCGCCCGTCATGGGGAGACCGACTACAACCACGCCGGGCGCTTCCAGGGCCATCTCCCTGTATCGCTGAACGCGACCGGACAGGTGCAGGCGCAGACACTCGCGCGGCTGGCCGCGCAGCGACCGTGGGCGGCACTCTGGGCCTCGTCCTTGCAGCGCGCGCGTGAGACGGCGGACATCGTCGCGGCCGCGGTCGAGTTGACGCCGCGGCTTGACGCGCGGCTCGCGGAGACCGACTGCGGCGACTGGACCGACCGCCCGTTCGAAGAGGTCCGCGCCGAGGACCCGGATGGCTTTGCCGCATACCAGCGCGCCGACGCCGGCTTTCGTTTCCCCGGCGGGGAGTCGTTCGCCGAGCAGCAGGCGCGTGTGGCGGCGGCGATCACGGAGATCCGCGCACAGGAGCTGCCTGCGCTTGTCATCTGCCATCGCGGCGTGATCCGGCTGGCGCTCGTCTCGGCGACCGGCGACGAGGCTCAGCGCGAGGCCGAGGTACCCAACGGCGCGCTCGTGGAGCTCGCATGAGGAAGCTCGCGTTCGCGCTGCTTGTCGCAGCCTCGGTCGGCGCGTTCTTCGTCGCGCAGCGGATCAAGAACTCCCCCAGCGTGATCCAGGACGTAAAGCACCCGTTGAACATCTCGCCGAATGGTGACGGGCACCTCGACGTCATGCGCGTGAATCTCCGCCTGAAGAAGGCAGACCGCGTGACACTCACGATCGTCGACTCCGACGGTGATCCCGTCAAGACGATCCTCAGCGATCGGCGGCTGGAGGCGTACAAGAGCTTGCGCCAGGGCGAGGCCAGCTGGGACGGCCGTGATTCGCAGGGCAGGCTCGTTGCCGACGGGCTCTACCGGTTGCGGATCACACTGCGCGAGCTCGGCCGCACCGCGACCGACACGAAGTCGATCATCAAGGACACCGTCCCGCCCAAGCCCACGATCCTCCGGGTCGATCCGGCCGGCACCGATCCCACCCACCCGACCATCCTCCCGCGCGCCAATGGCGGCGACGTGACTGCGATCTTCAAGAAGGCACGCGATCAGGCATCGATATCGGTCTTCCAGACCAGTCCCCGGATACGCCGCGTGCTCACCGCGAACATCAACGAAGGCATCCAGCAATGGTCTTGGGACGGCAAGGTCGACGGCGCGCGCGTGCCGCCCGGTACCTACGTGTTCGTCGCCCGCTGGCGCGATCAGGCGGGCAACCTCGGATCATCGGTGCCGCTCGACCGTCGCGGTCTGCCGGTGCTTGGCAAGCCTTTCCCCGGGCGCGGCGGCGTGACTGTCCGCTACCTCTCGGTCGCACCGCCGGCGCAGGCGATCACAGCCGGTCGACAGGCCACCTTCGCGATCGATTCGCGCGGTGAGCGCTACCGCTGGTCGCTGCGCCGCGCGGGCGGCCGCACGATCAAGAGCGGCCGCGCGAACCGTCCGCTGCTGACGTTGAAGATCCCGCGCGCCAACGCCGGTCTTTACGTGCTGGAGGCGCGCACGTCGTCGCACAGCGCGCGCGCCCCGTTCGTCGTCAACGGCACGCGCCGCAACGGCGGGACCGCGGAGGCACCGCGCGGCGTGCTCGTGGTCGCGCCGACGTTGTCCTGGCAAGGCCGCAACCCGGTCGACGACGATGGCGACGGCGCACCCAACCTGCTCGATTTCGGCGGACCCGCCATCGCGACCCGCGACGGTCGTCTGCGGCCTTTTGCCGGCGACGGCCTGCCGATCGGACTGAACGACAACGAGGTGCCGCTGTTCCGCTGGCTCGACGCGAGCCACAGCTACGACGTCGCCACGGACCTGCAGTTGCAATCCGACCCGCGCCTGCTGCGCGGCTATCGCGGCGTCATCCTCGCCAGCGCCGCGCGCTGGCTAACCCCCGAGCAGCGCGGGCGCCTGCGGCGCTTCGTCGAAGGCGGCGGGAAGTTGCTGTCGCTCGGCACAGGCGCGCTGCGCCGGACGGTGCAGCTCGACCGCGACCGCCTGACGCGGCCCTCGGCGCCCGCCGCCACCGACCTCTTCGGTGCGAGGATCGGCAGCGTGCGGGCCACTCCGACCGGGATCGAGGTCTTCGAGGCGGATCAGATCGGCCTGTTCACACGCGGCGGCGGCGCGATCGGCGGCGTCATCGACTGGGAGCCGACAGCTGGGGTCGGGACGCGCGCCGAGCAGCTGTCGTCGGCGGTGACGGCGGACACGGACCCGCCCGGCCAGATCGTGAGCATCGCGGTCCGCTACGGCGAAGGAGTGGTTATCCGCCCCGGCTTCGGGACTTTCGCGGCGCGTCTGCAGGAGCCGGCGGTAAGCCTGGTCATGGACGGGGCATGGGCGCAACTGTCGCGCTGATAGCCGTCGCGGCAGTCGCCGCGATCGCCGTCGTCGCGCCCGCCGCGCCGCTGCGTGCCGGCGCGATGCTGGTCGCGTTGCTGATGACGCCGGTGTTGCTGATCGCGCACGTCGCAGACTCCGATCAGCTGTCGCCGCTGACCGACCACCCGGCGCTGGCAGTTGCGGCCGGGGTCGTGGGACTGCTGGTGGTGGCGGCGCTGGCGCGTCTGTTCCAGCGCCGGCCGGAGACGTTTGCGCTGGCGGTCGTCGCGACGCTGCCGTTCCGGGTGCCGATCCAGTCCGGCGCCTCGACGTCGAATCTGCTCGTGCCGCTCTACGCGGTCATCGCCGCGGGCGTGCTCGCGTACGCGGTCCCAAGGCTGCGTCACCGGGCGACGATCGCGCTCGAACCGCGACCACGGCTGCTCGAGTGGGTGCTGGTCGGGTCGGTCGTGCTCTACGCGGTGCAGGCGTCCTACTCGATCGACGACGACAAGGCGCTGGAGAACGCGGTCTTCTTCTACGTGCCGTTCACGCTGATGTTCGCGCTGCTCGCGCGCCAGCGCTGGACGCGGCGGCTGGCGCTGCAGTGCCTCGGCGTGCTGATCGTCCTCAGCCTGATCTTCGCCGGGATCGGTGCCGTCGAGTACGCGACCCGCCACCTGTTCCTGAATCCGAAGGTGATCGCCTCGAACCAGTTCGAGTCCTATTTCAGGGTCAACTCGCTGTTCTTCGATCCGAACATCTACGGGCGTTTCCTGGCGACGGTGATGATCTTCCTGGCGGCGATGCTGCTCTGGAGCAGGACCAAGCGAGCGGCGCTGCTTGCGTTTTTCGTGCTCGCGCTGCTGTGGGGCGGGCTGCTGCTGACGTTCTCGCAGACGTCGTTCGCGGCGCTGCTCGTCGGACTCGCCGTACTCGGCGGCCTGCGTTGGTCGCCACGGTTTGCCGCAGCCGCGGCCACGGTGATCCTGGTCGCAGGGATCGCGTTCGCCGTCGCGTCCCCCAGCACGCTGAATCTCGATCGCTCGTCGGCCGACTCCGCCACCAGTGGGCGGGCCGATCTCGTGCAGGGCGGCGTCGATCTGTTCACCTCGGAGCCGGTCGAGGGGCTCGGCTCGGGCTCGTTCTCGCGTGAGTACCGCCGCGCAGAGAAGGCGTCTTCGGAGAAGGCCGTGAGCGCCTCGCACACCGTGCCTGTGACGATCGGCGCCGAGCAGGGCGTGATCGGGCTGGCGGCATATCTCGCGCTGCTGGCGCTCGCGGCGCGCCGCCTATTCAGAGGCGCCAGCCGGGATGGCACGCGGGCGGCGGTCGCAGCGGCCTTCGCCGCGCTCGTGGCACACACGCTCGGGTACGCCGCCTTCCTCGAGGATCCGATCACGTGGGCGTTGCTCGGCGCGGGCGTCGGGCTGGCGCGTCTTCCGGCGCTGGCGCCTGAAGCCC
>DATMIZ010000075.1:0-9067 GCA_035554055.1 Baekduia sp. | reverse complement strand
CTATGACTGGGCCAAGGAGCCGGGTTGGGAACTGCCGACAAACCAGATCCTGGTGACCGGTCGCAACTTCGGTTGCGGCTCCAGCCGTGAGCACGCGCCGTGGGCACTCGAGGATTACGGCTTCAAGGCCGTCATCGCCTCATCCTTCGCCGACATCTTCCGCTCGAACTGCACGAAGATCGGCCTGCTGCCGGTTCAGCTGACAGAGGACGAGTGCGCTGCGATCGCCGATGCGGGCCACGCCCAGGTCGATCTCGCCGCGCAGGAGGTCCGCTGGGATGGGGGCTCTGCTCATTTCGACATCGACGCCGAGACAAAGCACCGGCTGCTGAACGGCCTCGACGACATTGCGCTCACCCTGACTCAGGACGATTCGATTTCGGCGTATGAGGCCGAGCGCGAACGTTCGGGCCCCGTGACGACCGCCCTCTAGCGTTCTTCTCATCTATGCGGACGATCACGCCGACGCGATACGTGACCCCGTTTCGCGAAGGCGGGTCGATGCCGGCGCTTGTGGAGGCCGACGACGACGGTCTTTACGTCCTGAAATTCCGCGGCGCCGGGCAGGGGCCGCGCGCGCTCGTCGCTGAAATCATCGCCGGTGAGCTCGCACGTGCCATCGGGCTGCCCGTGCCCGAGATCGTGTTCGCGGAGCTCGATCCACGGATCGCCCACGCTGAGCCGGATCCCGAGATCCAGGAGCTGCTCGCACGCTCGACCGGACTCAACGTCGCACTCGATTTCCTGCCTGGATCGCTCGCGTTCACGCCTGCGCACGCGGTTGACTCACGCTTGGCCGCGGAGATCGTCTGGTTCGATGCGCTCGTGATGAACGTGGACCGCACGCCGCGTAACCCGAATCTGCTCTGCTGGCACGACGATCTGTGGCTCATCGACCACGGTGCTGCGTTCTTCCGCCACCACACGGCTGGTGGTGATGGCTGGACCGCAGAGACCGTGGCGGCGATGCCGTTCGATGCAATCGGGCAACACGTGCTGCGTGCCCAAGCGGGTTCGATCCGCGAAGCGCATGAGCGCCTGGCGCCGCGGATCGACGATCGACTCCTGGAGTCGCTGCGCGCCCTGGTGCCGCCAGAGTGGGCGTCGGGCCGCGACTACACCGAGTTCGTAGCCGCGCGACTCGGCGGCGACCTGAACTGGATCGAAGAGGCTGAAGATGGACGCGCGTGAGGCCTACGCATACGCGCTGCTGCGGATCGTCCCCGATGCGGCGCGCGGGGAGGCGGTCAACGCCGGCATCGTCTTCTATTGCCGTCGCGACCAATTTCTGGAGATCCGCTGGGAGCTGCCGATCGCAGCCTTGGCCGTGGTTGCGCCGGAGATCGAGCTCGACCCGCTTCGCGCCAACCTTGCGGCGCTGCAGCGGATCGCCGCCGGCGACCGCGACGCCGGTCCTGTGGCCGCTCAGGACCAGTCCGAACGCTTTCATTGGCTGGTGGCACCATCGAGCACCCTCGTGCAGCCCGGTCCCGTCCACACGGGCCTCACGGCGGAGCCGGCGGCCACGCTCACACACCTCTTTTCAGAGCTTGTTCTCCCGTAGCCGCCGCGCGGGCACGGGCAGGGTCGTAATAGGTTCTAGGCGATGACCAAGATCGTGACCCTGCCCGGCGATGGGATCGGCCCAGAAATCCTCGCTCCGGCCGTCGACATCCTCGCGCGGTTCGTGCCGGACGCCGAATTCGAGGAGCACCTGTTCGGCGGCGCGTCGATCGACGCCCACGGCGTGGCCCTAACCGACGAGGTGACCGCGGCGTGCAAACGCGCCGACGCGGTGCTGCTGGCAGCGGTCGGCGGGCCGAAGTGGGACACGACCGATCCCGACAAGCCACGCCCGGAACAGGGACTCCTCGGGCTACGCAAGGAGCTCGGCCTCTACGCCAACCTGCGCCCCGTGCGTCCGCTGCCTGCGCTCTATGACGCGAGCCCGCTCAAGCGCGACCGCATCGAGGGCACCGACCTGCTCGTCGTACGCGAACTGACCGGCGGGATCTACTTCGGCGAGAAGACGCGGACCGCGACGACGGCGTCGGACGTCTGCAGCTACTCGACCGAGGAGATCACGCGCATCGCCCGAACCGCGTTCGAGGCGGCGCGGACAAAGGTGGCGAGCGTCGACAAGGCCAACGTCCTCGAGACGAGTCGCCTGTGGCGAGAGGTCGTCTCGAACCTGCATTCCGCCGAGTACAGCCACATCGAGCTCGAGCACGTGCTCGTCGACAACGCCGCCATGCAGCTCGTCTCCAACCCAGCCGGCTTCGACGTCATCGTCACGGAGAACATGTTCGGCGACATCCTCTCGGACGAGGCCGCGATGATCACCGGCTCGATCGGCATGCTCCCCAGCGCGTCGCTGGGCGGCGTCGGCCCGGGTCTGTTCGAGCCGGTCCATGGGTCTGCGCCTGACATCGCCGGCCAGGGGATCGCCAACCCGCTTGCAATGTTCCTGTCGGTAGCGTTGCTGCTGCGTCACGGACTCGACTTGCCGGAGCCTGCGGCGGCCCTAGAATCAGCGGTGGACGCAGCGCTTTCGGACGGCCTGCGGACCCGTGACCTCGGTGGTTCGGCGAGCACCGCTGAGGCTACGAACGCAGTGCTCGCGCACCTCTGAGATGAGCTAAGGAGTCGTTGTGAAGAACGCGGATCTGATCTGGATGAACGGTGAGTTCGTCGCTTGGGACGACGCGAAGATTCACGTACTGACCCACGGGCTGCACTACGGCACCGGCATCCTCGAAGGAATCCGCTGCTACGACACCGCGATCGGCCCTGCCGTGTTCCGCCATCAGGAGCACATCGACCGCATGTTCGAAGGCGCGAAGACGTACTTCATGGACATCCCGTTCTCCAAGCAGCAGATCCGTGAGGCGACGCTCGACCTGATCGGTCGCAACAACCTGCGCTCCTGCTACATCCGCCCGCTCGTCTACCGCGGCTACGGCTCGATGGGTCTGTTCCCGCTGGATGCTCCGGTCGACGTCGCGATCGCGGTCTGGGAGTGGGGCTCCTACCTCGGCGACGACGGCAAGGCGAACGGAATCCGTGCGAAGGTCGTCAGCTGGCGTCGTTCAAGCCCCGATTCGTACGTCCCGCACGCCAAGGCGACCGGCCCGTATCTGAACTCCGTGCTGGCCAAATGCGAGGCGCATCATGCCGGCTACGAAGAGGCGATCCTGCTCGACCACAACGGCTACGTCTGCGAAGGCTCCGGCGAGAACATCTATCTCGTCCGTGAGGGCAAGCTCGTGACGCCGCCGCAGAGCGGCTCGATCCTGGACGGCATATCGCGGCGCGCGGTGCTGCAGATCGCGCGCGACCTCGGCTTCGAGGTCGTCGAGCGCCAGGTCGGCCGCGGTGAGCTCTATCTCGCAGAAGAGGTCTTTGTCACCGGCACGGCCGCCGAGTTGACGCCGATCCGCGAGGTCGATGATCGTGCGGTCGCAGACGGCACTCCCGGTGAAATCACGCGGGCGATCCAGGCGCTCTTCGAGGACGCTCTACACGGTCGCGCAGAGCAGTACCGCGAATGGCTCGATCCGGTGCCCGCATTCGCAAAAGTCGGGGCCTGATGGCCTTCGCCGAAGTCGAGCTCTACGACGCGACCCTGCGCGACGGCATGCAGGGGGAGGGGATGTCGCTCACCGCCGCCGAGAAGGTGCGCGTGGCGCACGCACTTGACGCGCTCGGGATCGACATCATCGAGGCGGGCTTTCCAGCCTCAAATCCCAAGGAACTCGAGGTCTTCGAGTTGCTCTCCCGCGAGCAGTTCGAGCATGCCGAGATCGCGGCATTCGGGATGACGCGGCGTGGCGGCGTCGATGTGCAGGCCGACACCACGATGCAGGTGCTCGCGGCCTCATTCGCGCCGATCGTCACGATCGTCGGCAAGACGTGGGGGCTGCACCTGGAGAAGGTCATCAAGGTCTCCCGCGAGGAGAACCTGGACATGATCGGCGAGTCGATCGACTACCTCGTGAGCGCCGGTAAGCGGGTGCTCTACGACGCCGAGCACTTCTTTGACGCCTGGCGTGACGACCCCGATTACGCGCTCGCATGCATCGCCGCCGCGCAGGCAGGCGGCGTCGAACGAGTCGTGCTCTGCGACACGATCGGTTCGTCGATGCCCGACGACATCCGCGCGGGTGTCGCGGCGGTCAAGGCCGCATTTGACGTCCCGCTGGGCATTCACTGTCATGACGATCTCGGCCTCGGGATCGCGAACTCGCTCGCCGGCCTCGAAGCCGGGGCGACGCAGGTCCAGGGGACCATGAACGGCATCGGCGAGCGCACCGGCAATGCCAATCTGACGACGCTGATCGGCACGCTGCAGGCGGGAATGGGCGTCGAAGTCGTGACGGACGCGCAGCTGGAGAAGCTCACCGAGACCGCGCACTTCCTCGACGAGCTGCTCAACGTGAGTTCCAATCCACGCGCGCCGTGGGTTGGGCGCAACGCCTTCGCGCACAAGGGTGGCCTGCACATGGCCGGGATGAAGGTCGATCCGAGCACGTACGAGAATGCGGATCCCGAGATCGTCGGCAACCGCCGCAATCTCGTGATCTCCGAGCTCGCCGGTCGTCACACCGTGCAGCAGCGCGCGGACTCGGCAGGGATAGAGGTCAACGACGAGCAGGTCCAGCGCGTGCTCGAGCGGGTCAAGCAGCTGGAGCACGAGGGCTACCAATTCGAAGCAGCCGACGGTTCGTTCGAGCTCCTCCTCCGCGAGGAGACGGGCGTTGTCACAGAGCTGTTCACGCTCGAGTCCTGGCGCGTGATCATTGAGCAGGAGGCCGACGGCGACGTCCGCACCGAAGCGACGATCAAGATCTGGATCGACGGACAGCGACACATCCGCACCGCCGAGGGCGTCGGCCCCGTGAACGCGCTTGATACGGCTTTGCGCGCCGCGATCGTCGAGACGCATCCCCACCTCGCAGACGTGCAGCTCGTCAACTACAAGGTGCGGATCCTCGATGAGGCCAGCGGCACCGACGCCGTCGTCCGCGTGATCCTTGACGCGACCGACGGCGAGGAGGTCTGGGGCACGACCGGAGTCAACGCCAACATCATCGCCGCCTCCTGGCAGGCGCTGGTCGATTCGCTGGTCTACGCGGAGCAGCCGCGGCAGGTCGGCACGCCACGGTGATTCCGATCGCGCGCCCGGTGATCGGGCAGGAGGAGGAAGCGGCGGTCATCGAGGTGCTGCGCTCAGGGATCCTGTCCCTGGGAGCTAAGGTCCCCGAGTTCGAGCGCCTCTTCGCCGCCCGCATCGGGTCGGCGACGGCCAGCGCCTGCAGTTCCGGCACAGCGGGCCTGCACCTCGCGCTGCGCGCCGTCGGCGTCAGCGACGGCGATGAGGTCGTCACCTCGCCTTTCTCGTTCGTCGCCTCGGCCAACGCGGTCGTCTTCGAGCGCGCAAAGCCGGTCTTTGCCGACATCGATCCGGTGACGCTGAACATCGATCCGCAGGCGGCGAAGGCCGCGATCACCGACCGCACAGCGGCGGTGCTGCCGGTCCATATCTTCGGCTATCCGGCAGCGCTGCCAGAAATCGAGAAGTTCGGGCTTCCGGTGGTGGAGGACGCCTGTGAGGCACTCGGCGCGCAACACGCCGACGGCACAACGGTCGGCGCGCGTGGCAACCCGGCGGTGTTCGCCTTTTATCCGAACAAACAGCTGACGACGGGGGAGGGCGGCATGGTCACGCTCGGCCAGCCCGCGCAAAAGGAGCGGATCGACTCGGAGCGCAACCAGGGCCGCGCTCCGAATATGGACTGGCTCGATCATGACCGGCTCGGCTTCAACTACCGCATGACCGACATCCAGGCGGCGATCGGCATCGCTCAGCTCGGCCGGCTGGACGACATGCTCGCGCGGCGTGCCGCCGTCGCCGGCTGGTATCGCGAGCTGCTGCAGGGGATCGAAGGCCTCACGCTGCCATGCGCGGACGCCGGCGGCGATCGCCGCGGATGGTTCGTCTTCACGGTGCAGGTGCCACGTGACGGCCCGACGCGAGACGAGGTCGTCAGTGCGATGCGCGACAAGGGGATCCAGACCAAGCCTTACCTGCCGGCGATCCATCTCATGAGCTACTACACCGAGGTCCACGGCTACAGGCGCGGCCAGTTCCCGGTCACAGAGGACGTTGCCGCGCGCTCGATCGCGCTGCCGTTCTTCCCTGACCTGTCTCAGGACGAGGTCGAGCAGGTCTGCACGGCGCTGACTGAAGTCCTCGGGCGCGCCGCCTAGTATCGCTGCTATGGGCCGTTTCTCAGAGCCACCCGACCCGCTCTTTCAGGCGATCAACACGTCGCTTGCTTTCGATCGCCGCCTATGGCCGCACGATGTCGCCCAGTCGCGCGCGCACGCCAAGATGCTGGCCGGTGCGGGAATCATCGCGACCGACGACCGCGACGCGATCCTCGCCGGACTCGACACGGTCGAGCAGGAGCTCGCTACTGGAGAGTTCCCGTTTCTGGCCTCTGACGAGGACATTCACATGGCGATCGAGCGCCGGCTGACGGAGCTGACATCGGCCGGCGCGCGGATGCATACGGCGCGCTCGCGCAACGACCAGGTCGTCACCGATGTCGCGCTCTTCACGCGCGCCGCCGCGCAGGAGACGCTGGAGGCGATCGCGTCGCTGTCGGACGCGCTTCTGGAGGTCGCCGAGCGCCACGTCGACTGGCCGCTGCCGGGGTACACGCACCTCCAGCGCGCACAGCCGATCTATCTCTCCCACCACCTGCTCGCCTACTTCTGGATGTTGCAGCGTGATCGGGAACGCTTCGAGGCGGTGGTCGAGGCGGCGAGTGTCCTGCCCCTGGGCGCGGGCGCGCTCGCCGGGGTCAACTTCGAGACCGATCGTGAAGCCGTCGCGGCCGAGCTTGGCTTTGCCTCGGTGTCTCCGAACTCGCTCGATGCCGTCTCCAACCGCGATTTCGTGTTCGACTACCTTGCGGCGGCCACCACCTGCGCGACACACCTGTCGCGACTCGGCCAGGAGATCGTGCTGTGGACCTCCTCGGAGTTCGGCTTCATGACGCTGTCGGACGCTTGGTCCAGCGGGTCTTCGCTGATGCCGCAGAAGAAGAACCCCGACGCGGCCGAGCTGCTGCGAGCAAAGGCGCCGCGCATCACGGGACATCTCGCAGCACTTCATGGCGTCATGCACGCGCTGCCGTTGACCTACAACAAGGATCTGCAGGAGGACAAGGAGCACCTGTTCGACTCGGTTGACACGCTGCTCGACTGCCTGCGCGCCGCCGAGGGCATGATCCGCACCGCTCGGTTTCACCGTGAGGCGATGGCCACAGCCGCCGGCGACGAGGCGATCGCCGCGACCGACCTCGCGGACATGCTCGTGCGGCAGGGCGTCGCCTTCCGCGATGCTCATGGCAAGGTCGGCGAGGTCGTACGCGTCGCCGAAGAGAGCGGCCGCCCGCTCAAGGACGTTGCAGTCGAGCAGCTCGGCCCGGAGTCAGAAGCGGTCCTCGAGCAGGCGTCCTGGCTCGAGTCGAAGGTCTCCCAGGGCGGCACATCCCTGCCGCGCGTCCGCGAGCAGCTCGAGGCGGCGCGCGCGCTGCTGTGAGCGGTACCTCCGCTCCGCTACCGGCGTCGTTCTATGACCGGCCCGTGCTCGAGGTCGCGCCCGATCTCCTGGGATGCGTGCTGCATCACGGCGGCTGCAGCGGACTGATCGTCGAAACCGAGGCCTACCACGAGTCTGAGCCGGCCTGCCACGCGTTCGCCGGCCTGACAAAACGCACGCGGACGCTCTTCGGCCCACCCGGCATCGCGTACGTCTACCGCTCTTACGGCATCCACGCGCTCGTCAACGCGGTCTGTGAGCCGGAGGGCTCCGGCGCGGCGGTCCTGATCCGCGCGCTCGAGCCGATCGACGGCATCGAGCAGATGCGCCGCAGACGTGGCATGGAGCGCCTGCAGGACCTCTGCAGCGGCCCCGGAAAGCTGACCCAGGCGCTCGGCATCGGGCTCGATCTCAACGACACGAGCCTCTCCGCGGGCCCGATCGCGATCGAACCTCGAGTTTCAACGCCCGCTCTGGTTGCGTCGGAGCGGATCGGCATCACCAGGGCGATGGAGCTGCCATGGCGCTTCAGCATCACGGGTAACCGGCACGTCTCCAGGCCGCACCCGAAGGCTGCTTAGGGCAAGGTTCCGGTGCCACCGGTGGGGCCGGTGCCGGTCTGTGGCTGGACAGGCGTCATCGGGGTTGTGGTCGTGGTCGGGGTGGGCGTCGTGGTCGCCGCCGGCGGTGTCGTGGCGGTCTCAGTTTCGGCTTCCGCCGGCGCGGTGTCAGTGGGTGCCGCGGGAATGGTGCCGGTCGTCAGCGTTGACTGCTTGGTCTTCTTGCTCTTGGGTGCGCGGCTCTCGTCGATCTCGAGCATTCGCAACATGAACTGGCGCCAGATTGCGGCCGGGAATGTGCCACCGGTGACCTCCTTGCCGAAGTAATCGATGTTCATCGACTTGACGCTGTCGGGGTAGCCGACCCACACGGCGACCGTGTACTTCTTCGTGAAGCCGACGAACCAGGCGTCGCCGTTGTTTTCGGTCGTGCCGGTCTTGCCCATGATCACCTGACCAGGGATGCGCGCGAGCTTGGCCGTGCCGAACTTGACCGGGCCTTCGAGGAGGTTGCGTGAGATCCGCGCTGCTTTGGCACTGATCGCTCTGTGCTCGACGCGCTTGTTCCGCTCGATCAGATCTCCGGTCTCGAGGCTCGTGATCTTCTTGATCCCGACCGGTCCGTCGTTGGCGGCGAGGCTGCCCGTCACGAGCTCCCCGTCTTCAGCGAACGTCTCGTAGGCGTGGGCCATGTCCAGCGGCGTGACGCCCTGCTTGAGGCCGCCCAGAGTCATCGCGTAGTTGGTCGAGATCGGCGTCCTGATGCCCATCCGGTTGGCTGTCGCGGCGACCTTCTTGGTCCCGACCTTGATGCCGACGGCGGCGAACACCGCGTTGTCTGAACGTGTGAGGGCGTTCGCGAGCGTTGAGTTGCCGTAGTAGAAGCCACCGAAGT
>DATMIZ010000074.1:0-10683 GCA_035554055.1 Baekduia sp. | reverse complement strand
CCGCCAGCCGAGCACCTCTCGCGCCTTGGTCGCATCGCCCTGAAGCACGTCCACCTCCGCCGGGCGGAAGAAGCGCGGGTCGATCACCACGTACTTCTCGTAATCCAGCCCCACATGCTCGAACGCCGCCTGGACGAACTCGCGGACGGCGTGCGTTTCCCCGGTGGCGATCACGAAATCGTCCGGCTTGGGCTGCTGGAGCATCAGCCACATCGCCTCGACGTAGTCCAGCGCGTAGCCCCAATCTCGCTCGGCGTCGAGGTTGCCGAGCGAGACCTCATCTAGCATCCCGTACTTGATCGCGGCGGCGTGCCAGGTGATCTTGCGGGTCACAAACTCGAGTCCGCGGCGCGGAGACTCATGGTTGAAGAGGATGCCGCTCGTCGCATGCAGGTCGTAGGACTCCCGGTAGTTGACCGTGATGAAGTGGCCATACGCCTTGGCTACGCCGTACGGGGAGCGTGGATAGAACGGCGTGTCCTCGGTCTGTGGGACCTCGAGGACTTTGCCGAACATCTCGGAGCTCGATGCCTGGTAGAAGCGTGATTGCGGACAGACCTCGCGGACGGCCTCCAGCAGTCTGGTGACGCCGACGCCTGTGAACTCCGCGGTCAATGTGGGCTGGATCCAGGAGACAGCGACGAACGACATCGCGGCGAGGTTGTAGATCTCGTCCGGGTTGGAAGCGCGCAACGTGTCGACCAGAGAGCGCTGGTCCAGGAGATCGCCCTGGTGCAGCGTGATCTTGTCACGTAGATGCTCGATGCGCTCGAACTTCTCGGTCGAAGACCGTCGGACCATTCCGTGGACTTCGTAGCCCTTCTCCAGCAGAAGCTCCGCTAGATAAGAGCCGTCCTGGCCGGTTACTCCCGTGATCAGCGCCCGCCTTGCAGCCATTGCGTCGGCACGCTAACAAGTTCGCGCACGACGGATGCGTGCCGGCCCGACGCCCGCGGCGGCCGGTACGGTTACTCGCAATGAGCTATGCGACGAAGTACCTCGGAGAGGTCGCGGAGATCGCGTCCCAGATCCCGGCCGAGGAGATGGAGCGCATGGCGCTTGGTATCGCCGCTGTTCGTGAGCGCGGCGGCAGGCTCTTCCTTTTGGGCGTCGGCGGTGGCGCCGGCCACGCGTCACACGCGGTCAACGATTTCCGCAAGATCTGCCATCTCGAGAGTTACACGCCAGCGGACAATGTCTCGGAGCTGACCGCGCGCGTCAACGACGAGGGCTGGGACACGAGCTACAGCGCGTGGCTGAGGACCTCGCGACTGAATTCCAAGGATGGCGTCCTGCTGTTCTCAGTTGGCGGTGGCTCTCTCGAACACAACATCTCGATGAATCTGGTGCGGGCGATGGAACTCGCCCAGGAGGTCGGGGCCCCCGTCTACTCGATCATCGGCAAAGCCGACGGCTTCGCTGCGCAGGTGTCGGACGTGGCGATCGTCGTCCCAGCTCCCGCAGCTCGCCGCACTCCGCACGTCGAAAGCTTCCAAGCAGTGCTCTGGCATCTTCTCGTGTCCCATCCGGCTCTCGAAGCGCAGCCCGGGAAATGGGAGGAAGTCGAAAACACCGCAGCAGCCTCATAGTGGGGCGCGCTGTCGTATTCCTCGATCGTGACGGGGTATTGAACGATCCCGTGCACGATCCATACGACGGTCGTCCGGAGGCGCCGTTGCGAGCGGCTGACGTCGTCCTCGCGCGCGGCGCCATCGAAGGTGTCCGCGCTCTGAACGAGGCCGGCATACCCCTGGTCGTCGTCTCAAATCAGCCCGGCGCCGCGAAGGGCAAGGTCACAAGCGGTGAGTTGCGCGGCGTTCATGAGCGTGTGAGATCACTGCTCGCCGCAGAGGGCGCCGACATCGCCGACTGGCGCTATTGCTTTCACCATCCTGACGCGTCGGATCCACAGCTGCGAGGTGCCTGCGAATGCCGCAAGCCTGCTCCCGGCATGCTGTTGGATGCGGCCGCCGATCATGACATCGACCTGAGCCGATCATGGATCGTCGGTGACACCGATAGCGACGTTGGCGCGGGGCGTGCAGCGGGTGTCGGCACCGTGCTGATCGGCCATCCTGGCTCGCGTCATCGGCGCACGGACGAGTGGATCGCGGACGCGCAGGCCGACGACCTCCAGGAGGCCGCTGCGTTTTTGCTGCTCGACGGTGAGTTACGCTCCCCCGGCCATGCTTAATCGCCTAACGACCAAGATCTTCGCTGACGGAGCCGACCTCGACGGGATTCTGAAGCTCTCAGCTGATCCGATGATCAAGGGCTTCACCACCAATCCGACCCTGATGTGGAAGGCCGGGCTCACCGACTACGCCGACTTCGCGCAGCGCCTGCTCGAGCAGATCCGCGACAAGCCGATTTCGTTTGAGGTATTCGCCGACGACCCTGACGAAATGCGGCGCCAGGCTCGCAAACTCGCCGGTTGGGGCCCGAACGTCTACGTGAAGATTCCGATCACCACGACCGAGGGTGAGTCGACCGCGTCGCTGGTTCGCGAGCTCTCCGAGGATGGCGTGAAGGTGAACGTCACGGCTCTGTTTACGACTGCTCAGGTCGAGCTGATTACGGGCGCCGTGCAGGACGGCGCGCCATCATGTGTGTCGGTGTTCGCGGGCCGGATCGCCGACGCAGGTGTCGATCCGATACCGATCATGGAGCGCTCGGTCGAAATCCTGTCAGCCGCGCCGCAGGCAGAGTTGATCTGGGCCAGCCCACGCGAGGTGCTGAATCTTGTCCAATGCGATCAGGTCGGCTGCCACATCATCACGATGACGCACGACCTACTGCCGAAGGTCAAGAGCCTGGGCAAGGATCTCGACCAGTTCTCGCTCGAGACCGTCCAGATGTTCCAGCGCGACGCAACGGCAGCTGGCTTCACGCTGTAGATGCACTCAGTGCGCGTTGGTTGCTGCTTCTGGCACGCGCGTGATCGCGAAGTCCGGTGACGCTCGCGCCGGTCTGCATCCTTGCGGGCGGTTACGGGACGCGCCTGGGCGCGGCGGTGCAGGACACTCCGAAGCCACTGCTCCCGGTGGCCGGTGAGCCGTTTCTTCTGCACCAACTGAGGACGCTCGCGCGATTTGGCGCCAAGCGTGCTGTGCTTTGCGTGGGATACCTGGGAGAGCGGATCGAGCAGGAGATCGGGCACGAGCGTTTCGGCATCGACGTTGCATATGCCTACGACCCACCCCAGCTGTCCGGTACGGCGGGGGCCATTCGTGGCGCCCTTGCGCTTCTCGACGATCGCTTTCTCGTGCTCTACGGCGACACGTACCTTCGCATCGACTACGCGGCTGTCGATGCCGCCCATGCGCGGAGCGGCAAGCTTGCGCTGATGACCGTGCTGCGCAACGACGATCGCTGGGACAAGAGCAACGTCCTGTTCCGCGACGAGACGATTGTCAGATACGACAAGGCCTCCCCGGGCCCAGAGATGCATTGGATCGACTACGGACTCGGCGTGATGACGGTCGCCGCGCTTGAGTCCGCTCCGGCCTACGCAGATCTGGCAGGTGTGTATCGCGACCTAGCCGAGCGGGGTGAGCTCGCGGGCTACGAAGCGACCGAGCGGTTCTACGAGATCGGTACACCGGCGGCTCTGGCAGAGACGAGCGCGTTCCTGGCCGACATACGGCAACGGGATCGGTCATGAAAGTCCCCGCGGTATGGTGCGCGGCCGTGACCGTTGCCGATCGAGAGCTGGGTGCATGAAACGCGCGTTGATCACAGGAGGGGCCGGCTTCATCGGCAGTTCCCTTGCCGACAGACTGCTTCAAGATGGCGTCTCAGTTGCAATCATCGACGACTTTCGCACCGGCCGCCGCGAGTTCATCGAGGACGCATTGGAGTTGGGTGCCGAGCTCTTCGAGGGCGATGTCTTGGATAACGATTTGCTGCGCCGCGCCGTTGACGGCTGCGACACCGTCTTTCACTTTCAGGCAAACGCTGACGTCCGTCACGGACTTGAACATCCTCAGCGCGACCTCGAGCAGAACACGATCGCCACCGCCAAAGTGCTTGAGGCGATGCGAGGCGCAGGCGCGCGGCGCATCTGCTTCTCGTCGACCGGATCTGTCTACGGCGAGCCGGAAGTGTTCCCGACGCCTGAGGACGCGCCGTTCCCAATCCAAACATCGCTCTATGCCGCGTCCAAGCTCGCGGGCGAAGGGATGATCGGCGCGTACGCCCATGGGTTCGAGTTCACTGGCCTGATCTTCAGGTTCGTCTCGCTGCTGGGTGAGCGCTACACCCATGGCCATGTCGTCGACTTCTATCGCGCGCTCAAGCGCGATCCGGGTCATCTGAAGGTCTTGGGCGACGGTCGCCAAACGAAGAGCTACCTGTACATCCAGGACTGCCTCGACGCGATTGTGACGGCCGTCGAACATCACGGCGACGAGCCCGGTGCGCACGTGTACAACCTTGGCACCGACGAGACGACAACGGTCGACGACTCGATCGCGACGATCACCAAGCGGCTAGGCGTGACGCCGGAGATTCAAAAGACCGGAGGCGCCCGTGGATGGGCGGGAGACTCTCCGATGATCCACCTCGAGACGGTGAAGATCCGCTCGCTCGGGTGGGCGCCAACGCTCTCGATCCATGAATCGATCGTGAAGACGCTCGATTGGTTTGAAACTGCCCCGTCGATCGTCCTCGAACAGGAAGCCACAGGCTCATGAGTGTCATTTTCACCCGCGCACCACTACGGATCTCCCTCGGCGGCGGCGGTACCGATCTGCCGTCGTACTACGAAGGCCATGGCGGCTATCTGCTCAGCGGCGCGATCGACAAGTACGTCTATCTGCTCACGCATACCGTCTTTCAGAAGCGCTACCGCCTGAAGTACTCCGAAACAGAAGAGGTCGATGACCCGAAGGACATCAAGCACCCGATCCTGCGCGAAACGCTGCTCCGTCATTGGAAGGGCAGCCCGCTCGAGATCGCCGCTGTCGCCGACGTTCCTGCAGGCACAGGGATGGGGTCGTCGGGCGCCTTCACCGTCGGGCTGATCAAGAGCCTCGCGCTCGCCAAGCGGATGTCGATCACTCCGGGTGATCTCGCCGAGGCCGCCTGCGAGATTGAGATCGACCTGCTGAAGGAGCCGGTCGGCAAGCAGGACCAGTACGTGTCCGCTCACGGTGGGATCTGCGCATACACCTTCAATCAGGACGGCTCCGTCGACGTGGAGCCGCTCGAGCTGGAGCACACGACGCTCAGCAGTCTCCGCAACAACCTGCTGCTGTTCTACACGGGTGAGGCCCGTTCCGCCTCGGCAATTCTGTCCGATCAGGTCAAGCGCACCTCCGATGATGACGCGGCGATGATCGAGAACCTGGATCGCACCAAGGCGATGGGTCATCAGAGCCGTGAGCTGCTTGAAGCCGGCGACCTCGAGGGTTATGCCGAGCTCATGCACGAGCACTGGGAGAACAAGCGCAAGCGTTCGCCGGGCATGACGGGCGAACGCATCGACATGCTCTACACGCTCGCGCGCCGCTCCGGATGCATCGGTGGCAAGCTCGTCGGTGCAGGCGGCGGCGGCTTCCTGCTGGTCTACGCCCAGCGGCCAGAGGACACGCGTCAGGCGATGGCCGCAGCCGGGACTTCAGAGCTTGTGTTCGACTTTGAGTTCGAAGGCTGCGCCGGCAGCGGCTCCGCATGAGCCTCGGCGTCGGGTTCGTCGGCTGCGGCCTGATGGGAGAAAAGCGCGCGGCCGCGCTCGGTGTGGACCGCGTCGTCGGCGCTTTTGACGTGGATCTGCAACGCGCCACGGATCTGGTGTCACGACATGGTGGTGCAGCATGCTCGACGCTCGAAGAGTTGCTGGCGCTGCAGCCCGACGTGGTGGTGGTTGCCACGAGCCACGACCAGCTGGCACCCAACAGCATCCGTGCGCTCCAGGCTGGATGTCATGTGCTGGTCGAGAAGCCTGCCGGGATCGGCACCGCCGACATCGACGGGATCGCAGCGGCCGCTGCCGCCGCCGGGCGCGTCGCCAAGGTCGGCTTCAACCATCGCTACCACCCCGCGATCGCACAGGCGATCGAGGTCGCAAGATCCGGGCGCTACGGCGACGTGCTCTTTATGCGCGCCCGTTACGGCCACGGCGGGCGGCCTGGCTACGATCGTGAGTGGCGCGCCGATCCCGCGACCGCCGGTGGCGGCGAGATGACCGATCAGGGCATGCACCTGCTCGATCTCACTCACTGGCTGTTGGGTGAGCTGCCGCTGCATTCGGCGCTTCTGCGCACGAACTTCTGGGACATGCCGGTCGAGGACAACGCCGCGATCCTGCTCGGCAAGCCTGGCGATCACAGCGCCCCCTGGGCGATGCTGCACGTCACCTGGACCGAGTGGAAGAACATGTTCTCGATGGAGATCACATGTCGGACCGCGAAGCTCGTCGTCGATGGCTTGCAGGGGTCATACGGCACTCAGAAGCTCACGGTTCATGAGATGAAGCCCGAGATGGGTCCGCCTGATACTCAGGTCTTCGAGTTTGCCGCGGGCGACGCCTCGTGGGCCGCAGAGTGGGCCACCGTCAAGGACGCTGTCGCCGCCGCCAGCGAGGCGACGGGCGATCTCAACTCCGTGCGCTACTGCTGGGCGCTGATCGAAGCGGCTTACGCCGCCAACGGATACCCGGCCCCTGTAAGTGCGATCAGATGAGGGTCTGCGTCGCAGGGCTCTGGCACCTTGGGACTGTCACGGCGGCCTGCCTTGCCGCTGCCGGACATCGCGTCGCCGCGCATGACCCCGACAGCGAGGTCGTCGCAAACCTGCTCGCCGCCAAGCCTCCGATCTTCGAGCCGGGTCTGAAGGAGCTGGTGTCCGCGGGACTTGCCTCGGGCGAGCTCATGCCGACCGGCCACCTGGCCGACGCGGTGCGCGGCGCGGAGGTCGTCTGGGTCACCTATGACACCCCGGTCGACGACGAGGATCAGGTCGATTCCGAGCAGGTGCTCGATCGCGTGCGGGAGTTCCTCCCGCTGCTTGACCCTGGCACCGTGGTCCTGGTCTCCTCACAGCTGCCGGTTGGGTCGATCGCCCGCCTTGAGGCCGAAGCGCCCGGAGTGTCGTTTGCGTGCTCGCCGGAGAACCTACGGCTGGGGAAGGCGATCGAAGTCTTCTCAAATCCCGATCGAGTGATTGTCGGCGTCCGCGACGATCACGGCCGTGAGCGCATCGCCCAGCTCCTGTCCCCGGTCACCGATCGTGTCGAGTGGATGGGCGTCGAGTCCGCCGAGATGGCCAAGCACGCGATCAACTCGTTCCTCGCGACCTCGGTGACGTTCATCAACGAGATCGCTTCTGTCTGCGAACGTGTCGGAGCCGACGCGCGTGAGGTCGAACGGGCTCTCAAGACGGAGCAACGGATCGGGCCGCGCGCATACCTCGGTCCAGGCGCGGCGTTCGCGGGCGGCACGCTGGCGCGCGACGTGCGCGCATTGACGGCGATCAGCGACGCCGAGGGCCTGATAACGCCGCTGCTCGACGGGATCTGGAAGAGCAACGACGCTCATCGCAGTTGGCCGCGACGGGCTCTCGTAACGCTGCTCTCCGCGGCGACCGACGGGCTTGCAGGGAAGACGGTCGCCGTCTGGGGGCTTACATACAAGCCCGGCACGGATACGTTGCGACGGTCCGCGTCGGTCGGTCTCTGTCGCGAGCTAGTGGCCGGAGGAGCCGCCGTGCGCGTGCACGACCCCGCCGTGACCGCCTTGCCGCCGGATCTCGCCGCGGTCACCCTCGCCGGCGACGCGCTGGAAGCGGCGA
Organism: Baekduia sp.; assembly: GCA_035554055.1. GTDB lineage: Bacteria > Actinomycetota > Thermoleophilia > Solirubrobacterales > Solirubrobacteraceae > Baekduia. The sequence continues at coordinate 2,892 of DATMIZ010000074.1, read as the reverse complement.
CGGGCGCCGACGCCGTCGTGCTAGCCACCGAGTGGCCGGAATACCTGACGCTCGATCCGGATGCGATAGTTGCTGCCCTGAGCGGTGATCTGATCGTCGACGCAAACGGATTCCTGGCCGCCGCGCTGGCCGCCGATGACCGCATTCGCTACGCGACGGTGGGGCGGTACCCCCGATGACGGCCGGGCTCGATGGGCGCGTCGCGCTGATCACCGGCGGCAGTCGCGGCCTCGGCCTCGAGATCGGGCGCGCGTACCTGCGCGCCGGTGCCAAGGTCGTCATCTGTGCTCGCTCCGAGCACGAGCTGCAGGCCGCTCAGTTAGAGCTCGCGGAGCTGGGCGATGTGGCGGCCCAGCGAGCCGATGTTACGTCGCCTACCGAGGTCGACACAATCGTCGCTTTCACGGCTGAGCGCTTCGGCGCACTCGATGTCCTCGTTACGAACGCCGGCGTCTACGGGCCCAAGGGTACGATCGACGAGGTGGATCTCGACGAGTGGCGGCAGGCGATCGAGATCAACCTGCTCGGATCGGTGATCCCGATCCGAGCCGCGCTTCCGCATCTGAGGAGGTCCGAGCGCGGCAAGATCGTCCAACTCTCGGGAGGGGGAGCCACGGCCCCGCTGCCGTTCCTCTCCGCATACGCCGCCTCTAAGGCGGCTGCGGTGAGGTTCGCCGAGACGCTCGCGGGCGAAGTCGCCGCGGACGGCATCGATGTCAACGCAATCGCACCCGGCGCGCTCAACACGAGGATGCTCGACGAGGTTCTTGAGGCCGGGCCGGAAAAGGTCGGCGAGGCGTTCTACGCGAAGGCGCTCAAGCAGCGTGACAGCGGTGGCACCGCGTTGTCTGTCGGGTCTGAGCTTGCCGTCTACCTCGGCTCACGTGCCAGCGACGGCATCAGCGGCCGGCTCCTCAGCGCCGTCTGGGATCCGTGGCAGACGCTCGCGACGCGCGCGGACGAACTCGCCGACTCCGACATCTACACGTTGCGGCGGATCGTCCCCGCAGATCGCGGACTGGACTGGGGCGAGCGCCAGTAGCCCTTGGCCATCAATTGCCGTGAAAGACGGCAAGGCGCAGCGTCACAAACACAACCACTGCGGCGACCAGGGCGGTCACGACGTAAACGATCTGCTCGTCGACCCCGGTCAGTCCTGGGAGCAGCGCGGTTGCCGTCGCCGTAAGGGCATATTGAGCCGCCGCGAGCTGTAAGAAGCGGCTCAGCTGTGTGCGCCCGCTCAGAGCAAAGCCCGTGTTATGAGCAAAGACGAACCATCGTTGCGAGCAATAGTTGAGTAATACCGACAGCACGTAGGACACCGGGATGGCAATCTGAATTGGCATTCCCAGCGGTCCGGAGAGAAAGAGCCCGAGGCCGAGATAGATGGCGGCGATGATCGCGCCGTTGGCTACGAAGCGCAGCGCTTGATGCCGGGGCGCGGAGGATCGACGCAGGCTCGAACGGATCGGGCGCGCCGCGTCGCTCGACAACTCGTTTGTCGAGGACTTGGCAGACGGATCGGGCACGTTGGCGACATGTCGCAGTCTAACGGGGGACGAAGTCCGTAATCTCTCCCGAACGTGCCCGTGATCGACGAACTGATGAAAACCCCTGCGCTGAGCGGGGCGGGCGAGGACGTCTTCGCCACCTATGCCGCCGGGACCACAGTCAATTGGTCGGATGACCTCGAAGAGCTTCATGAAGAGGTCAGCCGCGACCATTTCATGGACGTGTGGACACGCACGGTGATCATGGAAGCAACGCTTCCAATAATTCCGGCGGACGGTGTGATCGTCGACGCGGGATGCTCATCCGGCTACCTCCTTGAGGACTTGCGCGATGAACGCCCGGATGCGCTCCTGATCGGAGTTGATCTTGTGGCGGCCGGACTCAGGCGCGCCCACGACAGCGTCCCGAGCGCCGAATTGCTACTGGCAGACGTGTGTGACCTGCCCCTGTCCGACGGAGTCGCCGACGCGGTGCTGTCGGCCAACTTGCTTGAACATGTGCCCGACGACGTCGGCGCGCTCCGTGAGTTCGCGCGTGTCCTGAAGCCTGGCGGGCGCGTAGCGATCGTGGTGCCCGCGGGTCCGTCAACGTACGACTACTACGACAAGTTCTTGGACCATGAGCGCCGATATGCGCGCCGGGAGATGGCGAAAAAGGGTGAAGAGGTCGGCCTGCGGGTGCTGTCGGATCGCTACATCGGCTCACTCGTGTACCCGGCGTTCTGGGCCGTCAAGCAGCGCAATCGCCGCCGCTATCCGAACCCTTCCCCAGAAGAGATGCACGAGCTCGTGGAGCGCAACATCCAGAAAACAACGAAGTCGAAGCTCGGCGCAGCAAGCGCCAAGCTCGAGCGTCTCCTCGGCCGCCGAGGCATGTCGCTTCCGTTCGGCATCCGCTCATTCGTCGTCTTCGAGCGCCCATGAGTCTGCTGTCGATCGTCGTTCCGGTCTACAACGAGGAGGAGACGGTCGGGCCGTTCTATAAGCGTGTTGCAGCGGTTCTCGACGGGACCGATCTCGACTGGGAGATCGTTTTCTCGGCGGATCCATGTTCGGACGAGACCGAAGCGCGAATCCTGGCGCTGCGCGAACAGGATGACCGAGTCAAGATGTTGCTGTTCTCCCGGCGATTTGGTCAGCCTGCAGCCACGCTGGCGGGGCTGACGGCTTCAAAGGGTGACGCCGTGGTCGTCATCGACGTCGACCTCCAGGATCCACCTGAACTGATCGCCGAGATGGTGGAGCGGTGGCGAGAGGGATATGAGGTCGTGTACGCCCAGCGCCGTACACGTGAGGGCGAGACGCTGCCGAAGCGCATCGTGTCGGCCGTCGGCTACCGGATCATCAACCGCATCGCCGAGGTCAATATTCCGGCCAACAC
>DATMIZ010000073.1:0-2132 GCA_035554055.1 Baekduia sp. | reverse complement strand
GTCGCTCATTCCTTCGTTCAAGGACAGGGACGTGCTGGTCCGCCTCCAGAGCCCGCCCGGTACCTCGGAGACGAAGATGAGTGGTCTGACGGCGCAGGTAAGCCGCGACCTGGGGGCGATCGATGGGGTAGAAGACGTTGGTGGCCACGTCGGACGTGCCCTGACCGGGGATCAGATAGTCGACGTCAACTCGAGCACCCTCTCTGTCCAGATCGGCTCCGACGCCAACTATGACGCGACGGTAGCAGAGATCCAGGACGTCGTGGGCAGCCTCGACGAAGCGGTCAAGCGCGACGTCGTGACCTACTCGCAGCAGAACATCGGCGACGTGGGGACGCTCATTGATGCGGAAGCACCGAGTTCCGGCGACAATCTCGATGTCCTTACGGGTGCGGACAAGCCCCTCGTGGTGCGCGTCTACGGTCAGAATCTCGACGTCCTGCGTCGCGAGGCGAACGACGTGCAAGACATCGTTGGCGGGGTCGACGGCGTCCTCAACCCGAGTGTCGAACGCGTGCCCGAGGAGCCGGTCCTCGCGGTCGAGACGGACCTCGCCAAAGCGCAACCTTATGGAATCAAGCCGGGCGACGTACGCCGGGCGGCGGCCATGTTGTTGCAGGGTATAACAGTCGGCAACATCTTCGGCGAGCAAAAGGTGTTCGAGGTCGTCGTGAAGGGCGTGCCCGACGTGCGCCAGAGCGTGGATAGCGTCCGCAACCTGCTGATCGACACGCCGGGCGGCGGTCACGTACGACTGGAACAGGTGGCGGACGTGCGCATCCAGCCCTCGCCGGCCGTCATCAAGCGTGACGCCGCCGAGCGCTACATCGACGTCGAAGCCAACGTCAGCGGCCGCAGCCTCGGCGCCGTGGCCACCGATGTCGAAGATCGCCTCGCGAACGCCGAGTTCCCACTCGAATACCACGCCGAGGCGCTCGGGCAGACCACGACGGCCCAGGAAATCAACCTGGGGCGGGTTGTGGGCTTCGGCCTCGCTGCCGTGATGGCCATCTTCTTGCTCTTTCAGGCCGCCTTCAGGAGCTGGCGCCTGGCGGGGCTGGCCTTCCTCACCTTGCCGGTGGCTCTCGTCGGCGGAGTTCTGGCGGCGCTCATCGACGGCGCCACGCTCTCGCTCGGCTCCCTGATCGCGTTCCTCGCGCTACTTGGCATCGCCGCCCGCAACGGCGCCGTGCTGATAGATCGCTTCCAGGAACTCCGGCTCGACGGGGCCCAGGCCTTTGGCTCCGAGCTCGTCCGGCGCGGAGCACTGGACCGGTTTGCTCCCACGTTGACGGTCGCGGTGGCGACGGCTGCGGCGGTGTTGCCGTTCGTGATCCTGGGCAACGTTGCCGGTCTTGAAATCGTCAACCCGATGGCGATCGTGATGCTGGGCGGTTTGCTCACGTCCACATTACTCAGCCTCTTCATGCTACCGGTCCTCTACCTGCGTTTCGGCGCAGGCGCGCAGCCCGAACCGGTAGACGAAACGCCTGGTCCGTACGGTGCCGAGCCAGTGCCTGGCGACCGTGGGGTCACTACTACCATACCCGAGCGCTCACGCCAGTTCGAGAGAGCGCCAGGGCGGGCCAACGCGGCGGCTTATCAGGAGGGCGAGGGCGGTTCTCCGGGAAGGCGCGGCGAGTAATGAATGGGTTGGGCATCAACCGTAAGTGCAGGCGGCAGCTGCGTGCCGCCTGCGCGGGTCTTGTCTTGATCACCGGCGTAGTATCGCTTTCCGCCTGCGGTGAAGCATCTTCGGGCTATGACTACGAGACGGCAAGCCATCACGTGCCAGCCAAGCTCGAGCCGATCAAGGGTACGGACGTCCAGCGCGTCATATTCGACGCCGAAGCAGCGGATCGAGTCGGCCTCAAGACGGCTCCGATTCGCCAGAACGGCCAGGAAACGGTCTTACCCTATGACGCCGTCATCTACGGCGCCGATGGCAAAACGTACACGTACACAGCTCCTGAGCCGCTTACCTATGTGCGCCAGGAGATCGATATCGACCACGTGGCCGGTGATAGCGTCATGCTCTCCGACGGCCCACCCACCGGTACCGAGGTCGTGACTGTCGGGGCCGCCGAGGTGTACGGCACCGAGTTCGAGGTCGCACATTGAAAGGTAGGGAT
>DATMIZ010000072.1:0-2760 GCA_035554055.1 Baekduia sp. | reverse complement strand
CGGCGAGATCGTCGTGCGCCTCGGACTCGGCACCGACGATCAGGTGGAGGGCGCGGTCAAGTCCGCCCGCGCGTCAGGCAAGCTCACTGGCCGGGTCCTGATCGACGACGGTGTGCTCACCCCTCAACAGCTGGCCCACGTACTTGCCGAGCGCTTCGGCGTCGAGCGACTTGACCTCGCGCATTTCCAGATCGACAAGGAGTGCCTGCGCCTCGTAGATGGCGCCTTCGTGCGTCGCCACGACGCGATCCCGATCGCGACGGACTCCGACGGCGCCCTGCTGCTCGCGATGGCCGACCCCGCGAACTTCCTCGCGGCTGACGACGTCGCGATGCTGACCGGACGCCAGGTCAAGCCGATCGTCGCCGGATACGACGACATCAACCGGCTGACGCAGCAGCTCGGGCTCGAATGGGACGTGATGGAGGCGCAGACGGACATCGCCACCGAAGAGAGCGAGCTCGATCTGGGCGAGGAGATCTCAGCCGACGTCAACGCGATCGAAGCGAACCCTGACGATGCGCCGGTCATCAAGCTGGTCAACGGCGTTCTGACGAAGGCGATCCGGCGTGGCGCCTCGGACATCCATTTCGATCCGGGCGCCGACGAGATGAAGGTGACCTACCGCGTCGACGGGATGCTCGATGTCGCCACGCGCGCGCCGAGGCGCATGACCGCCGCGATCGTCAGCCGCCTGAAGATCATGGGCAACATCGACATTGCCGAGCGCCGCAAGCCTCAGGACGGACGCACCGCGCTGCTGATCGATGACCATCAGATCGACCTGCGGATCGTCACGCTGCCGACGGTTCACGGCGAGGCCGTCATCTGCCGAATCCTCGACTCGAGTTCCGCACCGACAGATCTGGCCAAGGTCGGCCTGCTCGACGACGACCGCGCAAAGATCGAAGCGACGCTCGCGCGGCCTTACGGCGGCTTCTTCGTCTGCGGGCCGACCGGCTCGGGCAAGTCCACCACCCTCTATGCCGGTCTCGGCCATGTGAACACCGGCGACAAGACGATCATCACGATCGAGGACCCGGTCGAGTACCGCCTCGACGGCCTCAAGCAGATGCAGGTCCACAACAAGGCGGGCGTCACCTTCGCCAACGGCCTGCGCGCGATCATGCGTGCCGACCCCGACATCATCATGGTCGGCGAGATCCGCGACGCGGAGACGGCCCACATCGCCGTCGAGTCAGCGCTCACCGGCCACATGGTGCTCTCGACGCTGCACACCCGCGACGCGCCGAACGCCGTCGCCCGAATGCTGGACATGGGCATCGAGCCCTTCCTGCTGTCTTCGGCCATCGACTGCGTGTTGGCTCAGCGGCTCGCACGACGGCTCTGCGACAACTGCAAGCGGCCTCAGGTCTACACGGTCGAGATGATGAAGGCCAACGGCTTCAAGGTCGACGAAGATGTCGCGTGCCACGCTCCCAATGGCTGCGACCGCTGCAGCGACACCGGTTACAAGGGACGTGTCGGACTCTTCGAGGTACTCCTGATCGATGACGCGGTGCGCGAGATCATCCTGCGCCGCGGCTCATCCGACGAGATCGCCGCCGCCGGCGTCCAGGGCGGCATGCGGCGCCTGCGCGAGGATGGCCTCGAAAAGGTCAAGCTCGGCTGGACCTCCCCCGAGGAGATCCTGCGCGTCACCGCCTCGGGCTAGCCACCGAAGCGGTTCTTCAGTGCCATCACGCTCGCGACGTATGTGCGGGTCTCAGGCAGCAGGCCGATGCGTCGCACGGAGCTCATCCCTTGGTAGTAGCCGGCGATCGCGAGCTGCTCGTCGCCACCCGCCTCGCGTAGTAGCTGACGCAGAAGCAGCGATCCCGCACGGACATTGTCCGACGCGGATGACGGGTCGAGCGATCCGCCCAATAGCTGATTCTCGACGTACGTCCAGGTACCCGGTAGGACCTGCATGATGCCGCGAGCATCGGCAACGCTCACCATCGCGTTGTTGAAGCCGCTTTCCTGCCAGGCGATCGCGCTCGCCAGCGACGGCGCAACGCCGTACTCGCCCGCGATCGCGCCGATCTGAGCCGCGGTCAGCCTGCCGCCGGACGCCACCGGCCCGGTGTTGGCGGTCGCCGGCGATGCCGTTGGGCCGGTCTCAGCGACAGCCGACGTGCCGGCGGCCGGAATCTTGATCCTCGTGCCGGCGACCACGTGATGATCGACCGGCAAGCCGTTTGCTGCGGCCAACGACGCCAATGTCACGCCGGCCGCCGCGGCGATCCCCGAGAGGGTGTCGCCCGGCGCAACTAGGCGTCCCCCACCGGATGTCGTCGTCGAACCCAGGGCTCCGGCCCCCGGAAGCTTCAGCGTCGTACCGATCACCAGCATCGACTGCGGACTGAGCCCATTCGCAGCGGCGAGGTCGGCGATTGCGACGCCGTGCTCCGCGGCAACTCCGCTCAGCGTGTCGTTCATGCGCACGCGATATCCCGACAACGGAGCCGGAGTCGAACTCGATGGCCCAGATGCATCAGGGACAATCAGGGTGCTGCCAGCGATCAGGAAGGCCGTCTCGCTGAGACCGTTGGCCACCGCGAGCGTGCGTGCCGAGACGCCCTGGGCCGCGGCAACCCCGCTGAGGGTCTCGCCCGGCTGCACGACATGCGTGCTGTGTGCCTGCGCCACGGCCGGAATCAGGGCGAGAGCGAGAGCAATGGACGCGATTCGTAGAGATCGACTCATCCCCACGAGTGTTGCCCGCCCTACCCGGTTCGTCTGCAAACGGCCGTGCAG
>DATMIZ010000071.1:0-2494 GCA_035554055.1 Baekduia sp. | reverse complement strand
GCGACGAGTTGCTCGAGGTTCTTGCCTGCAGCGGCCGGGAAATCGGCGGCCGTGGCCACGGCTGTCGCTGGCGCAGGAGCTTTAGTCGTGTCGTCGTCGGAGCCACATGCGGTGAGCGTGAATGCCGTCACGGCGACGAAGAGAGAAATGACCAGGGCTCGCATCCGCGATGAGGCTACCGGCAGGCCGGCGGAGTGAGCCTCGGGGGTGCGACCCCGCCGACGCCGGCATTAGCTTGGCGTCATGGACAGGGAGACGTTGAAGCGAAGAATCGCCGAAGGAGCAACGGTCCGAGAGCTGGCGTCGGAGGCGGCGTCGACCGCTCGACCGTCAGGCGCTGGTTGCGGAGATATCGGCTGTCAACCGCCAGGATGTCGGTATTGGCCGATTCCGCTGCAGCTCGCCGTGCCGGCGTCGATGTAGTGCTTCGCAGGTGTGCAGTCCACGGCGAGACGCCACATCGCCAGGACGCCCGAGGCACGTACCGCTGCTCGAAATGCAACGGGGCGCAAGTCAGTGCGCGCAGACGGAGGGTCAAGGAGATCCTGGTTGAGGAGGCTGGCGGAGCGTGCGTGATCTGCGGATACGACCGCTGCGTCCGAGCTCTGTCGTTTCACCATGTCGATCCAGAGCACAAGCAATTTGGCGTTGCGATGCGAGGCGTGAGCCGCTCGCTGGAGCGCGCAAGAGCCGAAGCAGCCAAGTGCATCCTGGTCTGCGCCAACTGCCATATGGAGCTCGAGGCGGGCATGGCGATGAAGCCAGTAGAGTTTCCGACAAGCATTCCGGGGTAGCTCAATCGGCGGAGCAGCGCCCTGTTAAGGCGATGGTTGTGGGTTCGAGTCCCACCCCCGGAGCTTGTGAAGACCCGCTGTCGGCGGGTCTTCTTCGTTAACGGCCCTACTCCCCCGGCCGCGAGGCCTCCATCGTCCGGTCGATGAACTCGTCGCGTTCGGCGGCCCACTCGTCGATGCGTTTGCGGCGCGCGGCGATGCCGGGATTGCCCTCGCGCCGGTCGATCGCCATCAGGTGCTCCTCGCGAGCGATCCACAGCTCGCGCAACTGCCCTTGGACGGTGTCGCGAGTGCCGTGCATCTTGTCCGCGGCCGCCGACAGGGCCGCGATGAGCCGCCCGAGTTCCTCGTCATCCGGCGGCAGATTCGAGCCTGGAGCCGAGATGTTCTCTCGGAGGTAGTCCACCGCGCGCCGCGTGAGGTCTGAGACGAACAGGCCGTCGTCAGCTTCGGCCAGCGCCAGCGCGCCGGATACCGGTTCGGCGAGACAGGCCGCAAGAAACGCACGTTCGGCACGACGCGTGGGATCGCTCTGTCCGCGGGCGGCGGCCGGAGGCGCGGCAGCAACGCGCGCAACCGGTATCCGCCCAGTCTCGCCGCCCGGACTCGGGAGCCACGACGAGACCATCGACGGCGCGAGTTCCGTCTTGGCGGCGACCTCGGCGAGCAGCTCCTCGCGCATCGCGCTCGGCGGGAGTGTCGCGAAGACCGCCTTGAGCTCCTCGATCACCCGGTCCTTGCCTTCGGCGTTGGACAGATCGGCGTTTCGGAGCGCTCGCTGCACCTGAAACTTGACGAACGGCATCGACTCTGCGATCAGCTGCTGAGCAACGGCGGCGCCGTCCTCCACGACGATCTCGGCCGGGTCGCGCCCCTCGGGCAGCGGTACGACGCGCAGATCCAGGCGCTTGCCCTGCGCCACCTTCGCGGCGCGCATCATCGCCTCCTGGCCTGCGCTGTCGGCATCGAGTGCCAGCAGGACGGTGTGCGCGAGGCCCGACAGTTCATCGATCTGTTGCGCCGTCATCGCCGTCCCCATGATCCCGACGGCATTGCGAATCCCAGCCTGGTGCATCGCGACGACATCGGTGTAGCCCTCACACACGACGACCTGATCGACCTTCGCGGCCGGGGCTCTCGCGATATCCATCGCGTAGACCTGGCGACCCTTGTGAAAGACGATGCCCTCCGGCGAGTTCAGGTACTTGGGCTGCTGATCGGCGCCCAGGGCGCGCGCGCCGAAACCCAGCACACGACCGCGACGATCGGCCAGCGGGAACATGATGCGGCGCCGGAAACGGTCGTAGAGCCGCCCCTCCCCCTTCTGCCTGACGACCAAGCCTGCATCGAAGATCTCCTGATCGGAGAACCCCTGTCGCTTGCCGGCCACCAGCAACGTGTCCCAGGCGCTCGGCGCGTATCCGACGCGGAACTCACGCAACATCGCCTCCTCCAGCCCACGAGACTTCAGATACTCCCGCGCACCCGCGGCCTCACCCGATTCCCAGAGGTAGCGCACATAGAAAGTCGTCGCCCGCTCGAGCAGTTCCAACAACCGTTCGCGTTGCTGACGGCGGGCAGCAGCCTGAGGATCCTCATCCTCGACCTCGAGCTCGACGTTGTAGCGCCGCGCGAGCCATTCCATGGCCGCCGGGAACGTGATCCCCTCCACCTCCTGCACGAAGGTGAATGCGTCGCCG
>DATMIZ010000070.1:0-12712 GCA_035554055.1 Baekduia sp. | reverse complement strand
TGATCTGATGCGTCAGGCGCGTCAGCGTTTCGCGTCGACGGCCGACGCGCTGTCAGTCAGCGGCACGAGCTCCACCGGGGAGGCATGCAGCGCCCGCAGTCTGACTTCCTTGAATGACAGACCCTCCTTCACGAGCGCCGGTGCGCCCATCATCACCGCCGTCGCGATCTCGACCGCCTGCAAGATCACGCCGTATGCAAGGGCGTCGTGCGTCGAGACGCCATAGCCCTTGACGAGCACGAACGAACACGCCGCCTGGAAGACACCGACGTTTGAAGGCGTGGCGGGCAACACCGCCGACACGTTGACCGCGAACAGGACCGCCGCCGCCGCGCCGATGCCAGCGCGATCGTCGAGCCCGAGCGCCACCAGCAGCACGTAACACGACAGCAGCTGCAGCCCCCATGCCGCCAGCTGCGTGAAGGTGGCGATCGATCCATTGCGCGGCTGCCGGAAAACGATCAGGCCGCCGCGCACATGCGACAGCGCCTGGCGCATTTTGGTGACGATCGTGAAGCGCTCGCCACGGATCAGGCCCGGTGCGACGAGCACCGCGAGCACGACCGCGACCGGCAGCGCCGTGAAGAGCCAGAGCCCACCACCGCGGCCATCGAAGTAGTCGACCGTCTGCAGGACGATCAGCCCGAGAATCACGAGCGCGAGAATGTTGAGCAGCGCCTGGGAGACGATCGTCCCGATCACCTTCGGTAGATAGACCCGCGGGCGACCCAACCGCCGCGCCACGATCATCGCGCGTGCCGGCTCCCCCAGCCGCGCCGGCAGCGCCGCAGACATCAGGACGCCGATCGTCGTGCCCTGGAGTGCGTCCATGAAGCGCGGTCGCGCCTCGGGCAGCACCGCGCGCAGGATCGCGTGCCAGGACACCGCGCGCAGGACCATCGACACGCACATGAGCGCCAGCGAACCCAGCACCCATGTCGGCGCTGCGCCGACCAGCGACCCGTAGATCGAGTCAAGCCCGATCCGCTGAACCGCGATCGCTGAAAAACCGATGCCGAGGACCATCGCGAGCACGAACGCCGCCCGGCGGGCGAGCGCCCAGCCGCGCGTACGCGCGGGCAATGGATTTGGCTCGATCGAAGGCAGCCGCTTCGCGCGGCGCCGCGGGCGTCCGTCACCGGGCAGGAATCCGTGCCGCCAAGCGGTCCGCAGCAGCGGCGTCTGCGGCGCCTCGACCGCGACGGCCTGCTCGTAGACGCCCATCACCTCTTCGGCTACGCGTGGCCACGCGTAGCGCTCGGCGCTGCGCGCCGCCTCGCCCGCCATCGCCCTCACACGGTCGGGAGCGAGTGCCAGCCCACGGAGCGTCTCCGCCAGCGCGGTCGCGTCGCCGACATCAAACAGCACGCCATCGGATCCGTCGCGCACGACGTCGCGATAGCCGGCGATGTCCGACGCGACCACGGGGCGGCCGGCGGCAAACGCCTCCGTGAGCACCATCCCGAAGGACTCGCCGCCCAGCGACGGCGCGACCAGCAGGTCGCTGTTACGGAGCACGGCGTGCTTCTCGGCATCGTCGACACGCCCGAGGATCTCGATCCCGCGCGTGTTCTCCAGCAGGAACGGCCCGACCTCACGCGCCGTGGCACCGACGATCGTGAGGTGCGTGTCGATGTGCTCGTGCAACGCGGCGAAGGCGCGCAACAACACTCCGAGTCCCTTGCGCTCCACGGCCTGTCCGACGAACGCGATCCGCAGCGTCCCGTCCCAGGCGCGCGGTGCAACGTGCTCGGCCGGGACATGCACGCCGTTGGGAATCACGCGGTAGCGGCCGCCGAAGTACCGCTGGCCCGTCCATTTCGCCGCCTGCGAGACCGCGATGCGTGCCTGTAGCCGGTCGAGGCGGCGGCGCGCACCGATCAGATTCGCCGCGTTGTTGGAGAAGCTGTTCGTCGAGTAGCAGTGGAAGGTCCCGACCATTGGCACATCGCTTGCCATCAGCGCGTCCCAGCCGATCGTCGGCGCAATCGGCTCATGGAGATGCACCACGTCGTAGCCCCCGGTCTTGAGCTCATGGCGGAGCCTGGCGACGCCGGTGGGACCGACCGCCAGGTTCGAGACCGCGCCGTTTGCCTTGACGCCGACCGTACGCCCGAGCGGCACGACAAGGTCGCCCAGCGGACGGTCCTGGGGCGTCGCGCCACCGTGCAGCCGCGCGGACAATTTGTCCGGCGGATCGAAGGGAGCAAGGACACGGACATCGTGTCCGGAGTCGAGGAACTCGTGAGCCAGCGCCTCGATGTGCCTCGTCACACCTCCCGGATAAGTCCAGGAATAAGGGGAGACAAGCGCTACGCGCATCGCGCTCATGCTACCCGCACGACCTCGATCGGCCATGCGCATATCCTGCCCGCGATGGTTGCGGACCAGGCCACGCTCGCGCTCAAGCACCTCAGAGAGGCCGATCCCGTGATGGCGCGGATGCTCGACCGGATCGACGACGACGCGCGCGTCACGCAGTACATCAGCGCGGGTTACAAGCCCGAACTGGAGCCCTATGGCGCGCTCGTGCGCGCCATCGTCGGCCAACAGCTCTCGGTCGCCGCGGCTCGCTCGATGTGGAACAAACTACTCGTGGCGTTCGATGGCAGCGCGCCGTCGCCCGAGACCCTGCTGGCGTTCGATCTCGAGCGGCTACGCGCGGCGGCGGGCCTCTCGCGTGCCAAGGCGGCGTCGCTCAAATCGCTCGCCGAGCATGTGCTCGACGGTCGCCTGGAACTCGACCGCCTAGACACGCTGGACGACGCGACAGTCGAATCCGAACTGATCGCCGTCAAAGGGATCGGCCCTTGGACCACCCACATGTTCATGATGGGCCAGCTGTCGCGGCCCGACATCCTCGCTCCCGGCGATCTGGGCATCCGCCGCGGCGTCCAGTTCGCGTATGGATATGACGAGCTGCCCTCACCCGCCGAGGTGATCGCGCGCGCCGAGCCCTGGCGTCCGTGGCGCAGCGTCGCCTGCCGAATCCTGTGGGCGTCGCTCGATTTCGACCCCGTCTGACCGTCGAGGGCCGTATTTCCGCACACTATGTTCGGTCAGACAGCCCTCGATGATTCAGCGGCAGCTTGCAGGCAGCTGCGGGGGCGTCCCGGGTCGCGCGCGACTCCACGCACGGATCAGATCAAAAGACGGGTACTCACGATCGAGCGTTGAGTTCACCAATCCAACGCGGAAGGCAGGATCCTCGCGCACCGTGTACTGCACCGCCACCTTCACGCGGGGGTTACGACTCCATACCCGCAGTTGCTCGTCATAGCGGCGGCACTGCTCTTTGAGCGCGGCGGGCGAATCGTCGCGATGCTTACTGGCGCGTGGATCCCCCGCCCCGGTCTCGGTGATCCAGACCGGCAACCGCTTGCCGCAGTCTCGGGCGTCGGTGACCGCGGTGGCTGAGGGAATCACGTCAAACCCGTTGCCCGGGTATGAGTGCAGCGCGAGCACGTCGGCGGCACAGATGACGTCATCGGGGAGCGCGCTCAGGAACTCTGCGGCCGTCCCAGCGCGCTTGCCCTTCTTCGGCGAACCAGCCAGATCGCCCAAGACAATGTCGCGCGTACCGCCCGCCTTTTCGAGCGCGTGCTTGGCCCGCTCGAAGATCCGCGTGTAGACAGCGGGTGACAGCAGCGGCGAGGTCACGTCGCACCGCGCGCGCTGAGGGGAGATGAAGAAGATCTGGTTCGGCTCATTCCACGGGGCCCAGAACCTCAGCTCGGCGCCGGTGCGGTCCGCGAGCCGCGCGATCCCGACGATCAGGTCCTCGTAGGCGGCCAGACCGTCCGCGTTGATCGCTCGCGAAAACGGCTCGATGCTCGGTCGCTCGCAGCCGCCTCCCTTTGTGGCGGCCCAGTCGGGCACGCCGTAGATGTTGACGAGGACGTTCCAGCCGGCGCCCTCTTTCTGCCGTGCCGCGATCGCCTTCAGCTGGGCGGTGATCCCCTGGAATGGCGCGCACGGCCCGATCGTCCGCATGCAGCCGCTGACGCCGGCGTCAAGGATCGCCGGACGACTGGGATCCGGCTGCAGGTACTTCCAATCGACGTTCATGCGAAACAGCGCCGGGCGCATCGCCGCTACGTCATCGCGCACCTTGGAGAAGGCGGCGGGAACCGGGGCCGGCGAGATCAGATTGACATTGTCCTCGGTGATCCCGATAGCGAGGCCTGAGTCCGTCCGCACAAGCGCGTCCGCGCGCTGCGAACCGCCCTCGCCACGTGCACCGTCATCTCCGCCGCAGCCGCCGAGGGCAGCCGCGAGGAGGACTAGACCGCAGAGACCGGCTCTTCGTCCGCGACGCGGAATGAGCTGCCGCAGCCACACGCTGCGACCACGTTGGGGTTGTTGACCTGAAAACCGGCGCCCTGCAGCTCATCCACGTAGTCGATAACCGACCCGTCGACGTAGGGAAGCGCCTGCGCATCGACCAGCACCTGAAGACCGTGATCCTCGAAGATCACGTCGCCGTCGCGCTGCTCGTCAAACGCCAGCTGGTACTGAAAGCCCGAGCAACCACCGCCGCGGACGCCTACACGCAGACCAGCGGTCGTGTCGTCAGACCCCTGTGAGCCCAAGAATTCACGGACCTTTTCGGCACCCTTCTCGGAGAAGACGATGCCCTTTGCCTGGAATGTGACGGTCTGCGCGGATGCCATAGCTTCACTGAATATAGCGACCCACTACCCTGATTTTGAAATGCCCAGCCCAGACGAGTTGAAAGCACGAATTGAGGCTGCGCTGCCCGGTTCGCAGGCGGACGTCGAGGACTGGACGGGCGGCGGAGACCATTTCCGCGCCACCGTGGTCGCCCCGCAGTTCGAAGGCCTCTCGATGGTCGCCCAGCATCGTCTGGTCTACGACATCTTCGGCGCCGAAGTCGGCGGCCCGATTCACGCGCTGTCCCTGAAGACCAACCCTCCCGGAGTGACCACCAAATGAGTGACGAGAACCCCATCCGCGAAGCGCTGACAGAGGCGATCGCCGAGAACGAAGTCATCCTCTTCATGAAGGGCTCGCCCGACGCGCCCGCCTGCGGTTTCTCCGCGCGCACCGTCGCGGCACTCGAGGCACTGGAGACACCGTTTGCGGCAGTCGACATCCTGCCCGACCCGAGGATCCGCCAGGAGCTGTCTGCAATCTCCAACTGGCCGACGATCCCGCAGCTGTTCGTCAAAGGCGAGCTTGTCGGCGGTGCAGACATCGTCGCCGAGCTCTACGAGTCGGGCGAACTGGCCACGACGCTCGGCCTCGATCGACCCCAGGCGGCCGAACCGACGCAGGAGGTCAGCGGCAGCCCGCTGCCGATGACGGCTGAGAACAACGTCCGCTAGCCAGCCGGCCGGAGCCGCTCTCTAGCTACCCGGATGCCGGTCTGAACCGGCTCCAGAAGGTCCTGCGATCTGCGGGCGCGTCGGTTTCCTCATCAGGGGCGGCGGTCGGCGGATCGACATCGTCTTCGTCGTCGCCCGGCAGATCCTCGTGGGCGACGCGCCCGTAGGTATCGCGGCGAAACTCGAAGTACTCACGCACGATGATCTGGATCGAGGCCGCCGCAGGAATGGCCACCAGCGCGCCGACGATGCCGAGCAGTGTCGAGCCGAAGAGCACTGCGATCAGGACGATCAGCGGATTGACCTGGATCGTGCGCTTCTGGATCTGCGGCTGGAGGATGTTGTTCTCGAGCTGCTGGTAGACGATCGCCCACACGACCCAGATCACGGTGGCGACCGGGAAGTTGGTGAACAGCGTGACCGCGGCGATCAGGAAGGCTGCGATCGTCGCGCCGACGAGCGGGACCAGGGACGCGAGGCCTGCCATCACCGCGAGTGGCCCGCGGAAGGGAACGCCGAGGATCGCCAGCACGACATACGTCTGCATTCCGGCGATCAGCGCGACCAACATTGCGCCCTGTACGTAGCCACCGACGGCGTCACCGACGCGGTCGGCGATCCGTCTCAGACGTTCGCGCTCATCCGCAGGGCGGAAGTCGATCAGCCGGTCGATCCAGGTGCGACCGCTCGCCAATAGGAATACGGAGAGGATCAGAATGTTGACGAGCGCGAAGATCGAGTTGACGAGCCCCAAGCCGATCGACCCCAACACGGATGCCGCGTCGCCGATCTTTTCCGGCAGCTTCTTCGCCTGCTTCTGCAGTTCGGTCGAGAGGTCGTACTTATCGTTGAGCTCGCGCAACTGCTTGTTGTTGTGGATGAACTTCTCGGTGTCATCCGCGTATCTAGGGGCGTCCTCGGCCAGCTGAGTCGCCTGCGTGACGATCGGCGGCACCACGATCGCGACGACGCCCGCGGGTATCAGCAACAACACGATGTACACGGCTGCGATCGCAAGCCCGCGTGGCATACCACGGCGATGCAGCGCATTCATCGGTCCCGACAGCGCGACCGCGATGAAGCCCGCCATCAGCAGCCACCCGATCGGCTTGCGCAGCGTCCAGAGCAACGCGAGCGCGATCGCGCACAGGACGACGCAGGCGATCACGCGAAGGATCACGCGTGTGGAGATGATCTGACCGCGCTCCATGCTCGCTGGAAGCTAAGCGCCGAGGCGGACAGTGAGGGCGCTAGCGCCTGCGAAAGATCCGGCTCACGGCGATTGCGATCCCGAGGGCCACTCCGATGCCCCCCACGCCGATCGCCAGCTCCTTCTGATGCGCCCGCGCCTGCTTGCGCCAGTCGACCAGTTCTTCGACCTGACCACGCAGCGATGCGATCGCGGTCGACAGCTCGCGCGTGTTTTCCTCCATCGAGCGGCGAATCTCCGCAGAGGTGCGTCGATCGGACATCAGTTATCCCCTCCCGCGTGCTTGTAAGTGGGCGGGTCGTAAGGGAGCTCTGACTCCGCTCCGAAGGAGTCCTTGAACTTCTGCGCCTCCTCGATCGCCTGCGACGGAATCGGCGGCGATCCCGCTCTGAAGAGCCTGAAAGCGATCAGGCCACCGATGGCAGACAGGAGCACGAGCACGCCGGCGACGAGGAAGAAGCCCCAGAACTGTTGACCGTCGTCCCAACCAAAGCCCCAGTTGGCCAGCAGCGCGAGGCCGATCAGGGTGATCGCGATCATCCAGAACATGAAGACGGCGATGACGGCAGTGATCCCCGCGCCCTTCAGCAGCTTGCCGAACTTCTCGGAGAGCTCCGCCTTCGCCAGTTCGATCTCGTCCTGCACGAGACGCACAGCGCGCTCGGAGACGTTCTGGATCGAAGCGCCGAGCGAACGCTTGTCGGGCTCCGAAGGCTTCTCGGGCTCGGGCGCTTCGTGCTGAGGCTCGGGACTCATCGGCGTCTGACTCTACCCATAGATCTCGCCGCGCCTGCTCGCAAAGCTCGGCAGCTTCTGGCGTACCCGCTCGAGCTTTGCGAAATCGAGATCGGCCGCGATGAATCCCTCGTCCGTGCCGGCATCGGCAAGCACCGTCCCCCACGGATCGACGATCAGCGACCGTCCGCCCGAACGTAGTCCGGCCGCGTGTTCGCCGGTCTGGTTCGGCGCGATGACGAAGCACTGGTTCTCGATCGCACGGGCACGTAGAAGCACCTCCCAATGATCGCGGGTGGTGGAGACGGTGAAAGCGGAAGGGACGACGATCACCCGCGCTCCGCGAAGCCGGAGGGCGGCGAAAAGCTCCGCGAAACGGAGGTCGTAACAGATCGTCATCCCGAGCCGGGTGCCGTCGTCGGTCTCTGAGGTCACGATCTCGTCGCCGGCTGCCTCATGCGCCGACTCGGCGTAGGTCGTATCGCCGACGACGACATCGAACATGTGCAGCTTGCGGTAGACGGCGCGGTCACGGCCGTCAGGTCCGATGTGCACAGAGGTGTTGGATCCCCGCGGTGAGCCGAGCTCCGGGATCGAGCCGGCGATGAGGTCGATCCCGAGCTCTGCGGCAAGACCGCGTGCGAGTCGCAGCGCGGGCCCATTGAGAGGCTCGGCCGATTTGACCGCGACGTCCCCAGGTCCATATGCCGGCCACTTCTCCGGCAGCACGACCAGCTCCGCACGATCGGCTGCCGCGGCGCGCACCAAACGCTCGGCGGTCGCAAGGTTGTGCTCACGATCGGCCGTCGTCGTCATCTGGATCGCGGCGGCACGCATCCGGTAAGTACTACCGCGCGGTCTCACCTTTGAGACGACACGATTGTCTGCCATCCGTCGAAATGCCCTACACAGAGCCGAAAACGGCTATTAATGGCCGGGTGGGGGCAAAAGCGATTTCGATCGATGCGGTATCAGACGGGGATCTTGCGGAATTGCTTCCGCTGATGCGCGCCTATTGCGAGTTCTATGAGACCGAGCCGCTGGAATTCGAGCTCGGGCTGCTCTGCGAAGCGCTGTTGGCGGACCCCGAACACGAAGGCTTCCAGTTGATAGCGCGTGACGACGCGGGGGCCGCGATCGGGTTCGCGACAGTCTTCTGGAGCTGGTCGACGCTTGACGCGTGCCGCCTGGCGATCATGAACGATCTATTCGTCGCCGATGCAGCGCGTGGGCATGGCGTCGGTGATGCGTTGATCACCGCCTGTGCGCAGCGGGCGCGCGACGGCGGCGCAAAGCGACTCAGCTGGCAGACGGCCTACGACAACCACCGCGCGCAGGCTGTCTACGACCGGGTCGGCGCTCAGCGCCTCGACCGCTGGCTGGACTACGAACTCGAACTCTGAGCAGGCGTCTGAGGCGCGAGGCTCAGGTGGATCTTGCGGATCTCGTCGAAGATGTGATCCGAGACGACCTGGCGCTGTTCACGCGTCGGTGAGGAGATCTGCTCGTATCGCAACGGATCGCCGTACTTGACGACGATCTTCGGGAACCGGCCTCGGCGCCAGTTGCGCACATAGGCCGACCCATGGATCGCGACTGGGACCACCGTCGCCCCCGTTTCGATCGCCAGCCGTCCGATTCCCGGTTTGGCACGATCTGCCAAGCGGCCTGTACGAGAACGCCCGCCCTCCGGATAGATCGCTACACAACCGCCGTTCTCGAGGATCTGACGCGCCGTCACGAACCACTCGTCATCACGTCCCCCACGCCGCACCGGGAACACTCCGCCGTGCGAGTACACGAAGGCAAGCGGGAACCGGAACAGCTGCGACTTCGCCATGAAATGAAGTTTGCGGCGGATGAAGATCCCGATGAAGAAATGGTCCAGATAGGACGCGTGGTTGCAGGCCAGGATCAGAGCACCGCTGGGCGGCACCTTGTTCGAGTCGATTGCTCGCGACCTGAAAAAGATCAGGGCGAACGCCGTCATCGGCAGCCGCAGCAGGTCGTAGACCCAGTCGGGGCCGCGCCGGCGCGTGCGTTCGTGGTACTTGACGAAGCGATCGGAGCCGCGCTCGTCGAAGTACACCTGCGCCTTCATCTTGGACAGCGACTCATCGGTCATCGTCTTCAAGATTATGGAGCGTGGACCCCTCCCGGTGGAGGGTGCCGCGGCCAGGAGCCGCGGCACCCCATCTCTCGTTCCACCAGAAGCGCCGCGCCGGCGGGTCAGACCGCCGCGGCAAGTGCACCACCCATCCGCGCTGCGCCGGCGGGTCAAACCGCCGCAGCAATGTGTGCCACGCATCTGAAGGTACGGAGCCGCCTGCCATCCTCCAACCGCCAGATGGTCGGAACTTGTTGTGCACGCGGTCGAAGACCGCCGGACGCAATAGGGTTGCGCTGAATTCCCACTAGGAGAGTCTGTGGCGAGCATCAAAGCCCATATCGCCGGAACGGTCTGGAAGATCGAAGTCAAGGTCGGCGACGAGCTTCAAGAGGGCGACACCGTCGTCATTCTCGAATCGATGAAGATGGAGATGCCCGTCGAAGCCGAGGAATCCGGGACCGTCAGCACGATCCTGGTCAGCGAAGGCCAGTCGGTCAACGAGGGCGATGTGCTCGTCGAACTCGCCGGCTGAGAGGTCGCACGAGACCTTCACGTTCTCAGTCCGTCTGTCGAAGTGGCGCCGTCGCGGCGCTTTCGGGGTGTGCAGCGCTTAGTGTTCAGGGCCATGGACCCATTGATCACGCCCGCCGAGGCACGCGCACTCGGCGAGCTCGAGGACCACACCGAGATCGAAGAGCTGATCGAGCGGGCGTGGAAGGCCCGCCTGGAGAACTTCGGCGATTCGACCGACCTGTGCTCGCTGGTGAACGCGAAGTCCGGCGGCTGCGCCGAGGATTGCGGCTTCTGCGCGCAGTCACGGTTTGCCGAGGCCGAGACGCCTTTGCACGCGATGATGGAGCCCGAGCAGATCCTCGAGCACGCGAAGGCCGCCGAAGCCGCGGGCGCGCACCGGTTCTGCATGGTCACGCAGGGCCAGGGCCTCTCCAAGCGTGATTTCGCGAAGGTGCTCGAGGGCGCACGCCTCGTCGCCGAGCAGACAAACCTCAAGCGCTGCGCTTCGGTCGGGCACATGTCCGTGGACCGCGCGAAGGCGCTCAAGGAAGCCGGCATCCAGCGGGTGCACCACAACGTCGAGACGGCAGAGTCCTACTACCCGAACGTCTCCTCGACCGTCCGCTACGCCGGCCGCCTGCGCACGATCGACGCGGTCAAAGAGGCGGGGCTCGAGACCTGCGTCGGCGGCATTCTCAACCTCGGCGAGTCGCGCGAGCAGCGCGTCGAGATGGCGTTCGAGCTGGCGAAGATCAACCCGACGTCCGTGCCGATCAACCTCCTGAACCCGCGTCCGGGCACGAAGTTCGGGGACCGCGATTACATGGATCCGTGGGAAGCGATCAAGTGGATCGCGATCTTCCGCCTGATCATCCCGGGAGCGCTTTTCCGGCTCTGTGGTGGGCGCGTCGAGAACATCGGCGAGCTCCAGCAGCTGGCGGTGAAGGCCGGCCTCAACGGAGTCATGATGGGCAACTTCCTGACGACCCTCGGCGCTACGCCCGAGGAGGACCGTGCGATGTTCGAAGAGCTCGGACTCAACATCTCCCGCCACGCCGATAACGGCGCGAACCCGCGTCCTGACAACCGCAGCGGCTTCCTCGAAGGCGAGACCCCCGACATCGTCGAGGACTACATCGATACCGCCGCGCAGGCACAGGACGCCGGCATCGAGATCCAGCTCTGGGATCCGGCCACGCAGCTGCGATACGCGGCCAAGAAGACCGTGCCTGCACGTCCAGACGGCGCGCCTAATCGCTGGCCCGCGAATCATGAACCCGACCCGGAGCCTGTCGAGGCGCTTCCGTTCGGGTACTCCGCGGCCTAGGAGTACGCTGATGGCGTCAGACGACGTCAGTCAACGTCTGCAGACGATCCGGGACGCCGGCCTCTTTCGCTCACTCAAGACGGTCGCCGGCCCGCAGGAGACGCGGGTGGAACTCGACGGCCGCGACGTGCTGTTGCTCTGCTCGAACAACTATCTCGGGCTGGCCAACGACGAGCGCGTCAAGGCCGCGGCCGCAGAGGCCGCGCTGACGTACGGCGCGAGCGCAGGGGCGTCGCGGTCGGTCTCCGGGACAATGTCGATCCAGATCGCCTTGGAGGAGTCGCTGGCCAGCTTCAAGGAGGCCGAGGCAGCGTTGCTGTTCGGGTCCGGCTACCTGGCGAACATCGGCGTCATCGGCGCTCTGGCCCCCGAGGGTGTCGTGCTCTCAGATGAGCTCAACCATGCGTCGATCGTCGACGGTTGCCGCCTCGCGGGCGCGGCGACGGTCGTGTACCCACATCGTGATGTGGCACAGCTCGAAGCCGAGCTGGCCCGGTACGCCGGTGCGCCGCTGGCGATCGTGACCGACTCGGTCTTCTCGATGGACGGCGATGTCGCGCCGCTCGCCGAGATCGCGGCGCTCGCGACACGCTTTGGCGCGAAGCTGATCGTCGACGAGGCCCACGGCACCGGCTGTCTGGGCCCTGGAGGCCGCGGCGCCCTCGCCGCAGCGGGCGTCAAGGCGGATGCGATCGTCGGGACACTCGGCAAGGCGCTCGGCTCCTACGGGGCCTACGTGGCGTGCTCGGGTGAAATCCGCGAGCTGCTGATCAACTGCGCGCGCTCATTCATCTTCGCAACGGCTCCCGCTCCGCCTTCGGTGGCCGCGGCGCAGGCCGCGCTTGACGTGCTGATCGATGAACCCGGGCTGGTCGATCGGCTACAGGCCAACGCGTCGCTGCTCCGCGCGGAGCTCGCCGCCGGCGGCTTGGATGTGCGCTCCGAGACGCAGATCCTGCCGCTCGTGATCGGCGCAGCCGATGCGACCGTGGCGATCGCGGAGCAGGCGCTGCGTGACGGCGTCTTCGCGCAGGCCATCCGCCCGCCGACGGTCCCTCCCGGCAGTTCGCGTCTGCGCCTCACGGTGATGGCGACGCACACCGACGACGACATTCGTGAGGCCGCAGACATGCTCGTCCGCGCGGTCTCGGCCGGGCTATAGCTGGCCGAGCAGCGTCGCCATCCGTCGCATGACCTCTGCGCCAGCCTCAAGCTCCTCATCGGAGAGGTCTGCCAGCGCTTCGCGGCAACGAGCGCGCCAGCGCTCGCGCTTGTCGGCAAGGAGCGCACGGCCGGAGTCGGTGAGCGTCACGACCACAACCCGGCGGTCGTCGCCGGAGCGACGCCGCTCCACGATGCCATCGCGCTCGAGGTTGTCGAGCATCGTCGAGATGCTCGCCGGGGATAGCCCGGCGGCCTTCGCGAGGTCACCCGCCACCGCCTCACCCTCGACATCGATGGTGAATAGC
>DATMIZ010000069.1:0-52018 GCA_035554055.1 Baekduia sp. | reverse complement strand
CGACATCGGCTACAACTTCCTCGTCGATCGGTTCGGCCGGATCTGGGAGGGACGCCAGGGGGGTATCGACCAACCGGTGATCGGCGCTCAGGCACAGGGCTGGAACGACGATTCGACCGGCATCTCGAACATCGGGACCTTCAGTGCGGTCGCGCAGACCCCGGAGGCGATCGAGGCCAACGCGCGTCTGATCGCGTGGAAGCTGTCGGTACACGGCGCGCCCGTCGAGGGCGCGGTCCCGCTTGTCTCCGGCGGCGGGCCGGAGAACAACTATCCCGCTGGCACCGTCGTTCCCTTCCAGCGGATTTCCGGCCATCGCGACGTCGGCAAGACGGAGTGCCCCGGCGGCGCGCTCTACGCGCAGCTTCCGCAGATCCGGGCGCGTGCCGCGCAGATCGCACCTGAGTACGCCAACGTCAAGGGCCGCCTGACGCTGGCGCGATCGGCGAGCGCGGTGCGCTACGGCGACACGCTCACGCTGACCGGCCAGCTACACCGCTTCGACGGCTCCCCGGTGGTGGGCGTGGCGGTCTGGGCCCAGAAGCGCGGGACCAGCAGCTGGGTCCCCATGACCAAAGGCTTCACGTCGGCGGACGGTTCGTATTCGATCACGATTCCCTGGCGTGCCAGCGGACGGTTGCGCACCCATGCAGTCGTGGACGACGGCATCGCCGTTTCCGCCGCCGCGACCGTCGAGTGCATTCCGCAGCTGAGCCAGATGAAGAAGGCGCGTGTCGCCCGACGCGCGACCGTCAAGGGCAAGGTCCGGCCGGCGGAGACGTTCAAGGTGCTGCTCGAACGGCAGACGGGCGGGCGCTATCGGAAGATCGGCACCTACTCCGTGAAGGCGCGGAAGTCGGCCTTCAAAGCGAAGCTGCCCCTTCGCCGTGCCGGCCGGTACAAGCTGACCCCGGTCGTGAAGATCGGGACCAAGACGTTCAAGGGCAAGTCGGCCCTGCTGCGCGCGCTGGGCTAGCGGCGGGCCAATCAGAGTTTTGCAAGCGCATTGCGCAAGGAGATTGCAAAACTGTTAGCGTCTCGCGCCATGGCCAGACCAAGTCACGTGCGCGATGCAATCGCGTCTCTCCTCAGTACTAGCGATCGTCACGACTGGACGATCGAGGCGATCATCGAACGGCTCCACGGCGACGGCGTGACCGCGGACTATTCGTCGGCTTTTCGTGCGCTCGGCAAGCTCGAACAGGAATCAGCGGTACGTCGCGTGGACCTCGGCGACGGCAAGTCGCACTACGAGGGCGCCGGGACACATCACGAGCACGTCCGCTGTGAGTCATGCGGGGTGGTGGACGAGGTACCCGGCTGCTCGGTGCGCAAGCCGGTATCCGACTTCGTGATCACGGGGCATCAGCTCCTGTTCAGCGGTCTGTGCCCGCGGTGCGCCGCATGATCGCCGCGCTCGCGTTCTCGGCGGTCACGTTCGTCTCGACGATGGCGGGTGGTGTGACCGCACTGAGGTGGCCAAGTCGCAGCGAATGGTTGATGGCGCTTGCCGGCGGGGTCGTGCTCGGCGCCGCGCTTTTCGATCTGCTGCCGGAGGCGATCGAACACGGACAGGAACATGGCGTCGATCTGCGGATTCCCGTCGGTGCCGTGCTCGTCGGCTATCTCGTCTTCAATGCCGTCGAGCGCTGGACCCACAACCACGACCATGGTCACGATCACCACCACGACGCGCCGGATGTCGGCGGCCTCGTCGGCGCGGCGGGCTTTGTTGTCCACAGCTTCTTCGACGGGCTCGCGATCGGAATCGGATTTCAGATCGACGAGGGCGTGGGACTACTTGTGGCGCTCGCCGTGATCGGACACGACTTCTCCGATGGTCTCAACACGGTGTCGTTGCTGCGCGCCGCGCGTCACCCTGATTCGCGTACCAAGCGCTGGCTCGTCGCGGTCTCCTCGGCTCCGCTGGTCGGTGCGATCGTGGGGTCGATCGCGCCCGTGCCAGACGAGGTGCTGCCGGTCGCCCTCGGTTTCTTCTGCGGGCTCTTCATCTATGCCGCCTCGACGCATCTGCTTCCGGCGGCACGCAACCTGCCGGCCCTTGGATCTGTTGCGATGACGACGGCCGGCGCTGCGGTGATGCTCGCGATCGCGCAGTTCGCCTGACGCGGGACGGCTCGCAGGCGGCGGGAGAGCGTCTGTGGGAGGAATCTGGCATCACCGCGTCGAAACGCCACGTGATGCGCAATCGCCTTCTCCACACCGCGCTGTCGGCCTTCTGCGAGGAAGCGGCCTGGCAGCTTGCATCGGATGCCGCCGGCGGGGAGGACGAGCTCGAGTTCGAGATCGACGAGATCGGCGGCGCCCGGAAGTCTTCGCCGCTCTATTGCTACCGCCCGCTGACGGGCGACTTCATCGATCGCCGCCAGGGCATTCTCAGCATGCTGCCGTCGTTCCTCCCGGCGATTCATGCGCTTCAGTCCTGCGGCGGACTCGACGGCTACCTGCTCGCGCGCGGTGAGAACCGTAGCTCCAAAGCCGCATATGGGGGTACGCCGCGAGGCCGGGCCGAAGAGGCGCTGCGCTGTCTGCTCTCAGAGATCTTCGAGGACTCGTCTGATTTCGTCTTGCACAAGGCTCGCTTTGAATCGGTGTACGACGAGTTCGAGACGCTCGTCATGGATGGTCGTGCCCAGACCGAGGTGATCGCCACGATTCACGGGCTGGCGATCGCGTCGCAGCGCGTCGATCTCGGTGAAGGGCTGGTCCTCGTGCGGGCCAACGCCGCGCCCGACGCACCCGCCGAGGCTCTCCATGCACACGACGACGAGCGCCCGCCGGTCCTCGCGGAGCTGTCGTGGGAATCGGCGCCAGGTGATGAGGCGCCGCTGCGCCACGCTCACGTGCGCCTGCGCCGGCTGTTGCTCGCATTGCGCCTCTACGACGCCACTCACATCGCCCTCGGGCGCACGGGCTGGCAGCGGACCGGCGGCGGCAGCTGGGTCCCGTTCGCGCTGACTCCGTCGCACAGCGCGCCCGTCCCGGTACGCGGCGTTTGCGCTGTGCCGCCGCAGCAGGAGGACGAGCTGCGCGCTTTCATCTCGCTTGTATTCCGGCGGACGCCCAAGAACGGCGAGCTCGCATGGGCGATGCGCCGCTTCGAGCTCGCTTGCGACCGCCCGAGCGTCACCGAGACGCTCACGGATGTACTACTTGCACTGCGCGCGCTACTCGAGCCCGAGGGCGCACACTCGGGCCATCTCCCAGATCGGCTCGCCGTGCTCTGCGCGATCCCCGAGCAGCGCGCGATCGTCGCCGAACGCGTCTCGCATCTCGCATCGATCGAGCGCTCGATCGTCGCCGGTGTCGGCCCGTCGGAAGAGGTGTTGGCGCCGCTCGTCGATGAACTGACCGACTGGCTGCGAGCACTGCTTCGCGATGTGATCTGCGGCCACCTCGGCCAGGATCTCTACAACGTCGCCGACGAGATGATCGCGGGCGAGACGCAGAGCGCAGAGCCGGAGCCCGCAGCCCCATCGGTGGAGCCGACACCGGAATTTCGCCCCGCCGAGCGCACTCCGCATGTCGCGCCCTGGCCGCTGTAGGTAGCGCAACGTTCCTGGCCGACCCACTGAGCGGCGCTCTACCCTGAGCGCGATGGGCCACGCGCACGCTCACGGTCATGACCACAGCGGTCACGACCACTCGATCTCCCCGGATGCCGATCAGCGCAAGCTGGCCCTCGCGCTCGGCCTCATCGTCGCCTTCATGGCGGCGGAGGTCGTCGCGGCGATCGTCGCCTCGTCGCTCGCGCTGTTCTCCGACGCGGCGCACATGCTTACCGATGCCGCGGCGATCGCGCTCGCTCTGTTTGCGGCCCGGCTCGCCGCGCGTCCCGCCAAGGGAGCCCTGACGTTCGGCCTGGGTCGTGCCGAGATCCTCGCCGCGCAGTTCAACGGCGCGACGCTCGTGGTCCTGGGCGCGATCATCGCGATCGAGGCGCTCAGACGGCTCTTCGATCCGCCACCTGTGGAGGGCGCGATCGTGATCGTCGTCGCACTGATCGGCATCCCGGTCAACCTGGCCGCGATGAAACTGTTGGCGTCGGCTGAGCGCCGCAGCCTCAACGTGGAGGGCGCCTACCAGCACATCCTCACGGATCTTTTCGCCTTCATCGCGACGGCGATCGCGGGCGCGGCCGTCCTCTGGCTCGACTTCAGGGAGGCCGATGCGGTCGCCTCGCTGATCGTCGCGGCGCTGATGTTGCGCTCCGCCTACGGGCTGCTGCTGTCATCGGGCCGCGTGTTTCTCGAGGCTGCGCCTGGCGACATGAACGTCGATGAGATCGGGACGGCGCTCGCGAGCTTCCCGCGCGTCGTCGAGATCCACGATCTCCATGTCTGGGAGGTCACCTCCGGCTTCCCGGCGCTCAGCGCGCACGTCACAGTTGTCGAGCATCAGGACTGCCACGAGATCCGCGAGCAGCTCGAGACGGTGTTGCGTGAGCGCTTCGGAATCACGCACACCACGCTGCAGGTCGATCACCGCCGCTCGGAGCTGCTGACGATCGAGGGCACATAAGCCGGCAGTGCCCCTGAGCCTGCCAAGGGCGTTTTGCAGGTTCATAACCGTTTTATCTGTAAGCAGGAGTACGCGCCACAGAGGCGAATTAGGCGACGGGGATCACCCACTTCCGATTCCCCGGAGCCACTATGAGCGCCAAGAAAAAAACCCGTGTAATCGCCTTCTGCAACCAGAAGGGCGGCGTCGCCAAAACGACGACGACGCTCAACCTCGCGGTTGCTCTCTCGGAGAGTGGGCACCGCGTCCTATGCATCGACATGGACCCGCAGGGGAACCTCTCGATGTCGCAGGGGATCGATCCCGACACGGTCGAGACGTCGATCTTCGATGTCCTCGTCTACGACCTGCCGATCACCGAGATCATCGAGCACCGCGAGATCGACGTCGCACGCGCGTCGATCGACCTCGCCGGAGCCGAGATCGCGCTCTCGACGAAGATCGGGCGTGAAAGCTCACTGAAGAAGTCGCTTCAGCCGATCATGAAGGACTACGACTTCATCTGCATCGATACGCCGCCGTCGCTGGGGCTGCTCACCATCAACGCGCTCACAGCGGCAACGAAGGTGATTGTCCCGGTGCAGTGCGAGTACCTCTCCATGCGTGGGCTCGCGCAACTCCAGAACACCTTGGAGATGATTCGCGTTAACCTTAACCCGGACATTGAGATCGAGGGAATCCTCCCCACACTCATGGACAAGCGCACGATCCACGCCCAGGAAGCGATCTCGATTCTCGAAGAGAGTTTTGGCGATCGCGTTTTTGCGTCTCGCATTCGCAAGACGGTCAAATTCGCCGAGGCCCCCGTCCGGGGAATGTCGATCTTGAAGTACGACTCCAACTCGGCCGCCGCAAGGTCCTATCGTGATCTTGCCAAGGAGGTCCTCGCACATGGCAAATGAGAATCCAAAGCGCGCGAGCATGAGGGAAGGTCCTCTCGCCGCGCTGTTCAAGAAGACGACTCCGGACTCGCCCGAGGGCGAGGAGGCCATCATCGCGCCGGCCACTCCCGCCGGCGACAAGAAGCTGGCCGACTACGTCGACCCGCGCGATCTGGACGCCCCTTACGACCGGCCGAAGAAGAAGCCGAGCAAAGAGTCTGGTTCCGAGGACCTCGCCAAGGCCAGGCTCGCCAAGGCGTTCCGCGCCGAGGCTGAGCCGTCGACGCTGAATGTGGATCCGTTCGCACGCAACCCCTCCGAAGTGCTGTCCAACGCGGGCGCGGGCCATCCCGTCATCCGCGTCGTCGGCATCGGTGGCGCCGGGGTCAACGCCGTCAACCGCATGGTTGACGCCGAGATCGCGGGCGTCGAGTTCGTCGCCATCAACACCGACCTTCAGTCGCTGCAGCAGTCTGATGCTGACATCACGCTGCACATCGGCCCGGAAGCAACGCGTGGGCTCGGTGCCGGCTCCGATCCGGAACTCGGTCGTCAGGCCGCGATCGAGGATCTCGACCGCATCAAGGAACTGCTGCGCGGCTCGGACATGGTGTTCGTGGCTGCGGGCGCAGGTGGCGGCACCGGCACCGGCGCCGCACCCGTCGTGGCGCGCATCGCGCGGGAGCTCGGTGCTCTCACCGTCGGCATCATCACGAAGCCGTTCGGCTTCGAAGGCAGTCGCCGCGCCAAGCTCGCCGATGACGGCATCGCCCAGATCGGCGAACAGGTCGACACCCTGATCGTCGTCCCGAACAACCGGCTGCTGACCGTGCTCGATCGCCACACGTCGATGCTCGATGCGTTCGCCGTCGCCGACGACGTGCTGCGCCAAGGCGTCCAGGGGGTCACGGAACTCGTGACGCTCCCGGGCATCATCAACCTCGACTTCGCGGACGTAAAGACGATCATGTCCCGTTCCGGTCCGGCGCTGCTTGGCATCGGAATGGGCAACGGCGAGCATCGCGCGATCGATGCGGCGGCTCAGGCTGTGGCCTCGCCGCTGCTCGATACCAACGTCGACGGCGCACGTTCGATCCTGCTGTCGATCACCGGTGGCGAGAACCTGTCCCTGTGGGAGGTCAATCAGGCTGCCAAGGCGGTCAAGGAAGCCGCTCACCCGGACGCGAACATCATCTTCGGCGCGAACGTCGACGAGAAGCTCGAGGACCAGGTGTGGGTGACCGTCGTCGCGACCAACTTCGGCAACGCCTCACCGGGCGCACGTGCGCTCGCGGAGGAGCCGCGCGGAGCACGGCGCGTCGCGGATGTCGTCGCCCAGCAGCCGGCGAAGCGTTCGGGGTTGGACGTCAACGAACTAGACGTCCCCGAATTCCTGCCCCGATCCTGACGTGATCTCGTCGCCCATCGCGGCGTCATCGGTCGCCCTGAGGTGACCCCGTCTCAGGGGGTGGTTGCGGCAGGGCATCCGCTGACGGCGGCGGCTGGCGTGGAGGTTTTGAGGGAGGGTGGCAACGCTGTGGACGCGGCGATCGCCGCGTGCCTCGCGTCGTGGGCGTGCGAACCGCTGCTGACCGGGCCTGGCGCCGGCGGGTACATGTTGGTGGCGGGGGCGGGGGAGGAGCCGGTGCTGCTCGACTTCTTCGTTTCGGCACCGACGCATGGCACGCGTTGCGAACTGCTGCCCGTGAACGTGTCGTTCGGTGACGCCTTCCAGGTCTTCAACGTCGGCGCGGCGTCGTGCGGTGTCTATGGCAACCCCGCAGGCCTCGATGCGGCGGCCAAGCGCTGGGGAACGTTGCCGCTCAAGCGGCTCGCGGAGCCCGCGGCGACGCTGGCGCGCGAAGGTGTGCAGTTGCAGGAGGCCGGCGCCTACATCTTCGAGATCCTCGAGCCGATCCTCGTCTCCACGCCTGAGGCACGGGCGCTGTTTGCGCCTGAAGGTCACGGGCTGCGGCCCGGTGACACCTTCCGGTCGCCCGAACTCGCAGCGACGATCGAGCGCTTCGGTGCCGAAGGCGCGCGGCCGTTCTATGAAGGCGACATCGCGGCGGCCGTCGCGAGCTACGTCACTGAGAACGGCGGCACGCTGACGTCCGCCGATCTGGCTGCGTACGCGCCGATCGCGCGCAGGCCGGCGGAGGCGAGCTACCGCGGGCGCGAGGTGCTGACGAATCCGCCGCCCTCAGCGGGCGGTGTGCTGCTCGCCCTTGCGCTCGGACAGCTCGACCGGCTCGCGTCCGGTGGGATGCCGCTGCCAGACCAGATCGCTACGGTGATGCGGGCTGCCGAGGAGGAGCGCAACCACGAGTTCGACGCTGGGCTGCCGACGCCGGGATTCCTCGAATCGTTCTTGGCGAATCGGCTCGGATCGACGACGCATATCTCCGTCGTCGATGGCGACGGTCGCGCGTGCTCACTCACTTGCACGAACGGGGAGGGCTCGGGACTCGTCGTGCCAGGTCTGGGAATCCACGTCAACAACGTGATGGGCGAAGAAGACCTCAACCCGCTCGGCTTCTTCCGGCTGCCGGCAGGCGCGCGGATGCCTTCGATGATGGCCCCGACGGTGGTGGTCGGTACCGACGGCGTTGAGCTCGTGGTCGGCTCGGCAGGGTCGAATCGCATCCGCTCAGCGATTCTCCAGACGATCGTCGGCGTCGTCGACGGCGGGCTTGACGCCTCGGCGGCGATCCTCGCGCCGCGCCTGCACGTGGAGAACGGGGTCGTCTACGCGGAGCCGGGCATCGACCTCGACGCGCTGCGCGCGGGACCGGATCGGGTGGCCCCGTTCCGGGACTTCAACCTCTTCTTCGGTGGCGTGCAGGCCGTCACGCGCGATCCGAACACCGGGGCGCTCAGCGGTGGCGGCGATCCACGCCGCGGCGGCGTGGCGATGGCCGCATGATCCCGTCACGAGCGGCACCCCCAACGGTCTGGGCTGAGTTGAGGGGGTTATACGCCACGAAGTCGGCCCACACCGTTCGGGCGTCGAGTGTGGTCGCGGTGCTGCTGCTCGCGATCGGGCTGGCCGGCTGTGGCGGCGGTCCGCCCGCGGATCTGTTCATCGTTAAGCGCGCGGGTTCGGTCCCCGGCGCGGCACTGACGCTGCGGTTGACCGATGACGGCGGCGCCTACTGCAACGGGCTCGGGCGCCGTGAGATCACCTCGGCGCAGCTGATCGAGGGTCGTGAACTGCGGCGCCTCCTCGATGGCGACGAGCGTGACGACGACGCTCCCAAAGCGCTGGCGCCGGGCAATCCGAGCTTCCCCGCTCGCGGGGTTTCGATCTTCTCGTACCGCGTGCGATCCGAGCGCGGCACCGTCAGCTTCCACGAGAGCTCGCGGATCCCCGGGTCGACGCTCGTGCCGCGGGTGGTGAAGCTGACGCGCGACGTCGCGCGAGACTCCTGCAAGCTCCCGCGCTAGACGAACGCACCGCGGGGAGGGTCAGTCGAAGCGGACCTTGCCGTTCATCCGCGCGCGTTCTGAGATCAGTTCCGACTGCTCCAGGCGCTTGTTGACGGCGCGCAACAGGCGCGTCAGGAGCCGCAGGCGCGCGTTCTCCGAGCGCAGCGCCAGCATGCTCTGCTTCGCCTCAGCGCCGAAGTCGACGCGTGCCGCCATCGCGTAGGAGGTCATCGCCTCGAGGTCGACATCCTCAGGCGCGGCGTCGGTCGCGCGCTCCACCAGTTCGGCGTACTGCTCGCGCGACGTTTCCGCCGCGATCTCGTCGAGCACCTCTGGCTCGTCGTCGAGGAACTCGATCGTGCCGGCCGGGTACTCATAGGCGTCGACACGGTCGAGCACCCGGAACGGGCGGGTACCCCGGCAGACGATGTTGAGGCGCCCGTCGTCCATGCGCTCCAGGACATCGGCGATCTCGACCGCACAGCCGATCTCGTCGCCATCCACCGCTGAATTGATGATGCCGAACTCCGAGCGTGCTTCGATACACACGGTGATCATCGTCTTGTAGCGCGGCTCGAAGATGTGCAGCGGTACGAGCTCAGTCGGCAGCACCACGATCTCGAGCGGGAACAGCGGGAACGGCGGATGCTCGGACATGCCCTCTCAGCATAGGAACGCTACGGCTTCGTGCCCGCGACCAGCAGGTTGTAGAAACCGCTGGCAGGGAGCACGCGCTCGAGCGGGCGATCGAGGCGCTGCAGCAGCAGATAGCCGCGGTGGGCGAACCGCTGCCAGCGGAGTGGAACCGTCGCCGGATCGGCGCTGGCCTCCAGCGTCCGGCTGATCCACCCGAACCAGTTGGCGAGGAGTTCCTCGCCGCCGATCCGGATCGCGGTGAATCCCGCCTCCGCTGCATACGCCCGCAGTACCTCAGGAGTGAACGTGTGGACGTCCACTACGGCTTCGAGCCGGTGGTTGTCCGCGCCACCGTCGTTCGCGCCGATTCGTGCCGGATGCGCCTGCACTAGGCGTCGCCAGCCGGGCGCAGCGACGCCGGCTGCTCGTTTGGGCAGCGTCGCCAGCCGGTGTCCACGCTGCGATGGCTCACCGGCGAACGCGATCGTCCCGCCCGGTGCGAGCACGCGATACATCTCGGCAAAGGCGCCATGGAGATCCGGCAGGTGATGAAGAACCGCGTGGCCGAACACGAAATCGAAGCTGCCATCCTCGAATGGGAGCCTGGCCGCCTCGCAGACCGTGCTCTTCGCATCCAGGCCGAGGCGCTCCGCGTTGGCCCGCAGAGCGGCGATCATCCCCTCGGAGATGTCGGTGCACGCGAGTCGCTGGACCGCGCCGGCCGCGAGCAGGTGCAGGCCGAAGTAACCGGTGCCGGCGCCTAGTTCCAGGGCCGATTCGAACGCGGGGGCGCGCCCGAGCGTCTTGGTGAGTTTGCCGAGCACCTGCGCCCGGCCGGCGCTGCCGTAATCGATCCCCCATTTCGCGTCGTAGCCTGCCGCGGCGCCGTCGTGATAACGCGCATTGACCTCCAAGATCTGCTGAGTCGAAGCAGGGCACGCCATTCGCCGACAGCCTAGGCCGGTAGCGTGACTTCAGCGTGCGCGACGAGTCTCACCAGCAGCAGTACCAGCCCCCCGGAGTGCCACCGCTCACGCTCAGTGGCGAACGCACGCTGCCCGACGTGCCGGCCGAGAACTATTGGCTGCGCCGTCATCTTGCGGTCTACGAATGGGTGCGCACGCGTGTCGGCGGCCTTGATGTCATCGACATGGCAACGGGCGAGGGGTACGGCGCCGACGAGCTGGCACGGACCGCGGCGTCGGTCGTCGGCGTGGACGCGAGTGCGGAGGCGTTCGAACATGCCCGTCTGCGCTACACGGCACCAAACCTGCGCTTCGCGCATGCGCGCGTCGAGGAGTTCGCAGAGCCGTGCGACGCGATCGTGTGCCTACAGGCGATCGAGCACCTGTCCGATCCAAACGCGGCGCTGAAGCACTTCAGGTCGTTCCTCGGGCCCAACGGTGTGGCGTACATCTCCACGCCGAACGTGTTGACGCTCGCCCCGGACGGCGTTCGCTCCGACAATCCGTGGCACATGCACGAGTACCGCCCGGAAGAGTTCGAGGCGCTTCTGCTCGCACACTTCGGTTCCGTCGACCTCTTCGGTCTGTTTCACGCGCGCAAGCTCGCTGCCCATCAGTTCGCGCTCGAGAACCTGTCCTGGGACAGGGTGCACGAGAAGCTCGGTATGACCAAGCAGTTCTACGACCGCTTCCTACCGTCGCTGACCACGGAGGACTTCGTGCTGCATCGCATGGACAGCTCGTTTCTGGGCAAGGCGCTCGATGTCGTCGCCGTCTGCCGTCCCTGAATCAGAGCTTGAGCCAGAGGGCGCTGCTTGCCACCGGGACGCAATGCACCAGCCCGGCCGCGGTGGCGCCCACCAAGGCCACCTCCGCCGCCGCTGGATCGAGTGCCGTGAGGGGTGGCGCCATGACCGCGGCGACCTCCGCCGTCGTCAACGGATAGCCCACTCCCTCGATCGCCTGCACCACGTCTTCGGCGGGTCCACGACGCTCAAGGGTGGCGTCGAGGTTCGCGACGCAGACGTCGTACGCCTCGATCGGCTGAAAGCCACCCGCCTCAAGCGAACGTCCATCTGAATGCTTGAACAGCAACGACGGTGCCGTATAGCGCTCGGCACCGTCCGAGTTCGCGGACTTGCCCTGAAATTCGGTCGGGCCGCCGGCTGCGGTCCGCGTCTCCGCGCGATCGGCCTGGTACGCGGCCTCGGTCTCTTCGTCGTCGACAGCCGCGAGGACGGCGTCGACATCGAGATTTGCGCCGGCCGCGAACAGCTCCAGCGTCGGGCGCACGCCTGCTTCGTCGTCGAAGACCGCCGCGGTCGCAAATTGGGTGAACTGCAGCGCTCTGAAGACGGCGAGTTCCAGCTCCGGCGCGATACGGCGCGCGGCGACCACGACACGGCAGGCGTACCCGGTGCCGGAGAGGCGGCTCTTGGGCCTCGGATCGAACGGCATGCCCCACTCGTCGCGGAAGTGCGCGTTGTAGCTCGCCATCATCTCGGGCGTGTAGCCGCGCTCTTCGTAGCGGTCGGCGTTCTCGGCCAGGCCGATCATCGTGAGACGCCAGTTGAGTTGCGAGCCGTAGCGCCATCTGAGCGTCGCCAGTGCCGGCGACGCGGAATACGCCCACGGGCATCCCGGATCTGAGAAGTGCACTACCTCGATGACGTTCTCAGCCATCCATCTGACACTAGCCCTAGTCCCAGGTCAGCTCGACCGGTGTCTCGCGTCCGCGGATGACGCGCGCCGGGACACCGCCGGCGACGCTGTTGGCCGGCACGTCCTTTGTCACGACAGCGTTCGTCCCGATCACCGAGTTGTCGCCGACCGTCACTCCACGGAGGATCGCCGCGCCGTATCCGAGCCAGCAGTTATGCCCGACGCGGACGTCACGCTTATAGATGCCCTGGGCGCGGATCGGCCGTTCGACCTCGCTGATCCCATGATCGAAGTCGATCAGCATCACGCGGTCTGCGATCACGCACTCGCGACCGATCGAAACCCGCTGGAAAGCCGAGACGGTGCAGTCCTGCCCGAGCACGGTCTTGGCGCCGATCTCCACCTCGCCCTCGTGCGCGCGGATCTTGCAGCCGCGGCCGATCCAGGACCACCTGCCCAGGTGCACGACGGCGCCGGGGCCGATCTCAAAGCTCACTTTCGGATGCACAAACGCGATCCCGTCGAGCTGCAGGCGCTTGCCCCAGCGAAGCTTGAGCCAGGCGAGACGCGCGAACATCGTCAGGTAACGCGGCCGCAGCATCCCGTTACGCGCGAGGAAGCGGATCAGGGTCAACGGACCGCCGACGCGGGGTTGCGGTGGTGGTGGCACGGCGCCGAGCGTATCTGTCGACCGGAATAGGGTGACCGGGTGGCCACGACTTCCGATCTCGCTGCGCGTCTGCTGGCGGGCGATCGCCGTGCCCTCGCACGCGCGATCACGCTGGTGGAATCGGATGATCCACGTGGCTGGGAGTTGGTGCGAGAGGTGTTTCCCGAAACCGGCAAGGCGGCGATCGTCGGGATCACCGGCGCTCCGGGTGCCGGCAAGTCGACCCTCCTCGCGGCGCTCACAAAGCTGCGCCGAGCCGAGGGCAGCCAGGTCGCCGTGCTGTCGATCGATCCGTCTTCGCCGTTCACCCAGGGCGCCTTGCTGGGAGACCGCATCCGCCTGACCGAGCACTTCCTCGACAGCGGCGTATTCATCCGCTCGATGGCGAGCCGCGGCGCCCTTGGCGGACTCTCCGAAGCCGCCCTGCAGACGGCGCTGCTGATGGATGCGGCGGGCCGCGAACAGATCTTCCTGGAGACGGTCGGGGTCGGCCAGGCGGAGGTCGACGTGATCGATCACGCCGACACGATCGTGCTTGTACTGATGCCCGGTTCGGGCGACTCGATCCAGGCGCTGAAGGCCGGGATCATGGAGATCCCCGACATCATCGTCGTCAACAAGGCAGAGCATCCGTTGACGGACACGATGGTGCGCGAGATCCGCGGTGTGCTCGCACTGGCGCCCGCACGCGACGGCGCCTGGCAGGTCCCGATCGTCAAGACCGAAGCGATGCGTGGCGATGGCGTCGACGAACTGGCACGAAGGCTCGACGAGCACCGCGCGTGGCTGCTCGCCGACGGCACGCTTGATGAGCGACGGCGCCGCAATCTGCGCAGCGAGGTGCTCGCGATCTGCGCCAGTCGCATGCGAGCAGAACTCGAAGCCGCGCTCGCTCCGAATGACCGTTTCGCGGTGTTGCTCGACGAAGTGGTGGCGCGAAGGCTCGACCCTGCTTCCGCGGCGGCCGAGGTGCTCGCGAAGTTCCGGCCCTGACGCATCATCTTCGGTAATCCCGACCACTAGGGCCGGAGATTTGTTAGGTTTACCTAACGGACACACGCCGATTGCGGCCACGTCGTCCGGATTTCCACTCTTCCAAGGGACCGATGAAGCTCATAACGATTCTGGCCGCAAGCGCAGCTGTCGCGCTCGCCGCCTGTGGCGACGACGACAAAACGCAGGACGCCGGGAAGTCAACATCGACCGAAGCTGCGAGCAGCCTCTCCGCGATTAAGGGCTACCTGCTGGAGCACACCACGCGCCTGGTCAAAGACACCGGCACGCTCCGTGCCGACGCCGACGCCTACTACGCGCTCGCTGAGTCGGCCGACTTCGACTACAAGCGTCTGCTCGACGAGCAGCGCGAGCAGACCGCAGGACTCGTCACCAAGCTCCAGGCGGACATGCAGGCGGCCAACCCTGCCTACGAGGAGATGGAGGGCGTCGTCGCCGGCGTGCCGTCCCTTGCCGACTACGACGTGATCATCGATGCAGGCTCTGACGCATCAGACCCCGAATCAGCGGTTCCGTTCTCGATCGAGACGAAGGCCGGCAAGGAGTACAAGCAGCCGGGCAATTTCTTCGCACTCGTGGAGACGTCGGTCTTCGGGACCGAGCCGAAGTACACCGCGAAGGGTGTAGAGGCAGATCTCAACGGCGACGGCGAGGTCAAGTTCCCCGAAGCACTGCCCGACGCCGATTTCCTGCAGGCCGTCGCCACCGACTTCGAGAAGCAGGCCATCAGCCTTGATGCGGACGCCAAGAAGTGGGAACCCACCAACGCCGATGCGCTGACCGCCATCGTCGTGATGACGCCGACGATGTCCGAGTACTTCGGCGCCTGGAAGAACTCACGATTCGTCGCCGGTGACAAGGCGACCGAGAAGGGCTTCGTCGGTGCGTCGCGGACCCAGGACATCGCCGACATCCTCGGCGGGATCGCTTTGATCTACGACAACGTCGAACCGGTGATCGCGGGCGATGATCCCGAACAGGCCAAGCAGACCGGCACGGAGCTGAAGCAGCTGCTCGCCTTCGCCGAGAAGGTCCGCGACGAAGAGGCCGACGGTAAGCGCTTCACCGCCTCCGATGCCGACACGCTCGGTACCGAGGCACAGCGTCGTGCCGAGGCGATCGCAGGTCAGGTATCGCAAACCGCCGGCAAGCTCGGTATCGAGATCGAGTCCTAGGACCTGGCCTTGAAGAGAGTCATCCTGATTGCGCTGGTCGCGTTCGCACTGATTCCGGGTGCGGCGCACGCGGCGACGCCTTGGCGCGCCGCCGGCGACGTCAACGACAATCTCTTCAAGGCGCAGACGGCGCTTGTCCTCGACGAGCACACGGCGGCTACCGACGTGCGCGCGGCCGAGCGCTCGTATCGACGGATCGGTCCTGAGATCAAGCGGTCACAGCCAGAGGCCGATCGTTCCGCGCGGCTCTGGCTGAAGCGTGCGCGACGCGCCGCCGCGGGCGGTGACGGGCCGGCGCTCGCACAGGCACGCGGTGCTGTGCGCGGCGCGATCGCTCGCGGCGCCTATGCGCGCATCGTCGAAGCGGTACAAGCCGGCGATGTGGTGAGCGCGCGCGAATGGTTGCTGGTCCGGGATTTCCGGCTCGCGACCCGCTTCACGCGACCTGGCGCCGACGCGACGCTGGCGATCGAGGAGCTCGCCGACCGCCGCATGTCGGCCGCGGGTGCACGAGCCGCCGTCGTCAAGGATCTGCTCGACGGCTACCAGGCGCGTGTCCGCGATCTGTTGCTGGAGGCCGGTCGCGGCGAGCAGGACGACCTGCCCGAGCGCCGCGCCGAGTCGGCGGCCCAGGCCGAGCAGTACTTCGAGATCCTCGCGGGAAGGTACGCCGAGGATCGCGGCGCGGCCGCCGCGACGCTGGTGCGCGAACGCTTTGCCGAGATGGTGCGGACCGCGCTGGCCGGAGGCCCGCAGTTTGAAGCCGCGCGAGTCGCAGCCGCGCGATCGCTGGATGGCTTCACGGCGGCGCCGCTCACCGACGAGGATGCGGCGCGGCGTGCTCAACAGCTGCTGCGGTTCCTCGCACTGGTGCCGGTCGAATATGACCGCGGCGTTTCCGAGGGGCGCGTGACACTCGACTTCGAGATCCAGGAGGCGGCCGCCTTCCAGGGAGGCAGCGTCGCGGCGCTCGCCGATCTCCGCAGCCTCCTGGACCGCATCGATCGGCCGGCGGCAGAGCGCGCCGTTGCCGATGTGCAGCGGCTCGGGGAACTCGTCAAGAGCGCCCAGCGCACTCCTGACAGCGCGCCGTCGCCCGACGACGTCAAGGCTGTGACCGAGCGCGCGGAAAACGGGCTGCGCAGCGTGATGCCCGACAAATGGGAGCAGCCGACCTCGGAGTCTGACTACGACCTGATCGCGCTCACGCTCGACCGCTTGGAAGCTGCCGTCGGAGCCGCTCGTTACGGGCAAGCCGAGCAGGCCCGACTTGAGGCGTACGCGTTCTTCGAGTTCGGCCCTGAGCGCCGGCTCAAGGCGCTCGATCCGAGTATCGCGCTGGACGTCGAAGGACTGATCTGGTTCGGCCTTGACGGCGACGACGGGCTCGCCACGCAGATCGCCAAGAAGAAGCCATACCGGGCGATCCACGAGACGCGGCTCAAACTCGACAAGCGCCTGGAGGACGCCGCCGCGACCCTCGGCGACTCCGCGAGCCGCACCACGGTCGTCACCAACGCCGCGATCATCGTGTTCCGTGAAGGACTCGAGGCGGTGCTGATCCTTGCCGCGATCACCGCCTCGATGGTCGGTGCGCGACGTCGCCTGCGACGCCCCGTGCTGATCGGAGCGATCGGCGGTCTGCTCGTCTCGATCGTGACGTGGGTGCTCGCTCAGTCGATCCTCAAATCGCTGGAGCGATACGGCGAGAAGCTCGAGGCCGTGGTCGGCCTGCTGGCGATCGCGGTGCTGTTGCTGATTACGAACTGGTTCTTCCACAAGGTCTACTGGAGTGAGTGGATCGGCCGTTTCCACCGCCAGCGCAAGAAGTACGAGAAGCTGGAGAAGCGCGGCTTCATCAGCGCGCAGGCGATCGGGCTCGGCGTGCTGGGGCTCACGAGCGTCTATCGCGAAGGCTTTGAGACCGTCCTGTTCCTGCAGTCGCTCCAGCTCACCGCGGGCACCGCCGCGGTGGTCGAGGGCGCCGGGCTTGGCCTTGCGGCCACGGGCCTCGTCGGGGCGGTCACGTTCTTCCTGCAGCGCAAACTGCCTTACAAGAAGATGCTGATCGTCACAGGCGTCTTCATCGGCGTCGTGCTCGTCGTGATGGTCGGTCAGACCGCGCGCACGATGCAAGGCACAGGTTGGATCCCGATCACGCCGGTCGATGTCGACCTGCCGTACTGGCTCGGGCTCTGGTTCGGTCTGCATCCGACCATCGAGACGATCGGGGCGCAGATCCTCGCGATTGCTTTCGTGATCGGGTCCTACTTCCTAGCTCAGGAGGTCAAGGTGCGCAGGCCGCGTCGCAGGGCTCTGAGCAAGCCGCAGCCCGAGGTCGGTCTCGCGGACCAGAGCGCCGATGGCTACGACGATGCGCAACCGGTTCTTTCCGGTGACGACGTCGCGGACGAAGCCCTCGAGCGCGAGCTCCTGGAACCGGCGCGGCGGTAGGACTCAGCCGGCTGGCGCTTGGTCGCCGGGGCGCCACACCGCATCGGGCAGTGCAGCCGCCACGTCGGCCGGCGGCGTGCCCTTGATCAGGAGCTCAACGCTGTGCGCAAGGAGTTCAGGGCGCGCCTCCGGGATCAGGTGCCCCGTCGCGGCGTCAAGCCGGATCAGCGCGCTGCCAGCGATCGCTTCCTGGACGCGTTCAGCCGTCGAGAACGCGGTCGTGTCGTCCTGTGTCGA
This sequence comes from Baekduia sp., assembly GCA_035554055.1. Taxonomy (GTDB): domain Bacteria; phylum Actinomycetota; class Thermoleophilia; order Solirubrobacterales; family Solirubrobacteraceae; genus Baekduia. Next base: position 34,353 of record DATMIZ010000069.1, on the reverse strand, counting down.
CCAGAGGATGAGGGTGGGCGCTCGAATCTGCGCGAGCGCGGCCTCCCAGCGCGCGCCGTAGTCGGCTGTGACCGTCAGCGCCTGTCTTGCCCTGCTACCGGGAAACAGCGTCGAATAGATCGGTGTGTGGGCGATCCATTTCGCGGCGCCGTTGAGAGTTCCCGGGCGCGTCATCTTCCCGTACAGGCCTGGGAGCGTGAGCGACCCGGGGAACCCGGAAGGCGCAACGAGGGCGAGGCGGTCGACGCGGTCGGCGTAGCGAGCCGCGATCCAGGCTGACAGCGAACCGCCCATCGAGGTTCCGACAAGCGTGACCTTCCGAATCTGGAGGCGGTCCATCAGCGCGATTATCCGTTCGGCCTGAGCCTGCAGCCCGAAGTTCTCGGTATCCCAATCGTCGGATCCGCCGAAGCCCGGCACATCCACGCGGACGCGGCGGCAGTCGCATCCCTCGAGTTGCTCCCAGACCGCGTTCCATTGACTCAACTGGCCGTTGAATCCGTGCAGGAACAGGACAGCCGTGTCGCCGTCGCCGGCGTCTTGGTAGCGGATCGTTCCGTCGTCGAACCGCGCCCTCTGAGTCCCTCGCACTTCCTCGGGCTCGTACGCCTTCGGCATCACGTGGGCGACGATCGCGAACGGTAGGAACGCGATGATCGCAAGCACGATGACGATCGACGTGGAGATCAGCATGACTTTGCGATTCGGGAGTCCGTTGACGATCGGCTGAGGGTAGGGTAGTTGGTCGCTTTCGAGCTCAAATCACGGTTGCGGTCAAGCCTGCAGTCACCCTGAACAATCGGCCTCGGAGATATCAATGGCGTTACGTAACCGGTCTCGGTCTCTACTCGACATGTACAAGCAGTTGGGGCCGCGCGCGACTTTGCGTGCCGTGCGGCAGCGGCTGCAGTCTTTGCTGCTGATCGAGACGTACAAGAAGCACGGGCTGGGCGAGGTGCTCCGCATCGGCCGCGACGGCATCCGGTATTTCGGCGAAACGCGGAAGATTCTCGTGGCGCTGTCCGACCCGAGGCCTCTGCCAAAGGCGATCGAGGCCTCAAAGACACACGAGTTCAAGTTCGCAACGCCGCAAGAGCTCCTGCGGATCGCCGAAAATCCGGCGTACCTCATCTCGCCCGAGGACATCGAGTACGTATCCAATGGAATCGCGCGCTGCCTCCTGCAGATGGACGGCGACAAGCTCGCCGGCTATGCGTGGATCTGGAACAGCCGCATGGCGTACCTGGAGGACATTGAAGGCGGCGTCCATGTCGATGGGGTGCACGTGAACCTTCCCGATGACACGATCTACAACTACAAGGCGTACACCAACCCGGACTACCGCGGATACGGATATCAGGCGCTGCGCCATCTCCAGCTGCTGAAGATGACCGAAGGGGAAGGCGTCAAGCGTCTCTTCGGCTATGTAGACCACTTCAATTCAAGCTCGCTGAAAGGCGTGCGCAAGAGCGGCTATGTGCCGGTCGGAGAGCTGCGGGTCCGGCATCGTCGCGGGCGGGCGAAGATGGTCCTGGACGTGCAGGAAGACTTCTGGACTTCGAAGCTTCGCTAGGCCGTCGCGGCCAGCGTCTCTGGGTGCGTTCTTTCTTGCGCCGGCCGCGGTTTCGTCCGTCCGGCACCGATCCCACCCGCCCGCCGATCGTGCCGGCCGGACGAACCCGCGTCCGGCGCACCCAGGCGTTGGCTTCGGACGAAAGCGCGGCCGGCGCAAACCAAACTCAAGCTGGTCGGACTGATCAGCCCTTGAGGAAGACCGTGCCGTAGCGACGCGATCTTTGCCTGGCGAAGGGGAAGTACGGTTCGTTGCCGTAGTAGTAGTCCCACCAGCGCTGGGAGATGTGCCTGCGCGAATACGCGTAGATCTCCTTGACCTTGAAATCCAGCGGCTGGAGTCCCGCGTCGCTGGTGAGCTCGACGCGCATGTCCAGCTCCGTGCCCTCCAGCAGCAGCGCGGCGCGGGGCTTCAGGAAGCGGATGATGTTGGCGAAGGCGCGGCGGGCCATCTCCGGCGGCATGTGGAAGAGCACGTTCTGCGCGATCACGATGTCGGCGGGCGCGAACTGCTCGTCCAGTGCGGAACTGAGCAGATCGGCCTGGACGAACGTGACCTTGGAACGGATCGACGGCTTGACGACGTAGCTGTCGCCGAGCTTGTCGAAGGTGCGGTCGATGAACTCGGCCGGGACATCAAGCCCCTGTGTGATCTCCTCCATCGTGTAGACCGCCGCCGTCGCCATATCGACCATGTCCTGTTGCAGGTCGGAGGCCTTGATCGAGAAATCGATGTCGGGACGATGGGCCAGCAGCTCCGAGGCGATCGTGTACGCCTCCGAGCCGTTTGACCCGGCGAACACGTTGATCGAGATCGTCGCGCCAGCGGATGACTTGACGTGGTCGATGACCGGGCCGGTCAGCGCCGCGAGCTGCGCGGGCGAGCGGTGAAACGACGTGTAGGTGTGCGAGTCGCTGCGATCGGCGTTCTGCAGCAGCTGCCGATGCTTGGCGCGCTGGAACGGCAGCAGCGGCCAAGCGGTCAAGAGCTTTGAGCGAAGGATGTTCCTGAGCCTGCGCCCCGCGCGGAACACGATGTTGCCGCTCTTGACCTTCGCGGTCCCGTTGTCTGATTGTTCGATGCTCATGTTGGCTCCGTGAACTGCAGTCGTGCGCTGCCAGAAGCGACGAGCGCGTCGTCGTCGCGGACGATCTCCAGCTCGCATGCGATGAAGCCGGGTTCGTCCTCGGCCGTGGCCGAACCGCGGCAGCGCAGGCGCGAATTCGGTGTCGCGCTGCTCAGCACCTTCCAGGTCAGCTCCCGTATCTCAGCGTCATCGCCGGCCCAGTCGGTGAGTGTGCGCGCGAAGTAGTTGCCGAGCAATGCCCGCTGGACGACGACGTCCGGTAGGCCCTCGCCGATGGCTGCGTCCTTGCTGTAGTGGACGTGGTGCCGATTCCATGTGATCGCGCTGAACATGAAGATCTGCATGTGATCGGGGTGTACGATCAGTTCCGGCAGGGCGGCCGGGGAGGAGTCCTTGAGCTGTGCCTGTAGCCGGTTCATCGGGTTCAGATGCGCTTGATGTAGGTGGCGGTTTCCGACGCGACGGAGTCGCCCTGCTGGTCGATGAAATCGGTCTTGACGACGATCATGTAGAGCGGCCCGGACCGGCCCTGCTTGATGTAGATGTCTTGCAGCTGTGAGATGACGGTGATCGTCTCACCGGCGGCGACGAGTCGATCGATCCTGTAGTCGCTGCTCCCGCCGACGGCTCGCTGCGCCGGGATGTCGAGATCGATCTCGGTCGGAGCGCCATCGGCGCCGAGCTGTGCAGGTGGAAGGTCGTCGTAGGTGAGCGCTTGGCAGAACAGCGGTGGCGCGACGACGCGACCGTGGCGGGTCGTCCTTGCGAAGTCCTCGTCGTAATGAAGGGGGTTCGTCTCGCCGATCGCCTGCGCGAAGCGTTTGATGTCGCGCAGCGTCACTTGGACCTCGCGCGTCTTGGTGACGCCGATCAGGGCGCGCACCGCCTCCGGGATCTCCTCGCTCATGTGGTCGTCGCGCGGGGCGATGTCAGACGTGCCGGTAATATTCGATGCCGTAATCCTGGAAGTCGGCGTCGTCCTGATCGCCGATTCGATCGATCACGAAGCCCGAGCGCGGGATCACCGGCAGGTCGAGTACCTCGTCGCCGTCATGAAGGGCCGCGTACTGCGCCTCGTCGAGGTCGATCGCGCCTTCCAGCGCGGAATCCAGGTTGATCTTCTCGGCGGCCTGTTGCCATCCGTCTGTCGCGCGCACCGCCATCACCTCGGACGCGTCGCCGCTGCCGTAGCCGATCATCAGGAAGTCCGCGGATGTGAGGTCGATGCCCGTCCGTGCGGCTTCCTGTATCCCAGCGGCCACCCATACGGGCAGGGCAGCCGAGTACAGGTTGCCGAACTCCATCATGACCGTGGAGCCGAGCTTCAGTTTGCCTTCGACCACCTCGGCGTACGCCGGCGATTTACGCAACGGCTTGATGAGTTGAGCAGTCAGCGGATAGGCCTGGTCGGCGAGCTCGCCCTGCAGCGCCCGGGCGCCCAGATCGGGTGAGATCTGCATCTCGTCCAGTACCTCGCTCAGCTCGACCTCGGCTGTGGCGCAGTATTCAGCCAGCTCCTCGTGCGCCTGCCCGCCGTCGGCGCCGAGTGCGAACAGGTAGGCGAACGCCCACGCCGATATCGGCATACGGTTGTACGGCCGGTGCATGAACGTGCCGGATAGTTGGCGGAGGTAGTCGACGTGACTGCCTTCGCGTTTGTCGAAGAACGCGCTCAGGGAGCTCAGCGTCTCGTCGATGTAACAGGCCGTCGAGTACTTGCCGTTGAAGACCGGGAAGTCGCGCGGGCGTCCGTCGTAGGACGGGGTCTGCCCGCAATAGCGCAGAAATGGCTTGCGGAAATCGAGTGCTCGGTAGCGGCTCGCGCTCGCGGAGGCCGTCAGATCGATCGTGAGCATCTGCGGCTCTCGCTCGACCAGCATCGCCACGGCTCCGGCGCCCTGCGTCGGCTCGCCGGAACTGCCGCGTGAGTATTCAGCGATGTCCGCGGCGGCCACGATGGCAACGCGATCGGACCCGTCCGTTGTGACGTAGCGCAGGGCGCCCTTGAGGCCGTACATGCCGCCCAGACAGGCCTGCTTGAACTCGGGCGCTTCGATGTCGCGAGCCAGGGGCGGCTTGCCCCGCTCGAGCAGTCCGTGATCGACCAGACCGCGCACGACGACGGCGGCTGACGTCGCGTTGTCCGAGCCGGACTCGGTGCCGACGGCCAGGTACCCGACGCGCTGTGGGTCGATGTCGTAGTCGTCGATCAGCTGCAGCGTCGCGTTGGCAGCCATCGTGTAGATGTTGTTGTCCGGACCGACCATCCGAAAGCTGTTTCCGATGACGGCGCTCGTCTTGTCCCATGAATTGTCGGTCCATTGGCACCAATCCTCGAGGCGCACTCGGTAGGGAGGCACGAAGACCGAAAATCCGCTGATTCCTACTGCAACATCACTCATTGGGCTCCAAGATGGCGCGAGGCCGGTGGTCGGATCGGCGCTCGGCGTGCGTCACAGGGAGCAGAGCCGAGCTTCAGCCGCTCAAAAACTGTATCGGTACGCCGCTGGGCGACTTGAGGGGCCGCGCTACGTGCGGGCGCTGCGCCAGCCGACCCATTCGTAGACGGCGCCGGCGGTGGCGGCCACGGCGGCGGCGGCGATCAGAGCGACGGTGCCGGTGCCTCCGGTGGAAAAGCTCGGGAGCACGAGATCCTGGAGTCCGCCCCAAGGTAGGTCGCCCCGCGGGGGTCGCAGGGCGGCTGCGTCATCGAGCAGGGCACCGATCAGCAACCACGCTGATGCCAGCAGCGTGAGCCCGCTGAGCGCGATTCCAGTTTTTGGGAAGCGGCGCAGACCCCACGCCGCGAGTCCCGCGGCGAACGGCAGCGCGGGTACCAGTTCGTGGCCGGGGAACCAGGGGCCGCCGAGATACGGGCCCGCGAACACGGCGGTCGCGATTACGGTGCCGGCGATCAGCAGATAGAGCTGGGCCGCGACCTCGACGTCGACGCGCGTACCGACGAGCACCGAGAGGCGGTCGCGCCGCGACCGCCACAGTGCCCAAGCCCCCGCAAAGGCCAGCCCGAAAAAGGGCGCCCAGACGAGTAGTCCTGCGTCGCGGTCGAGCCACAGACCCACGAGACGATCGGCACGCGCGAGATGCTCGGCCACGCCGCTGGCCCCGGTCGGGCCGCCGCCCTCGGGCAGCCCGGCTTCAAGCGGCGTGAAGCCGCTGAACAGGCGGTCATTGATCGTCACGTAGACGATTGCGGATGTGAGGATGATCTCGACCGCGACCCACCCGGAGACGCTGCGGCCGCGGTGGCGCAGCCAGCGCGCGAGCGCCAGCGCAATCACCGCCGTCGGCGCGAAGAACTTCGCCGCCAGCCATGGCAGCATCGCCACGAGCGCGGCGCATGACACCGACCATTGTGGCAGGGGCCGATCGCGTACCTGCAGCGCCAGGATCGCGCCGCCGGCGAGCAACGCGGCGCCCGCCGCCTCCGGCGCGATCGCCGTCGATGCGCCGAGCGCCGGCGGGGACAGCCCGGCGATCAGGGCCGCGCGCCACGCCCATGGGTCGGGTACCAGGCGCCGTGCGAGGATCGCCGCGAGCGTCATGGCGAGCGCCATCAGCGCCGCCAGGAAGAGCTTGACGCCCGTGATCGCGCCGAGCGCGTAGGCCGGGGCGATCAGGAGGGGAAAGCCGACACCCTGCGGTTCGAGCAGCTGGCCGTTGCGGTTCAGGCCCGCGGAGGGCCGCAGCCGCTGCAGTCCAAACTCCTGGTAGGCCTCGCCGCGGTACTGGTTGAGGAGATCGAGATCACCGTCGGCGACGATCGATTCCGCCGTCATCAGTTGATGGGCTTCGATCGCGGTGACGCGCGCGCCGGGCGTGGAATCGAGCCCGATCGTGAGCGCGTAGGCCGCGAACAGCACCAGGAAGAGCGCAAGCGCGCTGCGCATCGTCAGTCGCCCGCGGAGAGTCCTTCGGCGACACGCACCATCGTGCGGACCATCGAGCCCGTTGGTCCCTTCCCGAAGTAGGGCTTGCCGGTGTCCCAGGCCGTGCCCGCGATGTCGAGATGCGCCCACGGGACGTCATCGGTGAAGCGCTGCAGGAAGGCAGCCGCGGTGATCGTGCCGGCCTTGCGCGCCGCGGGCGCGTTGGTGAGGTCGGCGATCGTCCCTTTCATCGCATCCGAGTACTCGTCATGCAGCGGCAGCCGCCAGATCAGCTCTCCGGCCTCGGCGCCGACGTCGATGATCTTCGTGATCCACTCGTCGTCGGTGCCCATCACGCCGGTGTAGGTCGAGCCGAGCGCGACGATCACGGCGCCGGTCAGCGTCGCGACGTCGATCAGCCGCTCTGCGCCGAGCGCACGCGCGTGGCAGAGGCAGTCCGCAAGGACGAGGCGCCCTTCGGCATCGGTGTTGTCGACTTCGATCGTCAGCCCGTTGTACGCGGTCACCACATCGCCGGGCTTCACGGCGGTCGACGAGGGCAGGTTCTCGGTGGCGCCCACGACTCCGACCACGGAAATCGGCAGTTGCATCGCTGCGATTGCCGCGATCGCCTCGATCACGGCCGCACCGCCCGACATGTCGAACTTCATCTCTTCCATCTTCGCCGACGGCTTGATCGAAATACCGCCTGAATCGAACGTGACGGCCTTGCCGACGAGCCCGAGCTTCGGGCCCTTGGCGTCGGGGGAGTCATAGCTGAGGACGATCAGCTGCGGCTCCTGGGCCGAGCCCTGGGCGACTGCATGAAACGCGCCCATGCCGAGGGCCGCGATGCCGTCACGGCCGGTCACTTCGACCTTCACGCCCTCGATCGCCTGCGCTCGCTCCGCCAGCGCGGTCGGCGTCATCAGGTTGGCGGGCGCGTTCTCAAGGTCGCGCGCGCGGTTGACGGCCTCGGTGAGAATCACCGCGTTGGCGGCGATCCTGCTCTTGTCGTTGTGATCCGAGAGCAGGAGTTCCTCGACGCCCGAGTCGTCGTCCGCGGCGTCGCGTTTGAGCGAATAGCGGTAGGCGGTGAACAGAACGCCTTCGATCGTCGACCGCGCGGGGTGACCGGCGTAGTCGTGTGGCAGCTCGACGCAGAGCGACTTGCAGCCGAGCTCCGCGGCGCGCGTGTATGCGAGCGAAGCGGCGACTCGCAACCGCTCGTCGCTGAGGTCGGACCGCTTGCCCAGCCCGACCGTGATCCAGCGCTTGCCATCGGTGTGGGTCAGGGCGAGGTGTTTGAACTTCGCGTCGGCTTCTCCCGCGCGCAGGAGGTCCGCGAGCGCGCCGCCCGGATCGTGCTTGGGCTTCTCATCCTCGATCAGACCGACCACAACGGTGTCGGCGGTCGTATCGATCGGCAGCTTTGTGGTTGCGGTTACGCGCATCGTCGTAATCTACGACCCACATGCCAAAGACAGTCATTCTCGGTAGCGCCCGGACCCCGATCGGCCGGCTCGGTGGCGGGCTTTCTACGGTGAAACCGACCGATCTCGGGGCCACGGCGATCGCCGCTGCGCTGGAACGCGCGGACGTGGCGCCCGACCAGGTCCAGCATGTGATCATGGGCCAGGTGCTGCAGGCCGGTGTCGGTCAGATCCCTTCGCGCCAGGCACAGGTCACGGCCGGGATCCCGAAGGAGGTCTCCTCGGAGACGATCAACAAGGTCTGCGCGTCGGGTCTGCGCGCTTCTGTGCTGCTCGACCAGGCGATCCGTGCCGGTGACGTCGAAGTCGGCGTCGGCGGGGGGATGGAGTCGATGTCGGGCGCGCCGTATCTGCTACCCGGTGCGCGCGGCGGGTTCCGGTTGGGTGACGTCAAGGCGCTCGACGCGATGATCCAAGACGGTCTGCGCAACCCGTTCACCGGCAAGCAGATGTATGAGGAGGCCGACCCGGTCGCCGCCGAGTTCGAGCTGACACGCCCAGATCTCGATCGTTGGGCGCTGCGCTCACACAAGCTGGCGGTGAAGGCGACCGATGAGGGTCGTCTCGCCGCGGAGATCGTCGCCGTGACGGTGAAGGGTCGCAAGGGCGACACGCTCGTCGAGGTGGATGAGGGACCGCGCGCCGATACCTCGCTTGAGAAGCTTGCCGCGCTGCCGGGCCTCGTCGGCAAGGACGGCTCACACAGCGCCGGCAATTCGCCCTCGGTTAACGACGGGGCCGGTGCGCTCGTCCTCGCGTCCGACGCCTGGGCGCAGAGCAACAACAAGCGGCCGCTCGCGGAGATCGTCGCGCACGCCCAGAGCGCAAACGACTTCGCGTACCTCGCCACGACGCCTGCGTCCGCGGCGCGCAAGGCGTTGGACAAGGCCGGCATCGCGGTGGCTGATGTCGACCTATGGGAGATCAACGAAGCATTCGCGTCGGTGGCCTTGAACACCATTCGCGAGCTCGGAATCGACGAGGACATCGTCAACGTCAACGGCGGCGCGGTCGCGCTCGGTCATCCGATCGGCGCGTCGGGCGCTCGGATTCTCGGCGCACTCGTGCATGAGCTCGGCCGCCGTGGCGGTGGCATCGGCGTTGCGGCGATCTGCTCCGGCGGCGGCCAGGGCGACGCTGTCGTGCTGCGCGTTCATCCCGCGTAGAACGACAGTGAAAGCCGCCGCGTTCTTCGATCTCGATCGGACCCTGATCAGCGGGGCGTCCGGCTACCACTGGTCGCGCGCGGCGACAAAGGCGGGCCTGATGAAGCGCAGGACGCTCGCCGAGCACGCGTACCGCAACATTCGCTTCCGGCTGTCCGGGTCGACCGATGCCGCCACCGACCGCGTGATGGCCCAGCTGTCGGAGCTCATTCGCGGTAAGCCGGTCGCCGATTTCGAGCGACTCGGTCCCGAGGTCGTGGCGGCGGTCGTCAAGCGCGTGTATCCGCAGGTGCTCGAACTCGCGCGTGAGCACCAGCGAGAAGGCCGCGCCGTATACATCGTCAGCGCCGCTGGTGAGGACACCGTCGCGCTGATCGCCGCGGAATTGGGACTCGATGGCGCGCTCGGCACCCGGATGGCCCGGGACGGGGACTTCTACACGGGCGAGATCGAGGTGTTCACCTATCGCGAGGGCAAGGCACGTGCCCTACGCGAGTTCGCCGAAGAAAACGGGATCGATCTCACCGCCTCGCATGCCTACAGCGACTCGGAATCCGATCTCCCGTTCCTGCGGGCTGTGGGGCATCCGGTGGCGGTCAATCCGGACAAGGCGCTCGCCGCTATTGCGTTGGCGGAGGGCTGGCCGATACTGCGTTTCAAACGCCGTTAACCGAGGAAGTCGGCGAGTACGGCGCGCTGGGCCGGCTTAGCGGCTTCGTAACGTTCGAGTCCTTCCGGCGTGACGCAGACAAAGACGCCGCGACGGTCGCTTGCGCACATCCCGCGGCTGACGAGGCCGTCAGCCTCCAGACGGGCGACGACACGCGATAGCGCGCTCTGACTCAGATGTACGAGCTCGGCGAGCCGTTGCACGCGCGCCTCTTGCTTGTCGCCCGTGATCAGCTGCTCGAGTACCTCGAACTCGCTGACGCCGAGCTCGTATTCCTTGAGCGCGTGCTCAAGAGCGCAGTTGGTCCGCGCGTGCCGCTCGAGCAGCTCGCGCCACTCGCTGACCAGCTGGGTGTCATCGGTGACAGCCACGGCCCGGCATTATACAGACTCTGCATATTCTGCGCGTACACAAGATGTATACGCATTAGATGCAAGTGCATGTATAGTTCCATCGCATGACCTCTTCAACTCCCGTATATGCCGCCTGGAACCGCCGGGCGTGGGCCTTGCTCGCAGTGCTCTGCTCCGTGCTCTTCCTCGATGGCCTGGACCTCTCGATGGTCGGCGTCGCGCTGCCCTCGATCGAGGCCGACCTGAATCTTTCGACGACGCAACTCGGCTGGGTCGTATCGGCCTATGTCCTCGGCTACGGCGGATTGCTGCTTCTGGGCGGACGGACTGCCGATCTCTTCGGCCGCAAGCGCACGCTGATCATCGGACTGGCGGTGTTCGCCGCTGCGTCGGCCGTCGGCACAGTCGTTGAGGACGGCACGCTGCTGATCCTGTCGCGGTTCGTAAAGGGCGCATCCGCGGCGTTCACGGCACCGGCCGGTCTGTCACTGATCACCACGACCTTCGCCCAGGGGCCGATGCGCAACCGCGCGATCGGGATCTACTCGGCGTTCGGGGCGACCGGATTCTCTTCCGGTCTGATCATCGGCGGATTGCTCACCGAGATCGGCTGGCGCTGGACGTTTGCCGCCGCACTACCGGTGGCGGTTGCGCTGCTCGCGATCGCTCCGCGCGTCGTGCCCAAGGACATCGGTCGGGGCCTCAGCCATCGTCATTACGACCTGCCCGGCGCGGCGACCCTGACAAGCGGGATGCTGCTGCTCGTCTACACGATCGTCGAAGCGCCCGGCCAGGGCTGGACGAGCGCGCGTACGCTGGCGTCGACCGCGATTTCGCTGGGTCTGTTGGCGTTGTTCGCCCGGATCGAGAGCCGCTCCGCGACCCCGCTCGTGCGACTAGGCATCCTGCGTTCCGGTCGGCTGCTGCGCGCGGCCGGTGGCGCCTTTGTGATGTTCGGGGCCTACGCAGGCTTCCAGTTCATCCTGACTCTGTATCTCCAGGGCCTGCTCGGCTGGTCTCCGCTTCAGACAGCGCTCGCGTTCCTGCCCGCGGGCGTCATGATCGCGGTCGCGTCGCTGCGGATGGGCGCGCTGATCGATCGCTTCGGCGCGGCGCGCCTGCTTGCGATCGGGTTCACCGCGTTTGCGGGCGCCTACGGGCTGGCGACGCAGATCGGCGAGTCGCTCGACTACACCACCGGGCTGCTCCCGACGATGATCCTGCTCGGCGTCGGCTTCAGCCTCGTCTTCACGACGCTGCAGGTCGAAGCGACGACAGGCGTGGGAGACAACGAGCAGGGCCTCGCGGCCGGAATCCTGCAGACCTCGTTCCAGATCGGCGGGGCGCTCGTGATGGCGGCAGTCTCGGCGATCGTGAGCACCGGAGCCGGCATCGGTGCGAGCCCGGCGGAGACGCTGGACGTTTTCCGCACAGGCCTCACGGTCGTCGCGGGCCTCGCGGTGGCAGGTTTCCTGCTGTCTCTGTTCGGACTACAAGTACGATTTGCCGATGGGCGTACACCAGTCAGCACCCACGACTCATGAGGAGTGGCTGGCCGCGTATGGAGCGAAGCCCGAGCGCGACGCGGAGTTCATCTCGCTGTCGGGCGAGCCGGTGCAGGCGCTCTATACGGAGGCGGATGTAACGGAGGGCGGCGACGAGCGGATCGGGATGCCCGGCCAGTTCCCGTTCACGCGCGGCGTCTACCCGTCGATGTACCGGGGGCGGTTGTGGACGATGCGCCAGTTCTCGGGCTACGGCACGGCGCACGAGACCAACGCCCGCTTCCGCTATCTGCTCGAGCACGGTCAGACGGGGCTGTCGACGGCGTTTGACATGCCATCCCTGATGGGGCTCGATTCCGACGATCCGCGCTCGGAGGGGGAGGTCGGCCGCGAGGGCGTCGCGGTCGACACGCTCGACGACATGTGCGAGCTCTTCGAGGGGATCGACCTCGGCAGCGTTTCGGTCTCGATGACGATCAATGCGCCGGCGGCGATCATGATGGCGTTCTACGTCGTCGCTGCAGAACGCCAGGGTGTGCCGGCCGAGCGGCTCGGCGGCACGATCCAGGCGGACATCCTCAAGGAGTACATCGCCCAGAAGGAGTGGTGCTTCCCGATCGATCCGGCGATGCGCCTGCTCGGCGACCTCGTGCAGTGGAGCGCCGAGAACGCGCCGCGCTGGCATCCGATCTCGATCTCCGGATACCACATCCGTGAGGCCGGAGCGACCGCACAGCAGGAGCTCGCGTTCACGCTCAAGAACGGGCTCACCTACATCCAGCAGGGCGTCGACCGCGGGCTCGATGTCGACGATTTCGCGCCGCGGATGTCGTTCTTCTTCAACGCGCAGATCGACTTCTTCGAAGAGATCGCCAAGTACCGGGCCGCGCGCCGGATCTGGGCCCGCGAGTTGCGCGACACATTCGGCGCGCGCGACGAGCGCTCGATGCTGATGCGCTTCCACACGCAGACCGCCGGCGTGTCGTTGACCGCTCAGCAGCCGCTCAACAACATCGTCCGCACGTCGATCGAGGCACTGGCCGGCGTGCTCGGCGGCACGCAGTCGCTGCACACGAACTCGTTCGACGAGGCGCTCGCGCTGCCGACCGAGGAGGCCGTGCGGGTGGCGCTGCGCACGCAGCAGATCATCGCGCACGAAACCGGTGTCACGAGCACGATCGACCCGCTCGGCGGCAGCTACTACGTCGAGGCACTCACCGACCAGATGGAGCAGGCCGCGTATGAGTACTTCGCGCGGATCGACGAGCTCGGGGGCATGGTCGAGGCCGTCAAGGCGAACTTCTGTCAGCGCGAGATCGCCGACGCCAGCTTCGAGCTCCAGCAACGGATCGATTCCGGCCGCCGCATCGTCGTCGGCGTCAACGGCTTCAAGCACGACGAAGACGACTCGATCCCGACGCTGAAGGTCTCACCGGAGGTCGAACGTCGCCAGCGCGACCGGATCGTGGCGGTGCGCGCCCGGCGCGACAGCGCGGCCGCCGAACGGGCTCTCGCGGATCTGCAGCTGTGCGCGAGTCGCCCCGACGTGAATCTGATGCCAGCGCTGATCGCCTGCGCCCGTGCCGACGTGACAGAAGGCGAGGCGGTCAAGGCGCTGCAACAGATCTGGGGCGATTATCGCGAGACGCCGGTTTTCTGATTCGGTCGCGTCGGCCGTCGGCGATGCCGCGGTGGGTAGAGTTCCCGACCTCGTGAAGGGTTCCTCAAAGATCCGCGTAGTAGTCGCAAAGCCTGGCCTGGACGGCCACGACCGCGGCGCGAAGATCATCGCCCGCGCGTTACGCGACGCGGGAATGGAGGTCATCTACACGGGCCTCCACCAGACGCCCGAGCAGATTGTCGAAACGGTGATCCAAGAGGACGCCGACGCGGTCGGTCTTTCGATCCTGTCGGGCGCGCACATGACGCTCGTGCCGCGGATCATGAGTCTGCTCGCGCAAGAGGGGATCGACGATGTGCTGGTCTGCCTTGGCGGCACGATCCCGGCCGATGACATCCCTGAACTGAAGCGGCTCGGTGTTTCGGAGATCTTCACGCCCGGCGCTTCTACCCAGGAGATCGTCGACTTCATCAACGGATCGGTACGCGAGCCGCCGCGGGGCTGATGACCGCATCGTCAGGCTGGTAAACGGCCGGAAGCCGTAGCGAGCCAGCCATTTGGGCCTCGCTACACTGACCTTCTCATGAAGACCGAGATCCATCCCGAATACGTAGCCGCCCACGTCCGCTGCACCTGCGGCAACGAGTTCTGGACGCGTTCGACGCAGAGCGAGATCCATGTGGAGATCTGCGCGAACTGCCATCCGTTCTACACCGGTCGCCAGAAGCTCGTTGACACGGGCGGACGCGTCGAGCGCTTCAAGCGCCGTCAGGCGAAGGCCGGCCGAGACAAATAGGCCTTAGGGCCTGCTCGCGGAAGCATGGCTGACGCTGAGAATGCTTCCGTCGCGGACGGCCGTGGCGCCTTTGCCGGCGGCCTGGTTTCACAACGTGACGCACCGGTAGGCGGCCAGGCCGTCCTCGAGGGCGTGATGATGCGCGGCGTGTCGACCTGGGCCGTCGCGGTCCGCAGACCGCTGCCCGAGCAGGTCGGCGAGGACGGTCTCGATCCGACGGAGGCTGCGCTCGGCGAAATCAGCGTCCAGTCCTTTCCGCTGACATCGGTGCTCAAGAAGCACCGCATTCTTCGCCTGCCGATCATCCGCGGCGTGGTGGCGCTCGGCGAATCGCTCGCGATCGGCTTCAAGGCGCTTGGGATCAGCGCCAACGCGCAGCTGCCCGAGGAGGAGGAGCCGATCTCCGGCTTCATGTGGTTCTTCACGATCGTGGCGGCGCTGGCGCTTTCGGTCGGCCTGTTCTTTGTGGTGCCTGTCGGGCTGACGAGCCTCTTCAAGGATCAGCTCGGGTCGGCGTTCGTGTTCTGGCTCGTGGAGGGGCTGCTGCGCACCGCGATCTTCCTTGGGTATCTGACACTGCTCTCGCGGATGCGCGATCTCCGGCGCGTCTTCGAGTACCACGGTGCCGAGCACAAGACGATCTCCTGTTACGAGGCGGGCATGGAGCTGACGCCCGAGAACGCAGCGAAGTTCTCGCGGCTGCACCCACGCTGCGGCACGAGCTTCCTGCTGATCGTGATGATCGTCGCGATCTTTGTGTTCGCGCCGCTCGGCCTGCCCGAGTGGTACCTGCTGATGGCGAGCCGGATCGTCGGCGTGCCGCTGATTGCTGGGATCTCGTTCGAGATCATCAAGTTCGCCGGCAAAAACCGGCGCTTCGCGGCGGTCCGGGCGATCATGTGGCCGGGCCTGATGCTGCAGAAGCTGACGACACGTGAGCCCGATCACGATCAGCTCGCCGTCGCAATCGCATCCATGCAAGCGGTCCTGGAAGTCGAGAACCCGATGGGTGCGACTGCCGCAGAACGCGTCGGCATGGAAGTCGTCGCCTAGCTTCGGGCGCCTCGAACGCCGTAACGCGCGCCAGTGCCTCGCCTGTGCAACCAGCACAGCCTTCGGCCCTGGCACACCTCTCAGCGCCCGATCCATCCCGAATTCCCGCTTGGGCGACATTAGTCGTGAAATAGACGATCAATGTCGCCCAGGTGAGGTGCCGGTTGGCGTTTGGGCGACGTTGACCTCGAAATAGAACGTCAACGTCGCCCAGGTGCGGTGGGCGTGCCGCTTGGGCGACGTTAGTCGTGAAATAGGCGATCAATGTCGCCCAGGTGAGGTGGGGGAGGCGCTCGTCCTAGACTCGGTCGAGGAATGATCGAGAAGCTCGTCGAACAGATCGAGGCGCGCTTCGCCGAACTCGGAGAAGAGATCGTCGACCCCGCGGTGATCGCGGATCGCAACCGCTACGCGGAGGTCGGGCGCGAGTACAGCCGCCTGGAGGGCGCGGCGAAACTGGCCGAGCAGTGGCGCCAGGCCGCGGGCGACGTAGCCGGCGCGCAGGAGATGATCGACGAAGGCGACGACGACGCTGAGGTGCGCGAGATGCTCGACGCGGGCCGCGCGCGCCTGACCGAACTCGAAGAAGAGATCCGCCTGGCGATGGTCGAGCCCGACCCCAACGACGACAAGAACGTCATCATCGAGATCCAGGGCGGAGCCGGCGGCGAGGAGGCCGGGATCTGGGCGGGAGACGTCTTCCGCATGCTCACCCGTTACGCCGAGCGCCGCGGCCTATCCGTCGAGATCCTCGAATCAGGCGACAGCAAACACACCTTCGCGATCAAGGGCGACGGCGCCTATTCGATCTTCAAGTTCGAGGGCGGGACACACCGCGTCCAGCGCGTGCCGGCGACGGAGTCTCAAGGCCGCGTCCACACGTCGACGGCGACCGTCGCAGTGCTGCCCGAAGCAGAAGACGTGGACGTCGAGATCAACCAGTCAGATCTCCAGATCGACGTCTACCGATCGTCCGGCCCAGGTGGCCAATCGGTCAACACGACGGACTCCGCGGTACGCATCACACACAAGCCGTCGGGGGTCGTCGTGTCGATGCAGGACGAGAAGTCACAGCTCCAGAACCGCGAACGCGCGATGCGCGTCCTGCGCGCCAGGCTCTACGAGCGCGCACAGGCAGAGGCCGCCGCCGAAGCTGCCGCCACACGCAAGGCGCAGGTCGGCACCGGCGATCGTTCCGAGAAGATTCGCACCTACAACTACGGCGAACGACGAGTGACCGACCACCGCATCAAGGTCACGGTCCACAACCTCGACCAAGTCCTGGAAGGGGAGTTGGAAGCACTCACGAGCGCGCTCGCCGATGACGAGAAGCGCCGCGGGCTCGAGGCGCAGGCCGCGGCTGTATGACGATGGTCGGGACGCCCGTCCGTGAGGCGCTGCAGTCAGCGCAGATCGCGCTCGAGGCCTCCGGCGTCGAGAATCCTCGCTTGGACGCGGAGGTCCTGCTCGCCCATGCTCTGGGCATCGATCGCGCCCGCTTGATCACCGATCGCCAGATCTTCGTCGACGGCCAGCCTGGCCGGCGCTTCCGCGACGACATCCGCCTGCGCACCGTGCAGCGTGTCCCGGTCGCGTATCTCGTCGGACGCAAGGCCTTCCGGCACATCGAGTTGGAGGTCGACCAGCGCGTGTTGATCCCGCGCCCGGAGACCGAGCATCTCGTCGAGGCCGCGCTGACACTCGGCGAAGGCGCGGTCGTCCACGAGGTCGGCACGGGCTCCGGCGCAGTCGCGCTGGCGCTGGCGTCGGAGCGCCCCGATCTCGTCGTCAGCGGCAGCGACGTCTCGCCGGATGCGATCGAGGTAGCACGGGCGAACGCCAAGCGCCTGGGTCTTCCGGTGGATTTCGTGGTCGCCGACCTGCTCGACGGCATCGGGCCGGTCGACGCGGTGATCGCCAACCTGCCCTACGTGGAAGAATCGGCCAAGCTCGCGCCCGAGCTGTCGCATGAGCCCGCCGCCGCGCTGTTCGCCGGTGCCGACGGCCTCGACGCGTTCCGGCGTTTTGCGGCGCAGGTGACCGCGCCATGGGTGGCGCTCGAAGTCGGCGCCGGTCAGGCGGCGGCCGTGGCAGAGATGCTTGACGGCTACAGCACTCGCTTGGAAAAGGATCTCGCCGGCATCGATCGTGTGGTGATCGGGTGGCGATGATCACGCTCGAGCACGCCGAGACCTTCGAACGCTGCATGACAGTCGGTGGTGTGGCGGTCTTTCCGTCAGACACGGTCTACGGCCTGGCCTGCGATGTCGGCGACCGCCGCGCTGTGGAGAACCTCTATGGGCTGAAGGGACGTCGCCCCGACAAGCCGTCCGCGGTGATGTTCTTTTCGCTTGAGCTCGCGCTCGGCGCGCTGGGCGACCAGGACCCGTACACGCTCGCGGCTCTGAAGGGCCTGCTGCCCGGCGCCATCACCGTGCTGCTCAACAACCACGATGGCCGCTATCCACTCGCTTGCGGCCCGGCTCCGGACACGATCGGGTTGCGCGTGCCCGCGCTGGGTCCGGAGACCGAGGCCCTGCGCAACGTCAGCTGGCCGATCCTGCAGTCATCGGCCAACCTGAGCGGCGCGCCGGATGCGTGCAGTGTCGGCGAGATCGCCCCGCAGATCGTCGATGGCTGCGACCTGGTGCTCGATGCCGGCACGTTGCCCGGCACGCCGTCGACTGTGCTCGACCTTCGCGGCTACGAGGCCGATGGGAACTGGAAGATCCTTCGCGAAGGATCTGTGCCGCGGGACTTCATCGCCTCGATCCTCGAACCCTGAACAGCGCGCGACTCACGCGGGCGGACATCCTGTACGTTCGCGCCGTGCGCATCGTCATCGGGTCAGATCACGCCGGTTTCCATCTCAAAGAGCAGGTCAAGACCGCCCTCGAACTCGCGGGGCACGAGCTGCGCGACGTCGGGACGAGCTCGCCTGAGTCCGTCGACTACCCGCACTTCGCAAGCGAGGCCGCGCAGATCGTGGCTGCGGGCGAGGCCGAGCGCGCTGTGCTGGCCTGCGGTAGCGGCAACGGTGTCTCGATCGTCGCCAACAAGGTCGGTGGCATTCGGGCCGTCAATGCGCATGACGCTCAGGAGGCCGAGATGGCGCGTCGCCACAATGACGTGAACGTGATCACGCTGTCAGGCGCGCGGCTCACGCCGGAGCTCGCAAACGAGATCGTCAGCGTGTTCCTCAACACCGAGTTCGAAGGTGGGCGCCACGCGCGTCGCGTCGACCAGATCTCCGCGCTCGACGGATCGAACGACGATTCCGCAGAGGGCCGCAGATAGCAGTCTCACCCGAGCCTGCTGGCCTCGGGTGAGCGTTCGCGATTGATAGCGTCGACCCGACCGTGGCCGACCTTCCCGAGAACTACTTCAACCTTCCAGTAGCCGCTGTCGATCCCGAGATCGCCAAGGTGCTCGGTGATGAACTCGAGCGCCAGCAGAACACGCTCGAGATGATCGCGTCGGAGAACTTCGTGCCGCAGGCGGTGCTCGACGTGCAGGGCTCTGTGCTCACGAACAAGTACGCCGAGGGCTATCCCGGGCGGCGCTACTACGGGGGCTGCGAGTACGTGGACGTCGCCGAGCAGCTCGCGATCGATCGCGCCAAGACGCTGTTCGGGGCCGAGCACGCCAATGTGCAGCCGCATGCGGGCGCGCAGACAAACACGTCCGTGTACCAAGCATTCCTCGAACCGGGCGACACGCTGATGGGGCTCTCGCTTGCCCACGGCGGTCATTTGAGCCATGGCATGCGCCTGAACGTCTCCGGACGCCTCTACGACATCGCCGCCTATGAGGTCTCGCCGGAAACGCATCGCATCGACATGGACGAGGTCCGCAAGCTGGCCCTGGCGGCGAAGCCGAAGATGATCGTCGCCGGCTGGTCCGCGTACCCGCGCCAGCTCGATTTCGAGGCCTTCCGCGCGATCGCCGACGAAGTCGGCGCTTATCTGCTCGTCGATATGGCGCACTTCGCCGGGCTCGTCGCGGCGGGCCTGCACCCGAGTCCGGTTCCGTTCGCCGACTTCGTGACCACGACGATCCACAAGACGATCGGCGGTGCGCGAGGCGGGATGATCCTCTCGCGCGAGGAACATGCGAAGAAGATCGATTCCGCGGTCTTCCCCGGGCAGCAGGGCGGCCCGCTGATGCACGTGATCGCCGCCAAGGCGGTGGCGCTCAAGATCGCGATGTCGGCGGAGTTCGCCGAGCGCCAGGAGCGGACGCTGGCCGGTGCGCGCGCCGTGGCGGGCGAGCTGATGCAGGCGGGCGCGGGCGTGTCGGTGCTCACCGGCGGCACCGACGTCCACCTGACGCTCGTCGATCTGCGCGATTCCGAGCTCGACGGCCAGCAGGCCGAGGATCGCCTGCACTCGATCGACATCACCGTGAACCGCAACGCGGTGCCGTTCGATCCGCGCCCGCCGATGGTGACGAGCGGGCTTCGCATCGGCGCGCCGGCCTTGGCAACGCGCGGCCTGCAGGTGGACGACTTCACGGAGCTCGGTGAGATCATCGCGAGCGCCCTCACGCCGGCGTTCGAAGGGCTCCAGAGCGAACTACGCGAGCGCGTGCGCGCGCTTACGCAGAAGTACCCGCTGTACGCGCATCTCGGCTGAGTCCTATTCCTCGACGGACCGGGCGATCGTGAGCGCAGTCGCGAGCGGCTGCCGGGTCTCAAGCCGATACGCGATGCCGTCTCGGTCCCAGAGCAGCACCCCGGCACCCGGGATCGCCGCGCGGCGCGTCGAACGCGTACCCGCCGCCCCGGGGATCGTGAGCGCGCGCGGACCGCGTGCGATCCATAGTCCGCTGCTGCCGGAAACCTCGACCCAGCGCACCTGTACCTCTGCGCCGATCTGCTTGGCGACACTGAGGATCGAAGCCTGCGGTATCGCCGTGAGCGCCGTGTCGTCGCCGTAAACCAGCGTCACGGCGCGCCCATCGAGGTCCCCGCCCACGAGTACCCCGGTAGGCATGCCGAGCCGGCGCGGCAGGAGGATCGGAAAGCCCGCCCGCTCGCGGGCCCGAGCAAGCGTCATCGCGGTGCCGAGGTCGAGTCGCCGGCCTTGTGGGACACGCTCGACACGCTCGACGCGTTCGCCGCCCGCGAAGCCGAGGATGCGACCGATGGCCGCGCGGACCGGCGGGACGGCGGCCGCTGCGACGGCGACGGTCACCAGTACGACGAGCGTGGCCTCTCCGATCTGGTCGCGCAACCGGTTCAGCGCGCGCGAGAGCCTGGACTTGACCGTGCCCGGGCGGCAGTTCAGCGCCGCAGCCATCTCGCGTTCGGAAAGCTCATGCCTGTACCGCAGCCTGAGAGCGGTGCGATCGCGTTCAGGCAACCGTTCGAGCGCCGCGAATAGCACGGCGCGTTGCTCATGTTCGAGCGCCTGTATCTCCGGGGTGGAGCTTGAGAGGTCGCGTGTCGTCAGCGTCTCGTTCGCGGCCTGCTCGGTCCACCACCGCCGCCGCCGCGCCGCACGGCGGCGCGTTTTCGCCTCGTTGGCAACGATCGCCAGCAGCCACGGCCGGAATGGTGCGCCCGGCCGGAAGCCGCCGAGCGCGTCCCAAGCTTTCATGAAGGCATCCTGGACGGCCTCCTCGGCGTCCGCCGCCGACCCGGCAATCGTGAATGCCGTGCGCAATGCGAGCGGCTGATGCCTGCGCACGAGCTCCTCGTAGGCACGCGTGTCCCCGCCGCGCGCGCGGTCGATGAGCTGTTGCTCTGATAGCGGCCGGCCGCCCACCGTCCCTGTTACGCCGCCCACCGCCTCGCGGTTCCCGCTCACGGCCGCTAATCATCCAGAACCCGATGATTCGATGCTGAAGTCCGTCAGCACGCGTAGGCTGAAGGTCGATGGACGAGACAACCGCACTCGTCGCCTTTGCGGTCGCCTTCATCGTTGCGACCGCGCTGACTCCGTTCACAGCTCGCTTCGCGACGAGAATCGGCGCCGTCGACGATCACAAGGCCCGCGGCCTCGGTCAGGGATCGACGCCGCTGCTCGGCGGGCTCGCGATGCTCGGGGGTCTGCTCGTCGCAGCGTTGCTGGTACTCGATCCGAGCCCGATCGTCTCAGACCGCGTGCACGGGATCCTGCTCGGCGCCGTGGTGATCGCGCTGGTCGGCGCCCTCGATGACCGCTTCGATCTGCCTCCGGCGCTCAAGCTGCTCGGTCAGATCGGCGCGGCGAGCATTCCGGTCCTTGCAGGTGTCGAGGTCCAGAACATCACGCTGCCGTTCGTCGGCGCCGTCGACTTCGGCAAGGCCGGCGCACCGATCACGATCGCCGGTCTGACATTGGTGATCAACGTCGTCAATCTGAGCGATGGCGTCGACGGGCTCGCGGCCGGCGTCTGCGCGATCGCGGCGGCGACGTTCGCGATAATCGCCTTTGATCTGGAGCGCGGCCATGCAGGGGTGCTGGCGGCAATCACCGCCGGGATCGCGCTCGGCTTCCTGGTTCATAACTTCCCGCCGGCCGGTGTCTACATGGGGGACTGCGGCTCGAATCTGCTGGGCTTCCTACTCGGTTGCGTCGCCGTCGAGGGCGCGGTCAAGACCCAGGCCGTCTTGGCACTGCTGTTTCCGCTGGTCGTGCTGGCAGTGCCGTTCCTCGACACCACGTTCGTCGTGCTCAAGCGCTTGAAGTACGGCCGCCCGATCTATCGCGGCGATGCCAACCACTTCCACCATCGGCTGGATCGCATCGGCTTCAGCCGTCGCCGCACGCTCGGATACCTGTATGCATGGACCGTCCTCTTGGGCGCGTTCGCTGTCGCTTTGCGCTTCGTTCCCTACAGCGACGAGGGCGGCAAGATCGACCCGGGCTGGGCGGCGGTGATGGGGGCATGTGGCCTTGCAGTGCTCGCCGCAAGCGTGTATCTCGTATATGTATTGGAACTACTGAAGCTGCGGGGGCTTGAGGGAATCACGATCCGTCGCGCTCGTCCAGGGGCGAGCGAAGCCGAGATCGACGAGGACGTCGCACGACGTCTGGAGACCGGTGAGTTCGACCAGGTCCCGCGCTAGCCACCGCAACTTCCCAGCAGTGCCGTGTTCCACCTAAGACTCACCAATCACTCGCTGTAAGCAACCAGTTGGAGAAATCAAACCAATGCTTCGCCCGACTCGCCTAGTACTCGCCCTCAGCCTGCTCATCGCCGCCGCGATCCCATCGGTGGCGCACGGCAAGGCCGTGATCGGCATTTCCGAGAACAAACCGGACATGTTCACGGACCAGCAGTTCAAGGACCTCGGCACCAAGCAGGTTCGTGTTCTCGTCGGCTGGGACGTGATGAGTTCCAAGAAGGCCGCGGGCAAGGCCGAGAAGGCACGCTTTGACCTCTGGATGAAGGGCGCCAAGGCCGGCGGGTACACCGTGCTCCTCGCGTTCGACAAGTCCAAGAACGGCTCCAAGAACCCCAAGCCCAAGCAGCTCGTCGCACAGCTGAAGAAGCTGCGCAAGGCGTACCCGGGTCAGATCAAGCAGGTTTCGCCGTGGAACGAGGCCAACCTCAACAAGACGCCGAAGCAGGCCGCCGAGTGGTACAAGGCCGTCAAGAAGGCCTGCAAGGGCTGCAAGATCGTCGCCGACGTGCTCGACAAGCCGAACCTCGTGTCATGGACCAAGAAGTTCAACAAGGAGCTCGGTAGCTCCAAGGTCAAGATCTGGGGCCTGCACAACTACGTCGATGTGAACAACTTCTCGACGAAGCGGACGCGCGCCTTTTTGAAGGTCACCAAGAAGGGTGACGTGTGGCTCACGGAGACCGGCGGCGTCGTCGGACGCAACACGATCAACAACTCGCACTTCGCTGATAGCGGCGTCGACCACGCCGCGAAGGCGACGACGTTCCTGTTCGACAACATCGTCAAGAAGCAGCCGCGTATCAAGAAGGTCTACATCTACAACTGGAACAACAATGCGGCGCCTGAGTACCTGACCTGGGACTCGGCGCTCAAGGACGCTTCCGGGCAGCTGCGCCCGGCGTACCAGATCGTTCTGGCCAACCGCTAGCCACGCTGGCGGTTCGCATCCCAACGGCTCGTCTGCGCAATTTGGTGCAGGCGAGCCGCGGGATGCGATCGTTGTCTGACTCGCTAGGGCGTTGCCTCTGGCTCTGGCGGCGGCGCTTCACGCCTGCGGCTGGCGAGCCGTTCGTGCACATCGGAGGCCAGCGCCCCGACGACGGTCCGCATCCAAGCGCGCTCCTCGTCGTCTCCGCGAACCATTCGCAGTTCGGCCCAACGGATGAGCGCCGACCGGCTGCCGATTGCCAGCAGCGGTCCTGAGATGGCGTAGCGGCCGTCCTCGAGTACGAGCAGCGCTCCGGGTGTGTCGCGGCGGATGCGCAGCTGCTGCACCACGGCCCAACCGGCGACCACCTCCGGCCGCGTCGCATCGCCATCGTCCGGATTCCATGGGCGAGACGAGAACACCGGTGCGTTGGAGCGCCGCAGCGGTCGCGGGGCCCGCGGCAGGCCGACCTCGCCGTTGCGCCATGTCTGCGTGAGATCGGCCAGCTCGCGCGCGGCCTCCTCGCGGTAGAGCACGTGCAGGCGGTCGTCGGCCATGACGATCGTGGATCCGCGTGGCGGGATCGCCTGCCCTCCACGCACGATCACGTTGACGACGGCATCGCGGGGCAGGCCGAGGTCACGCACGCGGACGCCGATCAAAGAGTCGCCGGGCGCCACCGGGAACTCGAGCACCTCGGCGCCGAGCCGGCGGATCGTGCCCGATTCTGAAAGCGGCCGGGGCAGAGCCGGAACATCGGTGGTGACTCCGAGGCGTTTCGCGAGCGGCTCGAAGGTCGAGCCCTGCAGCAGCGTCGAGGCGACCACCGCGAAGAACACGATGTTGAAGAACTCGACGCTCTGTGGGACCCCCGCGATCACGGGGAAGGTCGCGAGCACCACCGGCACGGCGCCGCGCATCCCGGCCCAGCCGAGCACGGCCTGTTCGCGGAGGGTGTAGCCGAACGGGAGCATCGCGATGAAGGTGCCGATCGGTCGCGAGAAGAAGACGATCATGAGCGCGAGCGCGGATCCTTCGAGGATCACGTTGTCCAGTTGGCCCGGAAAGACGAGCAGCCCCAGCGTGAAGAACATCGTCATCTGGGCGACCCAGGCGGCACCCTGATGAAACGACGTGACGGTCTGCTGCGCGGGGATCGCGGCGCCGCCGAGCATCAGCCCGGCGATGTAGACGGCCAAGAAGCCGGATCCATGCAGCACATCGGCGGAGCCGAACGCGAGCGCCGCCGTCGCGAGTGTCGCGACGGGATAGAGACCGCCCGAGGCGAGCCGCGCCGTGCGCAGCACCCATGTGCCGAACGCGCCGATCGCGACCCCGGCGACCAGTCCGATTCCGATCTCGAGCACGAACTCCCCGGCCATGTTCAGGACGCCATAGCCGGGCTCGTCGATCCACTTGATGAAGCCGAGCACCAGCAGCACGGCGACCGGGTCGTTGAATCCTGATTCGCCCTCCAGGGTGCGGGCCACGCGCCGCTTGAGCGTCGACTCGCGCAGAAGCGCGAAGATCGCGGCGCCGTCTGTTGACGAGACGATCGCCCCGAGCAGCATTCCTTCGAGCAGCGTGAAGTCGAACAGCAGCGTCGACGCCAGGCCCGTGCAGATCGCGGTGATGAGCGTCCCGACGGTCGATAGCGCCACGATCGGCGCGAGCTGGGGACGGATCTCGTGCCAGCCTGCGGTGAGGCCGCCCTCGAACAGGATCAGCGCCAGCGCGACGATGCCGATCGTGCGGGCCAGCTCGTAGTCGTTGAAGTGGATCCAGCCTGTGCCGTCTGAACCGATCGCCATCCCCATCGCGAGGAAGAGGATCAGTCCCGGGATTCGCAGCCTGCCGGCCAGCAGTGAACCGGCGAGGCCGGCGGCCAGCAGCGCACCTACTACGAGTATGTGTTCGCCGTCTCCGATCGCCGAAGCCTAATGAGCGGTCGACAGGCATCCCTGGCGCTTCGACGATTCAAGAGCTTCCGTTGAGACGTCGGCGCCCGTGGGGGATTGACGTAGATCTGTAGGCAGAACATTTTCTAGGGTTGCTACATGAATTCCGAGGCGGTCCCCAGTGACGACGAACTGGCCGAGGCCTGGCGCGTCTTCAACGCCGCCACGCGCCGCTTGCGGACGCGTCACGCGCTTGACGGGCTGTCCGTTTCGCAGATGAACCTGTTGCGCCCGCTCGCGGAGTCGGATGGCCTGCCGGTCGGCAGGCTGGCGGCTCAGGCGGAGATCGCCTCGCCGACTGCCACAAGGATGCTCGACGGACTCGAGCGCGACGGTTTGGTCGAGCGCAATCCCGCCCCCGACGATCGCCGGCAGGTGCTCGTACGCCTGACCGAACGCGGACAGGAGATGATGGACGCCAAGCAGCGCCGCATCGTGGCCGACCGGGTGAAGCTGTTCGGTGCGATGAGCGACGCTGAACGGGCTGACACCCTGCATAGCCTCACGCGCATGAGCACCCTGATCGACCGGTTGTGACGATGTCTGTCCTGCTACCGATACCCGGTTGTCATAACCCGCGCCTGTCTTGCCTCGAACGATGGCGCGGGCACTGTCACAAAGTCGTCACAATGTCTTCGCATCGTCTGCTACTGTGCGCGTTGCCGCCAAGGAAGCGGCGTAGTTTCATCGCTTCCGGAAGGGTCGTCCGCCGCACAAATGTCCACGCGGGCGTCACGTTCTTCTCGGCGATTGAAAAGATCGCCGTCGCCTGACCTTTCGAACGCATGACAAACGACCCATTTGACGACGCCCCCTCGCGGGCGCGCCTGCCAAGGTGCAGCCGTCGTCCCAAAATCTCGGCTTCCAGCCGCAGCCACGCAACGCGTGGTCGTGCCCGGCTGCTTCCGCGGTTTCCCGTCGTTCGCAGTCGCGGAGCAGTGAAATGTCCTCGCCTGCGATGACTCGAGCGACAGATCCGCTGGCGGCGCTGCGCTACGTCGACGTGATCGTCGTGATCGCGGCTGCGCCGTTCGTGCTCATCGCCGGAGCCCCGGTGCTCGGCTATGCGGTGGCAGCCGTGGCTTGGACGATCCAGCGGCTGATCGCCGTGGCGGTCGAACGTCAGGCCAAGCGCGCGACCGACATCCGGCGCGCTGTCGGGCTGAACGTGGGTGCGCTGCTCGGCCGGGTCTGGCTGTTGGCGCTCGCGATCGTGCTCGTCGGCGTCCTCGGCGACCGTGAGGACGGCGTCGCCGCATGTGTCACGGCGCTCGTCGCACTGACGATCTACTTCGCAAACGGGTTCCTCCAGCGGGCCCTCGACGGCGGCAGGTCCTGATGGCGTTGTTTGCATCCACCAAGTCCAAGGTCTACCTCGGCCTCCTCGGCTTCATCGGGATCATCGCGGTGTTCGTCGGGATCTTCGGCTGGGCGCGTAAGGACAACACCCACTTCCAGCCGCCGAACGAGTTCAAGACCGACACGTGGCTCGCGCTGCCGGGTCCTTTTGACCTCAACAAAGCGGTTCTCTACCTCTTCATCGCCGGCGTCCTGACCGTGATCACGATGGTCTACGTGGCCAATCGCATGCAGGCGCGCCCGAACCGCGTGCAGACGCTCATCGAGCTCCTCTACACGACGATGCGCGACACGATCACCAAGGGTTCGATGGACGATCGAATGGCCAAGAAGTGGTTCCCGCTGATCGGGGCGCTCTTCCTGTTCATCTGGTACTCGAACCTGATCGGCTTCATCCCGCTGCCGACCAACACGGAGCACAAGTTCTCGCTCTTCGGCACCGAGATCCCGAGCTTCGCGATCTACGCGGCGACGGCGAACATCTCGGTCCCTCTCGTGCTCGCGCTGGTCGTGTTCATCTCGTACAACATCGAGGGCATCCGCGCCAAGGGCCCAATCGGCTACCTGAAAGCCTTCGTGCCGAAGGGCGTCCAGGGCCCGATGGTGCTGCTGATCTTCCCGCTGGAGATCATGTCGAACTTCATGCGCCTGATCTCGCTCTCAGTGCGTCTGTTTGCGAACATGCTTGCCGGCCACCTGATCATCCTGTTCATGGGCGGCGCGCTCGTCGTGCTGCTCGGCATCGAGGCGCTCGGCGCGATCACCTTCCCGTTCGCAGTTGCAATCTTCCTCTTCGAAGTCGGACTCGTGGCGACGCTTCAAGCCTTCATTTTCGCCACGCTGACTGCCATCTACCTCGGCGGCGCCGTCGCCGACGACCACTAGGAGTACTGAAAAACAATGGACCTCTCTGTCATCACCACCGTCCTGGCCCAGGCTGCTGAAGGCTCAGGCGACATCGAAAAGGGCCTGCGCGGCATCGGCCTCGGTGTCGGCGGCGGACTCGGTGCTGCGGGCGCCGGCGTCGGCATCGGAATCATCTTCGGCAAGGTGATCGAGTCGGTCACTCGCCAGCCCGAGATGCGCGATGAAATCACGTCGATCCAGTGGCTCGGCTTCGCTCTGACCGAGGCGTGCTTCTTCTACGGCCTCGTCGCCGGTCTGCTCGCCGTCTTCCTCTAGGCCGATAACGATGACCCTGTTCAACACGATTCTCCTTGGCGCCACCGAAGTGGCGGGCGGCGAGGAGGAGGGCGGCAGCTTCCTGGTCACACCCAACGTCGGGTTGATGATCTGGACGCTGGCGATCTTCTTCGTCGTAATGCTGATCCTGAAGTACGCGGCGTTCCCGAAGATCGGCGCTGCCCTCGACAAGCGCACACGCGCGATCGAGGACTCGATCGATCATGCCGAGAAGGTGCGCAAGGATGCCGACGAGCTGCTCGAGGAGTACCGCGAGCGCCTCAAGGAGGCCCGTGTGCAGGCTGAGGAGATCGTCACGCGCGCGCGCAAGAACGCTGAGTCGTTCGAGCGTGACTCGACCGAGAAGGCGAAGGTCCAGCGCGAGGAGCTCCTCGCGCAGACCCGCAAGGACGTCGAGGCCGAGACTCGCCGCGCGATCCAGGAGATCCGCAACGAGGTCGCGGCGCTGACGATCCTCGCGACCGAGAAGGTCACCCGCAAGACACTCACCGACGCCGATCAGAAGCGGCTCATCGACGAGGCGCTCGCCGAGCTCGATTTCTCCGCGCTGTCGGGAGAGCGCGTCTAAGTCATGGAAGAGATCGCTCAGGTCTACGCACGTTCGCTGCATCAGGCTGCCTCGGACGCAGGCAAGTTCGATGACGTGCGCGACCAGCTCGGCGAAGTGGCCGACGCGATCTCGCAGTCGCGTGAGCTGCAGACGTTCTTCTTCTCGCCGTATTTCTCCAGCGACGAGAAGCGTGAAGCTCTCGGGAAGGCGATCACCGGCGCCGATCCGCTGCTCGTCAACTTCCTTGAGCTGCTGGTGGAGAACCATCGCATGCCGGTGATCTTCCGCATGCGCCGCGCGCTCGACACGATCTGGCGCGAGGAGAACAAGCTGCTCCCGGTCCAGATCACAAGTGCGATCGAGCTCGACTCCAGCATCTCCAAGAACATCGGTGACGCAATCGGCACGCAGACAGGCCAGACCGTCGAACTGACGACGGTCGTCGATCCAGACGTACTCGGCGGCCTGGTACTACGCGTCGGCAACTCGATTCTCGACGCATCCATCCGCAACCGCCTTGAACAACTCCGCAAGAGCGTGGCTACGGCCGCCTGAGGACTGAATTTCTTATGCAGATCAATCCAGACGAGATCACTTCCATCCTGAAGTCCCGCATCGAGGGACTCGATCAGGGCTCGGCCGAGCTCACAGAGGTCGGCACCGTCCTCTCGATCGGTGACGGCATCGCGCGCGTCCACGGCCTTGAGAACTGCATGGCGTTCGAGATGCTCGAGCTGCCGCATGACGTGACCGGGCTCGCGCTGAACCTCGAATCCGACAACGTCGGCGTCGTGCTGTTCGGACCGTGGCAGCTCGTCTCCGAGGGCGACGTCGTCAAGCGCACGGGCAAGCTGCTCGAGGTGCCGGTCGGCGACGCTCTCCTGGGCCGCATCGTCTCGCCGCTCGGCGAGCCGCTCGACGGCAAGGGTGATCTGAACCTCACCGAGTCGCGCCCCGTCGAGTTCAAGGCGCCTGGCGTCGTCCACCGTCAGGGCGTCTCTGAGCCGATGCAGACCGGCCTGAAGGCCGTCGACTCGATGATCCCGATCGGCCGCGGCCAGCGCGAGCTGATCATCGGCGACCGTCAGACGGGCAAGACGGCGATCGCGATCGACACGATCATCAACAACAAGGACTCGGGGATCGTCTCGATCTACGTCGCGATCGGTCAGCGCATGGCGACCGTCGTCGGCATCGCCGAGACGCTCGCCGAGCACGGCGCGCTGGAGTCGACGATCATCGTCGCCGCTGCCGCCGACGAAGCCGCGCCGATCAAGTTCCTGGCTCCGTACGCCGGTTGCGCGATGGGCGAGTACTTCCTTTACAAGGGCGGCCACGCACTCGCCGTCTACGACGACCTCTCAAAGCACGCTGACGCGTACCGCCAGATGTCGCTGCTGCTGCGCCGCCCGCCGGGTCGCGAGGCCTACCCGGGCGACGTCTTCTACCTGCACAGCCGTCTGCTGGAGCGCGCGGTCAAGCTCTCCGACGCTCAGGGCGCGGGTTCGCTGACGGCGCTGCCTATCATCGAGACGCAGGCTGGCGACGTGTCGGCCTACATCCCGACGAACGTGATCTCGATCACCGACGGCCAGATCTTCCTGGAGCCGAACCTGTTCTTCTCCGGCGTCCGCCCGGCGATCAACGTGGGCATCTCGGTGTCGCGCGTCGGCTCGGCGGCTCAGATCACACCGATGAAGAAGGTGCAGGGCGGTCTGAAGCTCGACCTGTCCCAGTACCGCGAGCTCGAAGCGTTCGCTCAGTTCGGATCGGACCTCGACGAGGACACGCGCAAGACGCTCGCCCGTGGTGAGCGGCTCGTCAAGACGCTCAACCAGAACGAGCGCGACCCGATGACGGTCGAGAACCAGGTCGTGCAGATCTTCGCCGCGACTCAGGGTTATCTCGACCGCGTGAGCACCGATCGTGTCGAGGAGTTCCTCGCGGGCCTGACCCAGCGGGTCGGAGCGGAGGGCAAGGACGTTCTGAAGGCGATCTCCGAGGGCGACTGGTCCGACGAGACGCAGGAGAAGGTCCGCAATGTCGTCGCCGAGTTCGCCGACGACTTCGGCTACGACCTCGACGAGGACGGCCTGCCGACGACCGACGGCGGTTCGGACCGGATCAGCAAGCGTGAAGCGAAGACCGAGGTCTCGACGAACGGAGCCTCGGCCGAGGCCGTCGACGAGGACGAGAAAGTGGCGGCGAGCGCGTAGATGTCGCAGCGGGACCTCCGCACAAAGATCAGTTCGACCCAGAACATCCGCAAGATCACGCGCGCGATGGAGATGGTCTCCGCCGCGCGCCTGCGGCGCGCCGAGCAACGGATCGCTTCGCTGCGTCCGTATGCGGGCGCGATCCGGCGGATGACGCGTCAGGCGGCCGAGGCCGCGGGCGGCATCTCGTCGTTGCCGATCCTGTCGGAGCACGAGTCCGAGCAGAACATCGCGATCCTGCTCGTGACGGCCGATCGTGGCCTCGCGGGCGCGTTCAATGCACAGATCGTGCGCGCCGGCATCCAGGCCGCCGATCAGTACATCGCCGAGGGCAAGCAGGTCACGTACTACGCGACCGGTCGCCGCGGTGTCTCATCGCTGAACTTCCGTAAGCGCGAGCCGGCCGGTGCGTACGTCGGTTTCACCGATCGCCCCGGATATGCCAATGCGCGCGACATCGGCGAGGAGCTGATCGCCGCGTACGTCGACGGCAAGGTCGATCGCGTCGAGATCTTCTACAACGGCTACGTCTCGGCGCTCACGCAGGAGGTGCGGCGCGAGACCCTGCTTCCGTTGCAGCAGGCGACGATCCTCGAAGGCACCGAGGAGGACGACGCCGGCGTCGAAGGCGACACCGGGCACCACGCGCTCGTCGAGTACGAGCCCGATCCGGAGATCATCCTCGAGCGGCTGATCCCCGATTACGTCGAGATTTCGATCTTCCGGGCGTTGCTCGAGTCGACGGCATCCGAGCACGGAGCGCGCATGACGGCGATGCGCTCGGCGTCGGATAACGCCGGCGATCTGATTTCCGATTACACCCTGCAGATGAACCGCGCTCGCCAGGCGGAGATCACACAGGAGATTCTTGAAGTCGTCGGTGGCGCTGAGGCGCTCTGACACAACCGAAGCTAAGGAACCATGGCTACCACCGCTACTCAGACAAACACCGGCCGGATCGAAGAGATCCAGGGCGTCGTCATCGAAGCAGTCTTCCCCGAGAAGCTGCCTGAGATCTACAACGCGCTGGAAGTCGATCGTGGTGAGCAGGGCAAGCTCGTCATCGAGGTCCAGCAGCACCTCGGCGACGATCGCGTCCGCGGCGTCGCGATGGATTCGACCGACGGCCTGGCCCGTGGGCTCGACGTCGTCGACACCGGTGGCCCGATCACGGTGCCGGTCGGCGAGGTCACACTCGGCCGCATCTTCAACCTGCTGGGTGAGCCGATCGACGAGGGTCCGGAGCTCGACATCAAGGAGCGCTGGCCGATCCACCGCACGGCGCCGACGGTCGAGAACCTGACGCCGACGACGGAGATGTTCGAGACGGGCATCAAGGTCATCGACCTGCTCGCGCCGTACGCCAAGGGCGGCAAGGTCGGCCTGTTCGGCGGCGCCGGCGTCGGCAAGACGGTTCTGATCCAGGAGCTGATCCACAACCTCGCCAAGGAGCACGGCGGACTGTCCGCGTTCTGCGGCGTCGGCGAGCGCTCGCGTGAGGGCAACGACCTCTGGGTCGAGATGACCGAGTCGGGCGTCATCGACAAGACGATGCTCGTGTTCGGCCAGATGAACGAGCCGCCCGGCGCGCGTATGCGTGTCGCGCTGTCCGGTCTTACGATGGCGGAGTACTTCCGTGACCAGGGCGGTCAGGACGTGCTCCTGTTCATCGACAACATCTTCCGCTTCGTCCAGGCAGGCTCCGAGGTGTCGGCGCTGCTAGGTCGTATGCCGTCGCAGGTGGGCTACCAGCCGACCCTGCAGTCCGAGATGGGCCAGCTGCAGGAGCGCATCACGTCGACGCGCAACGGTTCGGTCACCTCGGTGCAGGCGATCTACGTGCCTGCCGACGACCTCACCGACCCGGCCCCGGCGTCGGTGTTCGCGCACCTCAACGCGACGACGGTGCTTTCGCGTGCGATCACGGAGAAGGGCATCTACCCGGCCGTCGACCCGCTCGATTCGACGTCGACGATCCTCAAGCCGGACATCGTCGGCGAGGAGCATTACAACGTCGCCAACGAGGTCAAGTCGATCCTGCAGCGCTACAAGGAGCTGCAGGACATCATCGCGATCCTCGGTATCGACGAGCTGTCCGACGAGGACAAGGTCGTCGTCCAGCGCGCACGTAAGATCGAGCGCTTCCTGTCGCAGCCGTTCCACGTCGCCGAGCAGTTCACGGGGCGGCCCGGCTCGTACGTGCCGATCGCCGAGACCGTGCGTTCCTTCCAGGAGATCCTCGCGGGCAAGCACGACGATCTGCCGGAGTCCGCGTTCCTTCTTCAGGGCGCGATCGAGGACGTCGTCGCCGCGGCGAAGAAGTAGCCGAGGGATCGGGTCGTGGCACACGCCAAGTTCAGAGTCGAGGTGCTGACCCCGGAGGGGAAGGTGTTCGACGACGAGGTCGAGCAGGTGTCGACGCGCACCGGCGTCGGCTCAATCGGCATCCTCGCCGGTCATCAGCCGCTGCTCGGCATGGCTGAGCCGGCCGAGTTGCGGCTGTACCGGTCAGAGTCCGATGTCGTGTCGTTCGCGCAGGGCGAGGGCTACATCCAGGTCGCGGACGGCAACGTGCTGATCCTGGTCGAGGAAGCGATCGCGCCGGCCGATCTGGACACGGCCGATCTGCAGGAGCGACTCCAGGGAGCCGAACAACGGCTGTCGGCAGCGGCTGAAGGTTCCGAGGACGCCCGCGTCGCGGCACGCGACAAGCGCCGCTGGGAAGCCTTCCTCCAAATCGCCTCGTAGGTCGAAGCGACCCACAGCGGGGGCGAACTGAGACGCCCCCGGCCCTATACGAGGTGTGGGCCGAGTTAATGTCGATAAACAGCATCAATCCAGCCCAGACCGGCTTATAGCGGCGCTGGCAGCCACACAGAGTTTGTGCGTGCGACGCGACCAACTCGCGGACATGGGACTCACGCAAGCTGAGATTCGCGTCCGCATCGCCCGGCAGCAGCTCGTACCACGTCATCGAGGCGTGTACTTCGTGGGTGCGGGCCCGGGCCTGTGGGAATCAGAGCTTCAGGCGGCTTTGCTCGCGGCCGGACCCGGCTCTGCCGTTAGTCATCGGGCGGCCGCGCAGCTGTGGGGCTTTCTCGATGGGCCTGCCCCAGTGGAGGTATCGGCAATGCGATCGCGCGGTCGTCTCACTGGGGTCATCGTTCACCGTCCGCGCTCGCTCGCCGACGACACCGTCGAGCACAAGGGTCTTCAAACGACAACTGTGGCGCGGACTCTTGTTGACTTGTGTTCCTCCCTCACTGGGAGCCACGTTGAACGCCTGTTTCGTGAAGCTCAGGTCCAGCGGCTGGTTACCAGCACCGAGTTAGCTGAGGTTCTTCAACGCAGTTACGGACGTCGTGGGATCAGCAAGCTGCGGTATCTGGTGCGAGATGAAGCCAGACCAACACGCTCACAGCTTGAGCAGCGTTTCGTGAAGCTCGTCGTGGACGCTGGACTTCCCGCACCCAGGACGAACGAGCATCTGCGGATTGGCGGACGGGTGCGCGAGCTCGATGCTCATTGGCCTGAGGTCAAGCTTGCGGTTGAATTGGACAGCTGGACGATTCACGGGCTTCGTGAGCAGTTCGAGTCCGATCGCGAGCGCGACGTCGATTTCATCGTGGACGGTTGGCGAGTTGCGCGCTTCACGTGGCGCCGACTGTGCGATGACTCGGCTGGAGTCGTCCGTGATCTGCGCCGTCTGATCCAAGGTGTGGGCTGAGTTGGTGCTGTATATCGACCACAACTCAGCCCACACCTGTGTTCGTTGCCCGCAGCGCTCGGTCCTGCAGGGCTTGAGGGCCCTGCAGGGCGCT
>DATMIZ010000068.1:0-9344 GCA_035554055.1 Baekduia sp. | reverse complement strand
GAGCGTGTCGCCCGCCTCACCGCGAGCGAGATCGAAGGCCGCGTGAACGACCTCTCCAAGATGACGTCGTTCACGCCGCAGCTGATTGATCTGCGGTCGTAGGGATAACCGGTCGGGGCGGCCTGGACGCCCCGGCCACTTGACCTGGACCGTCCAGTTTTTCTAGGCCTAAAGCCAGATTTCACTAGTACGGTTGGCCAATCGCTCGATAGTTCGCGTCAACTGTGCCGATAATCAGGAACAGGGGCGCGGGGGCCAAGGGAGGCACGGCGCTCACCTGACCGTGCCTATCTATGTCCTCACGCAAGACATACGCGATCGCTCCGATCACCTGCGCGCTCCTGGCCGCCGGCGCATTCGCGCCTCCCGGCGCCGTCCAGCCGGTAACCGCGCCCGGTGACGCTGCTGCAGCTGGGAGCAAGGCTCCGATCTTCGAGCCGCGCCGTGGCGCGAACCTGGACTACAACGACAGGCGCAAGGCCGAGAAGGCCGCAAGGGAACGAGCCGAGAGCGCCAAGAAGGCACTCCAGGCCGCCAGAAAAAGGTGACCGTCCGCATGCGGTCGCGGGCTCGCCAGAGGCCCCGTTCAGCGTTACGCTGAACAGATGGAGTGGGGCTTTATCTGGCTGATGTTGATCCTGAAGATCCCGATCATCGGGATGCTCTACATCATCTGGTGGGCGATCAAGGATCCCCCGGATCCCGCGCAAGAGCAGCAGCCCGGCGAGCCGGGCGACGGACCAGACCGCAGGCGACTGACGCGCTCGCCGACACCTCCCGGCCCCCGTCGCGGGCCTCATGGCGAACCCCCGGTGCCGTCACCGCCGCGCGTACGCCAGGCACCCGCCCGCACTCCTGTCGCGCCTGACTGAAAGACTGCGCCGATGCAACCGGTCTCGGTGCTTTCCGACTCCACAATCAGGCGCCTTGTCGAAGAAGGCCGCATCGTCATCGATCCGTGGAATCCAGACATGGTCCAGCCGGCCAGCGTCGATGTCCGGCTCGGCAATTCGTTCCGCGTCTTTCACAACCACAAGATCAAGGCGATCGATCTCGCCGATCCGCCTTCGGATCTGACCGAACACGTCCGCGTCGAGGACGACGAGGACTTCGTCCTGCACCCCGGTGAGTTCATCCTCGGCCGCACCGTCGAGGTAGTCGGGATCCCAAACGACATCGTCTGCCGAATCGAAGGCAAGTCCTCGATTGGCCGCCTGGGCCTGATCGTCCATGCGACGGCGGGTTTCGTCGACCCCGGCTTCACGGGCTCGTTGACGCTCGAGATCACCAACTTCAATTCGGTCCCGATCGTCCTGCGCCCCGGCCTGCCGATTGCTCAGCTTTCGTTCATGGCGCTCGACAAAGCGGCCGAACGCCCATACGGCCATCCCGATCTCGGCAGCCACTACCACGGCCAGATCGAGGCGACGGAGTCGCGCTACGAAGGCGGCCCGGCGAGTACCAGCCCGGCCTGAGCTTCAGACGCCGCTTCTGCGTGCCATGTGACGCAGCGTGCGGAGCAGCAGCCCGACGTCCTCCATCAGCGACCAGCCGGTCACGTAGAGGTAGTCCAGCTTGACCATCTCCTCAATCGTCACGCGCGAGCCCATCAGCTGCCATTGGCCGGTCATTCCTGGGGTCAGCCGCAGTCGTTCGCGGTCCATGCCGGTGATCGCCCGGTCCTCAGAGGCGATCAGCGGCCGTGGGCCGACAAGGCTCATCTCGCCGCGCAGGACATTGATCAGCTGTGGCAGCTCGTCGAGCGATGTGCGCCGCAGAACTCTGCCGCTGCGCGTGGCTCGCGGGTCGTTCTCGAGCTTGAACAGGCCGCCCGTCAAGCCCTCGTCCAGCAACTCGACCTTGCGCTCCTCCGCGTCGGCGGCCATCGAGCGAAACTTGAAGATCTGAAAGACCCGATCGTTGCGGCCAGAGGCCGGTGACCTTCGACACGACGACGACGAGCGGTATTCCCAGAAGTGCAATCGAATCGAGCTGTGACCCGCCCACGACCATGATCGCGAACTGGAGGGCGACGAAAGCCGACGCGGCATCCGCCACCGCAAGCGCAATCCGAAAGCGCCGATCGCGCTTCATCGACGCGGGATGCGGACTGCGTTCAATGACGGGCTCGAACGCCTCCGCGTCCTCAAGCGCCGGCGCGAGCGCCTCGTGGTCCGTATCAGCGACGGGCGGGTAGACGACCGCGCCCACCGCGTCGATGCGTAAATCAACCGGCATTTTTCCCCTTAGGCAGATCACCCGCTTGATCTGCGCGCCGCTCCACGCTCGCGCTGGGACAGCCTAGTTACAAACCCTTGCGACTGACAACAAATGCCAGTGTGCGAGCCAAAATCTTCAGGTCCTCGAACACCGTCCAGGTGGTCACATAGAGGTAGTCGAGCTTGACCATCTCGTGCATCGGCACGCGCGCCGAACCCTGGACCTGCCACTGGCCCGTCATTCCGGGCGTCAGCTCCAGCCGGCGGCGGTCGTGGCCCGAGATCGTGCTGTCCTCGGCACGGATGAGTGGCCGCGGCCCGACGAGACTCATGTGTCCGACGAGCACGTTGAAGAACTGCGGCAGCTCGTCGAGCGAGGTTCTGCGCAGCACATGACCGACACGCGTCACGCGCGGATCCTCCGCGATCTTGAAGAGTCCCTTGGCTTCGTTCAGCTCCTGCAGCCCACTCTTGAGCTGCTCGGCGTCGCTGACCATCGTGCGGAACTTGAGGATCGTGAACACGCGGCCGCCACGACCGATCCGCTCCTGCCTGAACAGCGCCGGACCGCGCGAGTCCAACTTGATCGCGATTGCGATCACCGCCATCAGCGGCGAGAAGAGCGCGATCGCGATCAGAGCGCCCACAAGATCCATCCCGCGCTTGACGACCCGGGAGGATCGAGACAGCTCCAGCGGCTTGACCCCGAGGATCGTCATTCCGCAGATCTCGTCAAACGCGAACGAGTTGCCAACAACGTCAAGCACCCGCGGGATCACGCTCACGCGGACGCCCGTCGCCTTCAGTCCTCGCACCAGCTCGTGTGTGACTTCCGGGCTACGCGAGCTCGGAACGATCAGCACGCGGTGCACATTGAGCTCCCCGATCAGTGTGCTGAGGGTCGCCTCGTCGACCTCACGCTCGTCCAAGGAGCTGTTCGACACGCGCTGCAACGACATCCGGCCCACGAGCTGGGCGTTGATCCCGCTGGAGGTGAGCTTCTCCTCGAGCCGTGCGTACGTGCCAGCGTCACCGATCAGCAGCAGTCGCTCCGATGCGCTCGCCCGCGCGATTGCCCAGCGCGCAACCCTGCGGAACAGCAGCCCGAAGCCGCCGAGTGCCCCCCAGAGCACGAATGCCTGCCCCGACTCAAGATCCCCTGTGAGCAGCACATCATCGAACAACCACACGACCAGCGTGTAGACAGCCGCGAGCCGCACCAGCGCCGGCGCCTCGTCGATGGTCGTCCTGTGGACGACGAGTTCGTCGCGCTCGTAGAGCCCGTGCAGCTTGCACGCGAGCACGACCAGGGGCAGTCCGAGCAGCGCCGCAAAACTCAGGTCGTTGCGGCCGGCGACTTCGACGCTGACCATCAGCGCGACCAGCGCCGAGGCCGCGTCGGCGAGCGCAAGGTATCGACGCGTGCGCCGGTCGCGCAACGCGACCTCGTCCAGCGCCCGAGCAGCAGGCGTGACGACGGTCGAGATCGGCGTCGACCGCACGAAACGTCGTCCAGTTACGCGCGCATGACTGGCGCGCACGGACGACGCTCTTGTGTGAGTGGGAGAGCTGATGGTTTTGGGCATGCAGAAGTTCCGCCGGAGCGGGCAAGCGGCAACCTATGGCCCCTGCCAGGCCCGGCCTAGGGACTAGAGCAACAACCTCTACGCGCTGTGAACCTACCGGCTGTACAGGGATTCACGTGAACATCTGGTTGCAAGCAGGCGCTACCGCTGGGTAGCGGTTCGCCCGCTGCGCCGCACCACCATCGGATACGCTCATCCGATGCTTGGAACGATCTTGCTGGCAGCGGCTGAGGCGGGGCACGAGGAGCCCTCCAAGACGGCTTTCTACATCGTGGGAATCGTGCTCGTCTTGTGGGCCGTTGCGATCAGCGCGGCCGGGATCCGCAGCAACGGCTTTGCCGCTAGTAAGGCATCTGGCGCCGCCGTCGCTGCCGTCACCGTCATCCTCGTCGCCGCCACGATGGCGACCACGATCCTGACGGCGTGAGCGAAGACGCCGAGCACGCGATCTCCTACCAGGCGCTCAAGCGCGGCACGCCTGTGCGCTCGGCAGACGGCGTCGAGCTCGGGAAGGTGCGCCGCGTCGACGAGGCTCAGCGCGAGCACATCTTCGATGGCATCGTGATCGACACGCCAGGCGGCAAGCGCTTCGTCGACGCGCCTGAGGTCGAGCGGATCACGACCGCGTCGGTGACGGTGACGTTCACCGCCGCCGAGGCCGACGATCACTACCAGCAGGTCAGCAGCCGAATGCCCGGTGCTCTTGCCGCGCGGCGCCTCTCGCGGCGCGCCAAGCGGATGACCGACAGCGCCAAGAACACCTGGGACCGGCGCTAGCGCGCCAGGTGGCGCTTAGCGGCTGCCAGTACCGGTGAGCGCCGCGAGCCACTCGGCGCGCTCATCGACAATCTCCACGATCCGTGCGAGAACGGGCGCATCCCAGCCATCGGCCGCGAACTCTGTACGGAGATCGCGGGCCGCCGCAGAGGCGCCGCTGGCAATCGCTCGGAGCCGGCGACGGGCCGCGCCGGCGCCGAGTCCCGCCTCGTCGAGCAAGCGATCGAGATGGCGCGGGCGCAGGTACTCGGGCCTGTATTCGCCGCCGATGCTCATCGCCATCTTGCGGGTCAGATCGTGCGAGCGCTGGTAGGCGACCGTACTCACGATGTCGTAGGAGGGCGCGAGCGTCGCCCGAGCGCTCGTCGGCAGATAGAGCAACGAGAAGTTCTTTCCGTGAGCATCGTGATTGCCGACCAGGAAGCTCAGCGCGAGAGCATCGACGAACTTGAGCACCGCGGTAGCCGGCACAGCCGCGGAGGCACGCAGTAGCGCGACGCAGTCCGCGATCGAGGGCCCTCCCTCAGCCTGGTACTTGCGATGGACGGGGATGCCAAGCGCCTGGCAGAAGTCCTCTTGGTGCAGGCGCCTTACGGACCCGCCCGAGCGCTCACGGTCGTAGCGCTCGACGAGCAGAAACTGGCGGTCAAGGACCCGACGAGAGCTTGCCTTGGCGGCGTCGATCCCAAGCTTGCCGGCGAGCGCCAGGCAGAACGCCTCGTTCGCCACGGTGTCGTCAAAGCGCTCGATCGGCGTCTTGAGGATGTGCGTCGAAGGCGTCTCGCCCTTCGTCAATCCGATCCGCCCGTCCTGGCCGACGACGACAGGCAGTTTGTCCTGCACGCCCGCCAGCGACAGCCGGTACTCCCCATCGGGATCTGCGTGCAACGGACGGCTTGGGAGCTCGTCGATCAATGTGGCGAGGGTCTCGTCATCCAGCCACTGCACCGCTGAGCTGGCGGGTTGCGGGACGTCGCCAGGAGGGCGAACGCTGATCGCCCCCGCGGTGTCTCCGGCCACGGCGGCGAGCAGCCCGAAGTCGTTGCCGGCGCTGACACCCAGGCGCCGCGCCAGCCGCTCACGCGGCGCGCCCTCGGGCAGCAAGCCGCCGAAGAACGCCCCGGCGGCGGCGTCCGAGTAGTCGCCGCCGAGAGGCAACGACTGCGATAGCGGCGGCAGTCCGGCGGCGCGCCACGCCGGGTCGTATTCGAAGCGCAGGCCTGTGCTCGTTGCGGTCAACGTGCCCGCGCGTCGCTCAAAGCACCAAACGGCGAGCTGCTGCTGCGGCTCAGCCATCGAGATCGTCGATCGTCAGTCGCACCCCGAGTGCCGCGGCGACGCGCAACGTCTCCGCGAGGCGCGCGGTCGGTTTGCCCCGCTCAAGTTCGCTGACGAAGCGGATCCCGACTCCCGCCGCGAGCGCAAGGTCCTCAAGGCGTAGGCCGCGAGCCTTGCGGGCTGCCCGTAAGGCGGTCCCCAGCTCAGCTGTCGTGGATATGTTCACGCGCTCTCGCATTGTCCCGAGCGGGAACTTTATCACGCTGGAAGGTCGAAAGTGAGCTATTTATCCCGAGTGGGACAATCAGGTAGATTGTCGGGTACTTGGACTGCCATTGTCCCGAGCGGGAACATTGACTCCGATCCGGCTCAGCAACGACGTCTCGTACAGCACGACCCGCACGAGGATCAGCCACGCCAGGCCCACGCAGTAGCCCGCGATCACGTCGCTGAGCAGATGCAGGGTGAGCGCGAGGACCGAGAGGCCCTCCAGCCCGATGATCACGAGCAGCGCAAGCCGCACATCGATATTGCGCCGGCCCGGAGCGAGCCAGAAGGCCGCGCCGAAGACCGCTGTGACAAAGGCGACGTGGCCGCTCGGGAAGTTCCCTCCCGGCCGGGTCGACGCCTGCTGCCACAGATCCGTGGGTCCGATCACGGCTTTGAGCGCGTCGACAAGTAGGACGACACCGGCGGCGCCGATCACGAACAACGCCGCGCGGAGGTCGATCCGGCGAGCGACCACGATCGCCAGCACCGCGACGGTGATCACCGCCATCGCGGGCTCGCCGAGTGATTCGACCGTCCGGCTGATCCGGATGATGACCCGGCTCACGTCCCCGCTGTCGGCCCAGCGATAGATCGACTCGTCACCAGGGAACTGCGACGTCTGCACCCACACGAGCACGACCGCGACAACTCCGAAGAGCGCGGCTGCGAGCAATAAAAGTCGGCGGGTGCTGGTCAGCGCGCTTGGACGATATAGCGCATGGTGATGCGCCCAAAGGTGACCTTGTCACCGTGACTCAGGTTCTGGCGGGTGATCTGTACGCCGTTGACGAACGTCCCGTTTGCGCTGCGATCGTCGAGCACCGTCGTGGCGTCGTTCTCATGGACGATGATCGCGTGCCGGCGCGAGAGCGTCGGATCGTCGATCTGGATCTCGGCGGCAAAGCCACGGCCGAGGCGCACCGTGCCCTCGCTGATCGGGATCGCGATCGTCTGTTTGCCGTCGCTGCCGACGAGGTAGATGCCGGGCTCAAGCGTCGGCACCTCCGTCGTGTCAGGCCCTGGGTCGGACTCGATGATCGGCAGCGAGGACGTGACGTCAGGCGCAGCCGGTGTCTGATCGTTTTCGTTCACCACGGTGTCTTGCACGCTAGCCATTGCAGCAACTCCGCCTAAGGGTGATC
The DNA here is from genome assembly GCA_035554055.1 of Baekduia sp. GTDB lineage: Bacteria > Actinomycetota > Thermoleophilia > Solirubrobacterales > Solirubrobacteraceae > Baekduia. The sequence continues at coordinate 2,072 of DATMIZ010000068.1, read as the reverse complement.
TAAGAGTGCCCACAAGTTGCGGCGCCAAACGCACGAAGCACAAGTAGGTCACAACCCGCTGGCTATTGTGCGTCTCAGAGAAAAGATCACGGAAAAGAGATCCAGTGAGCGAGCAGACCAACCGCACAGGCAACGACAGCCTGACAGTCACCGACAACCGGACCGGCCAGACGTTCGAGGTCCCGATTACCGACGGCACCGTCCGGGCGATGGACTTCCGGCAGATGAAGGTCGACGCCGACGATTTCGGCCTGATGACCTACGACCCGGCGTTCACCAACACGGCGTCCTGCCGCTCGTCGATCACCTACATCGATGGCGATGCGGGGATCCTCGAATACCGCGGGTATCCGATCGAGCAACTCGCCGAGAAGTCGACGTACCTCGAGGTCGCGTACCTGCTGATCCACGGTGAGTTGCCGGACGCCAAGCAGCTCGCCGAGTGGACGCACCAGATCACGACGCACACGTTCGTCCACGAGAACATCAAGGACTTCATCTCCGGCTTCCGCCACGACGCGCATCCGATGGGGATGCTGCTCGGCTCGGTCGGGGCGCTCTCGACCTTCTATCCGGACGCCAACCAGATCGACGATCCCGAGATCCGGATGATCCAGACGATCCGGCTGATCGCAAAGATGCCGACGTTGGCCGCGTTCGCGTTCCGCCATGCGATGGGACAGCCGTACGTCTATCCCGACAACGACCTCGCCTATCCCGACAACTTCCTTTCGATGATGTACCGGATGACCGAGCTGAAGTACACAGCCGATCCGCGTCTCGCGCGCGCGCTCGACGTCCTCTTCATCCTGCACGCCGATCACGAGCAGAACTGCTCGACGAGCGCCGTGCGCGGCGTCGGCAGCTCACAGGTCGATCCGTACTCGGCGACGGCCGCCGGCATCGGCGCGCTCTACGGCCCGCTGCACGGGGGCGCCAACGAGGCGGTCCTGAAGATGCTGCACGAGATCAAGACCAAGGACAACGTCCCCGACTTCATCAAGAGCGTGAAGGCCGGCGACGAGCGCCTGATGGGCTTCGGCCACCGTGTCTACAAGAACTTCGATCCGCGCGCGACGATCATCAAGAAGGCCGTCGACGACGTGTTCGAAGTCACCGGCGTCAACCCGCTGCTCGAAATCGCACAGGAGCTCGAGAAGATCGCGCTCGACGACGACTATTTCGTGTCACGCAAGCTGTACCCGAACGTCGACTTCTACTCCGGGCTGATCTACGAGGCGCTCGGGCTGCCGACGTCGATGTTCACGGTCATGTTCGCGATCCCGCGCACGAGCGGCTGGATCGCGCAGTGGCTGGAACTGGTCCAGGATCCGGAGCAGAAGATCTCACGCCCCCGGCAGATCTACACGGGCGAGCGCACCCGGGACTTCGTCCCGCTGGACCAGCGCTAAAGCCGGCGGCGCAGCGCCTGGAAGGCATCTTCGCCACGGTGCTGCTCGATCTCGGTGCGGCGCACGCGGCCCGTGTAGGCGGTGGTGGAGCCGTCGCCGTGGACGTCGATGCCGGCACGCATCCCGCGCGGGCCTGAGATCTCACCGCGGGCGATGACCTGCTCGGCCGGTTCGATCTCGCGCGCGAACGCCTTGACCGTGTCGCGGTCGGTGACCGCGGCGAGCGGGCGCAGCGTGCCCTCGAGATGTTCGAGTGCGTCGTCCATCGCCGCGAACCTTTCGCGGTGCACGGTGCTTCCTTCGCGGATCGTGACGACATAACTCATAAGACCAGGGTCGCCCCATTTTGCCGCAGCCAGTCGTTGTCTTGTCGGTAGCCGGGCAGATGCGTCTCGAGCAGCTGCCAGAAGCGCGGCGAATGATCGAGCACCTTCAGGTGGCAGGCTTCGTGCCAGATGACGTACCGGAGCACCGATTCGGGCGCGAGCAGCAGCCGCCAGTTGAAGCTCAGCACGCCGCGCGCCGAGCAGGAACCCCAGCGGGTGCGCTGGCCGGCGATCCGCAGCTCGGAGTACTCGGCGCCGAGGGCCGACAGGACCGGCTCGAGTCGGCCGAGGACCTCCGTGCGCGCCATGCGGCGGTAGTAACGCTCGAGCGCCG
>DATMIZ010000067.1:0-14389 GCA_035554055.1 Baekduia sp. | reverse complement strand
ACGCCCTCGTTCTCGCGCACCAGGCCGAGCAGGATGTGCTCCGTCCCGATGTAGTTGTGGCCGAGCGAAAGCGCCTCTCGCAGGGCCAGCTCGAGCACCTTCTTGGCGCGCGGGGTGAACGGGATCTGACCGGAGGTGACTTCCTCACCGGAGCCGACGATGCGCACGACCTGGGCGCGCACGCGTTCAACGGTGATGTCAAGGCTCTCGAGGACGCGGGCGGCCAGACCCTCCTCCTCGCGCAACAGCCCGAGCAGAATGTGCTCGGTGCCGATGTAGTTGTGCTTGAGCGTTCGCGCCTCTTCTTGCGCGAGAACGACGACCTGCCGGGCCCGCTCTGTGAATCGCTCGAACATTCTGGGAGTCCTTCCTGCCTACTAAGAGGTCAGAGGTAGCAGCTTGGTCTGGAAGTTCGTCGGTGGCCTTGAAGAATGGGTCGCGTCAATACCCGTCGCACTCATTACTTCGGCTCCGTGGCCGTTTTGTATGAGTGATTCGGGTGGGAGCGACGGCATGGGCCAGTCTACCAACGGGCATCGGCCGGATTGTCGTTAGAACCGGCCGCGCGAACATGCCTGGGTGACGTTGATCACGCTCAGAGCGGAAAACGTCGCGCCCGGCGATCCGGCACTCGGCGTCAGTCGCGCATCGCCGGGAAGAGCACGATCTCGCGGATCGAGCTATGCCCCGTCAGCAGCATCACTAGGCGGTCGATGCCGATGCCGACACCACCGGTCGGCGGCATTCCATGCTCGAGCGCATTCAGGAACGCCTCGTCGAACGGCTGGGCCTCGTCGTCACCCTCGGCCGCGAAACGAACCTGCGCGTCGAAGCGCGCCCGCTGCTCGTCGGGATCATTGAGCTCTGTGAAAGCGTTACCGATCTCCATGCCGCCTGCGAAGGCCTCAAAACGCTCGACCAGACCGGGCTTTGAACGATGGTCCTTGGCGAACGGCGAGAGCGCCTTGGGATAGTCGATCACGAACGTGGGCTGCACGAGCTTGGGCTCTACGCGCTTGGAGAACAGATCGTCGACGAGTTGCGGCCATGTCAGGTCAGCGGTGGGCATGTCCACCCCGGCCGCGCGGATCGCGCCGACGAGTGCCTCGACATCGGTATTGGCCTCGATGTCGACGCCCGTTTCCGCCTGTATCGCCGCGCTGAGCGTGATCCGCTTCCAAGGTTTGGTGAAGTCGACCTCGCCTTCGTAGCCCGCCGCTTCGGCCGTCGCCTTGAGCAACCCCTCCACGCGCACCATCTGATCGCTGTAGTCGGTGTAGGCCTCGTACCACTCGATCATCGTGAACTCGGGGTTGTGCTTGTAGGAGATCCCTTCGTTGCGGAAGTCCTTGCCGAGTTCGTAGACGCGCTCGAGCCCACCGACGATCAGCCGCTTGAGATACAGCTCCGTCGCGATCCGGAGATAGAAGTCGCGGTCAAGCGCGTTGTGGTGGGTGGTGAATGGACGCGCGGCGGCGCCGCCGTAGAGCGGCTGCAGCACGGGCGTCTCGACCTCGAGGAACCCTGCGTCATCGAAGTAGCGCCGTGCCGCGCTGACGATCCGCGACCGCGCGACGAACAGCGCGCGCGACTCCTCGTTGGCGATCAGATCCTGCTCGCGATGACGGAAGCGCTGCTCGGTGTCCTTGAGTCCGTGATGCTTGTCTGGCGGCGGGCGCAGCGACTTCGCGAGCACCGCAAAGCTCTCCACGCGCAGCGAGAGCTCGCCACGCTTGGTCGCAAAGACCGTGCCGTCCACGCCGATGAGATCACCGAGATCGAGCGACAGCAGGCGCTCGTGCAGCTCCTCGCCGAGCACGTCGAGCCGCGACTGCAGCTGGATCCGGCCGCTGAGATCGAACAGATCGAGAAACGCCATCTTGCCCTGCCCGCGCCGCGCTGCCAGCCGGCCGGCGACCCGCACCTGCGCGGTGGTCTCCTGCTCCGGCGCGAGGCCTTCGTGCTCGGTCCGGACCTCGGCGATCGCGATCACGCCGTCATAGGAATGCGGGAACGGATCGATCCCGTCGGCGCGCAGCTTCTCGAGCTTTGCGCGACGAGCGGCCAGCAGGTCGGTCTCTGGGGTCGGCTCGGACACGAATCGGAGCCTACTCACGGACTCCATGCTTGACTTCGCTCGTGCCCGATGAGCTTGAGATCCGCGCGTTCAAAGACGACGCCGCGTTCGAGAAGTGGCTCGCGAAAAACCACGAGCGCAGCGACGGGCTGTGGGTCAAGATCGCGAAGAAGGCCTCGGGTATCCAGTCGATCACCCATCCCGAGGCGCTCGATGTGGCCCTCTGCTACGGCTGGATCGACGGCCAGCGCAACGCTCTCGACGATGAGTATTTCCTGCAGCGCTTCACACCGCGGCGCAAGCGCAGCAAGTGGTCGACACGCAACCGCGAGTACGTCGAACGCCTCACGAAGGCCGGCAGGATGCAACCGGCGGGACAGGCAGAGATCGATCGCGCCAAGGCCGATGGGCGCTGGGAGGCCGCCTACGACGGCCCGGCCAGGATCGCCGTTCCCGACGACCTCAGTGAGGCACTTGGCGCAGATCCCGCCGCCGCGAAGACCTTCGCAGGACTGAGCTCAGCCAACCGCTACGCGATTCTGTTTCGACTGCACGACGCGAAGAAGCCCGAGACGCGCGCGCGACGAATGCAGACATATCTGGAGATGCTCCGTGAGGGCCGCGGGCCTCACGACCGGGTCTAGTCAACACAGCATGGTGTTCGGCAGCCAGGCCACCAAACTTGAACAAACCCGTCACCGGGTGGACGACGAGTCTGTCGATGCAGTCGTGTCGCGGTCAGATTCGGGTGTGGACCAAGCCAGGCGTCGCACGATTGCGAAGGCAATGCTGGTTGCATTGCCAAGCGGTCGGGTGACGATCTGGCGCCGTGTTCACGGCCGAAGATGGCCGCGACACGTTCATCGACAGGCTCGGGTCTAGATCTCGATCTTGGTGATCTTGAGCTTGCGCGCTGGTCCCTTGGGGACCTTTACGGAGACCACGTCGCCGCGCTTCTGGCCGAGCACGGCGCGACCGACGGGCGACTCGTTGGAGAGCTTGCCTTCGGCGGGATTGGCTTCCGCCGAGCCGACGATCGCGAACTTCTGCGACTGGCCCGTCTTCTCATCCTTGACGTGGACGGTGGAGCCGATCGCGACGATGTCGGTCGACAGTTCCTTGGACTCGATCACCGTCGCCGCCAGCAGCCGCTCCTCGAGCTGCGCGATCTTCGCCTCGAGCATCGCCTGCTCGTTCTTTGCGTCGTCGTACTCCGCGTTTTCCGCGATGTCGCCGAACTCGCGCGCGTCGCGAATGCGGTCGGCGATGTGACGACGGCGAGGCCCTTGGAGCTCGTCCAATTCGGACTGGAGCTTCTCGAGTCCTTCAGGTGTGAGGATGACTTCTCTCGGCATGCGGCGGAGCAGAATACCAGCGGTTGTCTAACGGTTGACTAAGCAACCGCCGAGAGCTGCGAAATACCCAGAATCGATCGTGCCTGCACGACCGATTCGCTGCGCTGCAAAGCATCCTGCGTGGTCCGGTCACTGCCGAGCAGCTGCAGGTACCAGGGGTAGAACTTGCGCAGGTAGCGCGCGCCGCGGTCCTCGCCCAGATGCTCGACGGCGCTCCGCATCACCCAATCGAGCTCCGCGAGAATCTCGTCGCGCTCCGGCGCGTCCGCACGCTCGCCGAGCACGCTCTCGAACAGCCATGGGTTGCCGAGCGAGCCGCGCGCGAGCATCACGGCGGCGGGCTGCACATGGTCGAACACCCGCTGTATCTCCTGTGGCGACCGTAGACCTCCGGTGAGAATCATCGGCGCTCGCAACGACGCGGCCAGCTCCTTTGCGAGGTCATAGTCGGGCACGCCCTTGTGGTGGACCGTCGCCGCGCGCGGGTGAAAGGTGATCGCGGCGGCGCCAGCCTCGTCAACAAGCCGATGCGCCAGCTCGAAGCCGCTCGTATCGCCCTTCGTCGAGCCGGAACGGATCTTCACCGTGACGGGCAGACCGGAGCCTTCACGCGCCGCCTGCGTCACCGCGATCGCCGTCTCCGGGTCCTTGAGCAGCGCCGCGCCGGCGCCGGTCTTGCAGACCTTCGGGACCGGACAGCCCATGTTGAGATCGATCACGTTCGCGCGCGTGTTCTGCGCGACGAACGCGGCAGCGGAGCGCATCACGTCGGGATCCTGTCCGAACAGCTGCAGCGAGACGATCGCCTCGTCGGGGTGCAGCCGCAGTAGCTCGGTGATCGTCTTCTCGTTGCCGTGATGGATCGCGTGGCTGGACACCATCTCGCTGAAGGCCATGCCGGCGCCGTAGCGCTGCGCCTGTAGGCGCACGAACCAGTTGCCGATGCCGGCGAGCGGCGCGAGCAGGACCCGGTTGGGGACTGTGATCCCCTCCAGCTCCCAGCTGTCGGTCAGCGATGCCATCAACCGGAGGGTAATGCGAGCGCGGCCTCCATTCGCGGGTGCGCCGCAGGCGCACTCACCGCGAATGTCCCGCGAGCACGGACTAATTACGCTCGTGCAAGAGCCGCAGACCCGTGAGTGTCAGCAGATCGTCGACCTCGTCGATCGACTCACAGTGCGGGACGATCAGACGGGCAAGGCCGCCCGTGGCGACGGTCTTCGCCTTCGAGCCGAGTTCCGCCCGTAAGCGAGCGACCAGGCCGTCGACCTGCGCCGCGAAGCCGTAGATCACGCCGCTGCGGATCGCCTCCACCGTTCCCTTACCAATCGCCGAAGCGGGCTCGACCAAGTCGATACGTGAAAGCTTGGATCCCCGCGACGTGAGAGCGTCGAGAGAGACCTCGACGCCGGGCGCGATCACGCCGCCGAGATAGTCACCGTCTGCCGATACAACGTCGTACGTGAGTGCTGTGCCGAAGTCGATCGCGATGCACGGTCCACCCAGCTGCTCGTACGCGGCGATCGCGTTGACCAGCCGGTCGGCACCGAGCTCGCGCGGGTTGTCGATCCGGATCGGCATGCCGGTCTTGATCGAGGGCCCGACCGCGAGCATCTCGTGCCCGAGGTAGGAGCTCGCCACCTGCTGCCATTCGGGCTCCAGCCGCGGCACGGTCGAGGACAGAATCGACGCAGTCAGATCGGCGAGCCCGATCCCGCGCAGCTCGAGCAGGTTGCGCAGAATCGCCCCGAGCTCGTCGGCGGTCGAGCTGCCGATCGTGGCAAAGCGCCAGTGCTCGACGAGCCGGTCGCCGTCAAAGGCGCCGAAATGGGTCTGGGTGTTGCCTGCGTCTACTGCAAGGAGCACGGCAGGGAATCTAGGCGGTGCGTCCCCATGTTCGTCATGCGAGCTCTGAGGCGGCCTCTCGAACAGTCTCCTCGAACGGGGTCGTCGGACGACCGATCAGTCGCGAGAGATCGCCGCTGTCCGTCGCGACGACACCGCGCCCGGTGGCCTGTTCGGCGTCGGCAAAGACGTGCGCCATGTGCTCGGGAAAGCCCATCGCAACGTAAGACGCCACCAACTCGTCGGGAGAGACTCTGTTGTAAGGGATGTCACGACCTAGAACAGCGGAAAATGTCGCCGCGATCTCCGGCAGGCTCACGCTCTCATCGCCGCCGAGCTCGTAGATCTTGTTCTGATGCCCGGGCGTGGCCAGGACGACAGCCGCGGCTTCGGCGTAGTCCTTGCGCGCCGCAACCGAGGTCTTGCCACCCTCGTCCGCCGCAGCGACAAGCGCGCCCTTCTCGGCCGCGTCCGCGAGACCCGCGGTGTAGTTCTCCGAGTACCAGCCGTTGCGCAGGATCACATAATCGACGCCCGAGCCCGCGAGCAGGTCCTCGGTTGCTACGTGGTCGGCGGCCAGCAACATCCCGCAGTCCTTCGCGTCAAGAATGCTCGTATAGGCGACAAGCTTTACCTCGCTGTCCTTTGCCGCCTCGATCAGCGCGCGGTGCTGCTCGACCCGATTGTCGGCGAGAGTGGAGACAAGCAGCACGTTGTCGATGCCCGCAAGCGCCGGGCCCAGCGTGTCGGCGCGATCGAAATCTGCCTCGCGAACCTGTACTCCCAACGCCGCCAGATCTTCGACCTGAGACGGATCACGCGTGAGCGCGAAAACCCGGCTCGGATCGACTCCCCGCTCGACCAGCGCTTTGACCGTGAGCCGGCCCAGCTGCCCGTTCGCTCCAGTAACAGCGATCTTCGTCATGTGTGTTCCTCGCTCGATCCAGTAGTTGCGTCGGCAACTTTAGTCGCTTGCCTCAGCCCACGCGCAAAGGTGGGCCCGCGTGGCGGACGCCCTCGGTCACCGGCATCGCGGCGAGCGCGTCAGCGAGCGAGTCGCCGGCGGGTGTACGCAGAGCAAAGTCGAGCTCGAGCAGCGGGATCAGCACGAAGCGGCGCTCAAGAACCTGCGTGTGCGGCAGGGTCAGGCGCTCGCTGCTGAACTCGATATCGCCGAGCAACAGCAGATCGACATCGACCGGCCGTGGACCGTGCCGGACGTAGCCCTCCTCCCCGGCCAGCGTCTTGCCGAGCACCCGCTCGACGTCCTTGCAGGCGTCGAGCAGCGCCTCCGGCCCGTGCTCAGTCTCGATCCGGATGCATGCGTTCAGGAAGTCTGGCTGATCGAGAATCTCACCGACTGGATCGGTGTCGTATGTCGAGGACGACGCGGTGACCGCGATGCCATGTAGTGGCAAGGCGTCGACGGCGGCCTGCAGCGCGGCGCGGCGATCGCCGACGTTCGATCCGAGTCCGAGGTAGCCGTTCATGCGTCAGCGATCATCGCAAGGGCAGGCTCGGCTTATGGGATCTCCATTGCGCAGCCGGTCCACCCTCCGTCCAGCGCGTCGTCAATGTTCGTGCAACCCGAAGCGTTCGTGCAGGCGCCGCAACGGCCCCGGCGCCCACCAATTCCAGCGGCCCAGGAGCGCCATCAGCGCCGGGACGAGCAGCGCACGGACGATCGTCGCATCGATAGCGACGGCGAGCGCGATGCCAATCCCGACCTGCTTGACAAACAACACACCGGACGTCGCGAACGAACCGACCGCGACGCAGAACAGCAGGGCTGCGGCCGTGATTATCCGGCCGGTGCGTTCGACGCCGAAGGCCACCGCCTCGCGGTTCTCCATGCCCTGATCGCGCGCCTCCTTGATGCGCGAGAGCAGGAACACGCCGTAGTCGGTGGCGAGCCCGAATGCGATCGCAAACAGGAGCACCGGCTGGGTCTGTTCGATGCCGCCCGCCGACGAGTAGTCCAGCAGCCCTTCGAGCCGGCCGTCCTGGAAGACGAAGACGAGCAGCCCGAACGCCGCGCTGATCGTGACGAAGTTCATGATCAGCGCCTTGATGGGAAGGATCAGCGATCCGGTCAGCAGGAACAGCGCGATGAAGGTCGTCGCGCACAGCAGCAGCGCGGCCGGAAGCAGCTTGCCGGACAGCGTCGCGCGTTGATCGATGAATGCCGACCCCTGGCTGCCGATCTGAGCCTTCAGGGGCGTCGTCGTCGCGCGGATCGCACGGACGACGGCGAGATTTGCCTCCGTCAGCGGGTCACCGCGTTGGCGCACCTGGATCAGCCACGCTCCCGGACCGATCGGCACCGGCGTCGGCACCTGGCCGACGCCCGGGATCGTCCGCAGCTTTGCCGCATACGCCGCGACCTCCGACGCCTGCCCGGCGGCTGCCGTCACGAGCACGTCGATCGGCGCAACAGCGCCGCCCGGGAAGTCTCGCTCGACCGTCTCGATCACGACGCGCGACTCATTGGCGACCGGCAGCACCTTGTAGTCGGTGGCGACGAAGTTGATGCGTAGGAACGGCAGCCCGGCGAGGAGCAGCACCGCAGCGGTCACACCCGCGACCAGCGCCGGCCGTTTCATCACCGCACTTGCGATCCGGTGCCAGGCGCCCTGGTGGTCGACGCGCGATTCGCGCCGCGCGGCGCGCTTGAGGAACGCCGGCGAGAGTGCGTCGATCCGCGGGCCGAGCAGGGCGAGCACAGCGGGCAGGACGGTGAGCGAGACGGTCGCGCCAACGATCGCACCGACGACTCCGCCGATCCCCATCGACGAGAGAAAGCGCAGCGGGAACACCAACAGAGACGCCATCGCCGCGGCGATCGTGATCGCACTGAACAGCACGGTCCGGCCTGCGGTACGCAGCGTGGTGATGAGAGCGTCGCGCGTCTGCTTGCCGCGCGCGAGTTCCTCGCGGAAGCGACTGACGATGAACAGCGAGTAGTCGATCGCCAGTCCCAGACCGATGCCGGTGACAAGGTTGACGGCAAAGATCGAGATTCCGGTCACCTGTGCATTGATCAGCCGCAGGCAGAGAAAGGTCACGACGATCGTGATGACCCCGACGAGCGGTGGCAGGACGGCCGCGATCAGGCCGCGGAAGACCCACAGCGAGAGCAGGAACAGCAGCGGAAACGCGATCATTTCCGCACGCGCGAGGTCCTCGGAGACCTTGGTGCCGATCTCCGGGCCGATGATCTCGGGCCCGCCGATCAGCACCCCGTCGGGCACCTCTGCACGCAGCCGCTCCGCCAGGTCCAACTCATCGCGATGGTTCGCGCTCAGCGCGGCGACAACGATCGACTTGCGCCTGTCGGTCGACAACAGCAACGGATCGTCCGAGGAAGCGATCGATCGCGCGGTCGCGATCTCGGGATCGCGCTCGAAAATCGCCTCGACGGCACCCGCGTCCACGCCTCTTGGCACGAGCGCGATCACGTCGCGCCGGGCCTCCGGTTTCAGCCTTGCGTCGAGCGCGTCACGTGCAAGGACCGACTCCGATTGCGGGTCGAGAAAGTCGGCGTCATCGGTCGAGAGCTTGCCGACAACCGGCACGCCGAAGACGGCGCCGGCGGCGAAGATCGCGAGCGCGACGACAAGCAATCGGCGCGCATGATCATGGGTGAAGCCGGCCAGGCGGGTCACGTGGACGGCCTACCCAGCACCGGTGATTACTGGTCTTCGTCCTGATCGTCGTCTGCCCGTTGACGCCAGATCTGCACGCTGACCTCCTCGACCGGCAACGGGATCGGAGGCTCGGGCTTCGCCGCCTTGACCCATACCTCGTCGGCCGAGTAATCGGCGAGCAGGCGGTCGGCGATCGCGCTGGTAAGGCGTTCGAGCGTCCGGTAGGAGCGCTGCTGCGCGACGAGCGAGACGGTGTTGCAGACAGCTGCGTAGTCGACCGTGTCCTGCACCTGGTCTGTGACGGTGGCGTCGCAGTCTCCGAGTTCGAGGCGGATATCCAGCACCAGCCGCTGACCGACGTCCTGCTCCGCGTCGCTCACGCCGTGGTGCGTGTACAGCGAAAGACCACGAACCTCGACGGTCACCTCGGTCTCGACGGTCCCTTCGTCTTCGAGTTCATCGGAGTCGTAGGCATCACCTTCGTCGCTCATCGGTCGAACGTAGCAGCGGCGAGCGCCAGCGCCTGCCGTGCGGGTGCGACGTCGTGGACGCGGAAGACGCGTGCGCCGCGCTCGTAGGCGAGCACGTTGGCGGCCGTCGTCGCCGCGACGCGATCGTGCGGGTCGCTGGCTGCCGCATCGAGCTTCGCGATGAAGGACTTGCGCGACGCGCCGACGAGCACCCGGAATCCGAGCGCGACGATCTCGTCGAGGCGGCGCAACAGCTCCAGGTTGTGTTCCAGCGTCTTGCCGAAGCCGATGCCGGGATCGACGTCGATCTTGTCCTGCGCGATGCCCTGCGAGATCGCGAACTCGGCGCGCTGGCTCAGAAACGACTTGATCTCATCGACGACGTCGTCGTAACGCGGGTCGGTCTGCATCGTGCGCGGCTCGCCGAGCATGTGCATCAGGCAGCAGTGGGCCCCGGCGTCGGCGGTCAGTGCCGCGAGCTCGGGGTTGCCGCGAAAGGCGGTGACGTCGTTGACGTAGGTGGCGCCTGCGGCCAGTGCGGCCTGCGCCACCTCAAGCTTGGACGTGTCGATCGACACCTGCGCGCCGGTGCGGGCGAGCGCCTCCACGACAGGGATCGCGCGGGCGTGCTCCTCCTCCGGCGCGACCGGCTGTGCACCCGGCCGCGTCGACTCACCGCCGACGTCGAGGATCCGCGCGCCCTCGGAGTACAGCTCCAGACCATGCGTGATCGCGGCGCTCGCCTCGAACCACTCGCCGCCATCGGAGAACGAGTCCGGCGTCACGTTGACGATGCCCATCAGGATCGGGGGTGTCATCGCCGAAGGACGATAGACCGCCACGTCGTTAGCGATCTTGGAGCTCGATCAGTCCCTTTGCCATCGCTATTGCCCGAGGCGCATTCCCGTGCCCGTGGATGCTCAATTGATACGTGGCGCCGTCCTCGGACCACATGACGACGACATGGCCGCCGTAGTAGCCACCACCTTTGTCGTAAGGCGGCATGAACGTAAGCGTCGCGGGCCGACCCGAAATTGAAAGGGACTCGGTTCGTATCGGTGCTTGGACGTTTGGCGGTCGTATCTGCAGCCTGAGCGTTGGGTCTGTGCCTGCTTCGAACGTCCAATGCCCACCGTTGGTGTTGAGCGACCGCCCACCGAAGCGTTCGAGCGACGGGCTACTGAAATCCAGCGCGTAACTCAGCGGAACCCGCCGTTTCGGGTGCGAGCTGACGGGGCCCGGTCGCAGTTCTCGCTTGATCGGACCGACCGGGACGATCGGCGGACAGAAGACGACGCCGTCGTATTGCCGCGACGACATCCGGCAGGTCTCTCGAACCACCGCCGGAACGTTTCTCGTCAGTCCAAGCGCGGCTAGACGGCTATCGGTAGCCAGACCGTCCTGTCGGCGCTGGTCACGACCGCTCAGTAAGAGAATCGTCGCGGCGCCGGCGGCGAGCAGCGCAAGGCTCACCATCACCCGCAGCCAGCCTGCACGCCTCAGCCAAACCATCCCGCCTCCCACTTCGATGTCACAGCGCCCTCGACAGCGCTGCCCAATCGCGTCCTGACGAAGTCATCGTCGTCGCTGGCAAGGAAACAGGATGCGAAGCGTGCAATCGCACGCGAGCATCCGATGACGCCGCCAGCGGCGAGGAGGGCTCGTCAGGCGAGATTGGGCTTTTCGGGGTTGTCCAACCCCCGAGCTTCCGCGCCGGCGATCCCGGGGCGGGGCAGCGCACGCGGCTTGTCACGTGCCTTGCGGTCGGCCGCGGCTTCTTCGCCGCTGCCACCGTCGTCCGGCACGTCGACGCCGAACACTTCCTCTTCGGATTTGCCTTCCAGCAGCGCCGCGAACTCGGCCGACTCGATCGTCTCGCGGCGGAGGAGGATCTCCGACACGAGCTCGAGCTTGGCCTTGTTCTTGGTCAGGATGTCCTTCGCGGTCTGATGCGCCGACTCGACGATCCGGCGGATCTCGGAATCGATTTCGCGCGCGATCTCATCGGAGTAATCGGCCTGCGCAGAGAACTCGCGGCCGAGGAACGGCTGCGACTGGTCGTGGCCGAAGACCCGCGGGCCGAGACGATCGGACATGCCGAAGCGCATCACCATCTGCTTCGCGGTCGCGGTCACCTTCTCGAGGTCGTTGGACGCGCCGGTCGTGATCTCGCCGAAGACGATCTCCTCGGCGGCGCGGCCGCCGAGGGTCATCGCCATCGCGTCGGTCAGCTCAGCGCGCGTAGTGAGGAACTTGTCCTCCTGCGGCATCGAGATCGTGTAACCGAGTGCTTGGCCGCGGCCGATGATCGAGATCTTGTGGACCGGATCGGCGTGCTCGAGCAGATGCCCGACGATCGCGTGGCCCATCTCGTGGTACGCGGTGATGAGCCGCTCGGACTCGCTCATGACGCGTGTCTTCTTCTCGGGACCCGCGACGACGCGCATGATTCCCTCTTCAAGTTCGACCTGTGTGATCTCACGCTTACCGGAGCGCGCAGCGAGCAATGCAGCCTCGTTGACGAGGTTGGCGAGATCTGCGCCTGTGAAACCGGGGGTCTGCCCCGCAAGCGCGTCGATGTTGATCTCCTTGGCGAGGGGCTTGCCCCGCGTGTGAACTTCGAGGATCTTGGCGCGGCCCTTGCGATCCGGGCGATCGACCGTGATCTGGCGGTCGAAGCGACCGGGACGCAATAGCGCCGGGTCGAGGATGTCGGGCCGGTTGGTGGCCGCGATCATGATGATGTTGTCCTTGGCCTCGAAGCCGTCCATCTCGACCAGCAGCTGGTTGAGCGTCTGCTCACGCTCGTCGTGACCGCCGCCCATGCCGGCGCCACGGTGGCGACCGACCGCGTCGATCTCGTCCATGAAGATGATGCACGGCGAGTTCTGCTTGGCCTGCTCGAAGAGGTCACGCACACGCGACGCGCCAACACCAACAAACATCTCGACGAAGTCTGAACCTGAGATCGAGAAGAAGGGCACGCCCGCTTCGCCCGCGACGGCGCGTGCGAGCAGCGTCTTGCCGGTACCCGGAGGGCCGTAGAGCAGGACGCCCTTGGGGATCCGCGCGCCGAGCGCCTGGAATTTCTTCGGGTTCTCGAGGAACTCCTTGATCTCATGCAGTTCCTCGACTGCCTCGTCGGCGCCGGCGACATCGCGGAAGCTGATCTTCGGAGAGTCGACCGACATGCGCTTGGCGCGCGACTTGCCGAACGACATCACCTTCGAACCGCCGCCCTGCATCTGGTTCATGAGGAACAACCAGAAGCCGATGAAGATCGCGACCGGGAGCAAGTAGGTCAGCAGCTGCAGCCAGCCGTTGGTCTTGGAGGGCTCGATGTCGTAGTTACCGAGCTTCGCTTCGCCCGTCGGCAGCTTCTCGTTCTTGAGCTGCTGGAGCTTGTTCTCCAGCTGCGTCGCGGCTTCGTTCGTGTAGCCGGTCTCGTACTTGTTGCCCTTCTTCGTCGTGACCTGCACGACGTTGTCCTTCGTGCGCAGCTGGACCTTCTTGATCTGGCCGCGATCGAGCGCCTGGATGAACTCGCCGTAAGTGGGCGGGGGCGACTTCTGCTCGTTGGAAACGAGTCTGTGAAGGAAGAAGGCCAGCACGATCACGATGAGGATCGGGAAGGCCGCGCTCTTGAAAAACCGGCTCATATTGCGTTCGGCGGGGTCATCCGCAGGGATCTGAGGGTACCAGCACGCTCGTGGCTCTCAGGCCGGTATCGGTCGTTGCGACGGGCGTCATTACTCCTGCAACGCCGCGACGTACGGAAGGTTGCGAAACCGCTCTTTGTAGTCGAGGCCGTACCCGATCGCGAATTGGTCCGGAATCTCAAAGCCAACGTACTTCATCGGCAGCTCGACCTTGCGGCGGCTGGGCTTGGTCAGTAGCGCGCAGACGTCGAGCGAGCGTGGCTCGCGCGCACCCAGGTTTCGCAGCAGGTACTGGAGCGTCAGCCCGGAGTCGACGATGTCCTCGACGATCAGAATGTCGCGACCCTCGATCGGGGCGTCGAGATCCTTCAGGATCCGCACCACCCCGCTGGAATCGGTGGCGCTCCCGTAAGACGCGACGGCCATGAAGTCGACCTCACAGGTGGTGTCGATCGAGCGCATCAGGTCGGAGAGGAAGAAGATCGCGCCCTTGAGCACACCGACGAGCAGCAGGTCGCGTCCTTCGTAGTCACGGCTGATCTGTTCGCCGATCGCTGCCACGCGCTGCTGCAGGGCATCGGGTTGGACGAGGATCTCGCCTATCAGTGGGTCGCGCACCCGCGGCAGGCTAACCGGATGGCGAAGATATGAACCGCACCGTCCCGCGCCTGACCTCGACGCGAGCGCCATCGCCGAGGTCCAGCAGCCCCTCGTCGAGGGCGAGGACGTCGTCGATGCGACTCGCCGCGCGTGCGCCGCCGGAGCCTGTCACCCGCTCGGCCAGCGTGCGGATCACAAGCCGGGCCAGAGCGGGCGACAGCGCCCGCAGCTCGTCGCGGCCGACGTGATCGCGACCGGCGAGGAACGTCTCGACGAGTTCGTCGAGCACCTCGCCCTCGGCCCGTAGGAGCTCAGCGGTGCGCAGCACGTTCTCACGCGCGCGGTCGTCCACGGCCAGGAAGGCGGGCAGCAGCTGCTCTCTTACACGTGTGCGCGCGTATGAAGGATCGAGATTGGAGGCATCGTCGCGCCACGACAGCCCGTTCTCGCGACAGAAGGCCTCCGTCTCCGCCCGCGTCACGCGCGCCGCCAGCAGCGGCCGCACGATCCGCCCACGACGGACGGCCATGCCCAGCAACGCCCGCCTGCCCGGAGAGCTGGCCAGCCGATAGAGGATCGTCTCCAGCTGGTCGGTCTCCGTGTGCGCGACCGCGAGAGCAGCGTCGTTTCGCTGCGCGAGCGCGACCCCGGCGTCATAACGGACGTCGCGCGCCCACGCGTGTGTGTTCCCGGGCGCTGCGGGGCCTGCGTGCTCGACGACGAGACCGACGCCCAG
>DATMIZ010000066.1:0-13190 GCA_035554055.1 Baekduia sp. | reverse complement strand
ACGCTCGTAGCCGGGCGACTTCGTGATCTACCGGCTGTTCTTCCGGCTCGTGCTGTGCCGCGTCGACCCCGAACGGGTGCACGCGCTGGCATTTGGCGCGCTGCGCGTCGCCTATGCGATTCCGCCGAAGCGCTGGTTGATCACGCGGTTTACCACGCCGTCGCGCCGGCTGTCAGTCACGGCGTTTGGGGTGGAATTCCCGTCGCCGCTCGGCGTAGCGGCGGGTGTGGATAAGGACGCGCGCTTTTTTCGCGAGCTCGGCATGCTCGGCTTCGGACACGTGGAGATCGGTTCGGTCACGCCGCGGCCGCAGGCCGGCAATCCGCGACCGCGCGTATTTCGCGTCATCGCCGCGCGTGCCCTCATAAACCGCATGGGGTTCCCGAACGCGGGCGCCGCGGCTGTCGGCGCCGCGATCGCCGCCCGGGCGGGCCGTCCTGTCCTGGGCGTGAATCTCGGTAAGAACAAGGACACCGCGGCGGACGCGGCCGCCGATGACTACGGCGCCGTCGCCTCCCAACTGGGATCCAAGGCGGATTTCGTGGTCGTCAACGTGAGTTCACCGAATACGCCTGGCCTGCGTGATCTTCAGGCGGTCGCACCGCTCAGAGCGATACTCGTGTCTGTACAGGCTGCCACCGAGCGCCCGGTGCTCCTGAAGATCTCGCCAGATCTCGCGGACAGCGACATCGACGAGATCGCAGACCTGGCACTTGAGCTCGAACTGGACGGGATTGTCTGTACCAACACCACGATCTCCAGAGCGGAGCTACCTGAGGGCCAGTACGAGATCGGCGGGCTCTCGGGAGCACCGCTGAACGCGCGCGCACTGGCGGTGCTCCGCCGGCTCAGGATCCGCGTCGGTGAGCGCCTCGTGCTGGTATCGGTCGGCGGTGTGAGTCACGCCGATGACGCCTGGGAGCGCGTTCAGGCCGGAGCAACGCTGGTGCAGGCCTATACGGGCTTCGTGTACGGCGGCCCGCTGTGGGCACGCCGCATCAATCGGGGCTTGGACGCTCGTTTGAAGGCCAGTGGCTTTACGTCGCTCGCGGACGCCGTCGGGTCCGGAGTGGACCCGCAACGGGTATAGCCCACTCTCAACGGGCATGACGGCATTGTGTCCAGTGCCTTGTCGTGCGGGAGCACGGATTTCGAGCATCGCGCCGGTATTTAGACGGATTTCGCGTTCTTGACTGAACGTTTACAAACGATCCGCCGGCGAAACCCCTGCAAAAACGCCGATTTGGTGGCCTTTTGAGCAAAAAGTCTCGACCTCGACCGGAGCTTGAATCGAATTCGGCTTTCTTGGCTTGCCGTCGTGTCTGGCCTGTGTAGTATCGGCGCCGTCGATGACGCCGACTCTAAACACCACTTCCAAGTCGATTGCAGCCCCGGAGCGGAGCTTGAACCAGAGGATGGACGCCCTCGGTAAGGCCAACGAGATCCGCTCGGCTCGCGCGCAGCTCAAGCGGGACCTCAAAGCGGGGCGCGTCTCGATCCAACAGCTGCTCCTGGCGCCGCCGGAGTATCTCGAGACCGCCAAAGTCTTCGACATGATGCTCGCGGTCCCCAAGTACGGGCGCGTGAAGGTCAACAAGATCCTGCAGACATGCCGGATCTCGCCGTCGAAGACGATCGGGGGCCTCAGCGACCGTCAGCGCGCCGAGCTCGTCGGTCTGCTGAAGCACCGCTGAGCGGCGACTCACCTTCCGATCGCGACGTTAGTTTCAGGCGTGTGGCGAACGCCTTCGTGATCACCGGCCCATCGGGCGTCGGCAAGGGAACCTTGATCCGCCTCTTGCGGGAAGCCGTGCCAGAGCTCCGGCTTTCGGTGTCAGCCACGACACGGGCGCCGCGTCCCGGTGAACGCAACGGTGTCGACTATTGGTTCCTCAGCGAGCACGAGTTCAGCGAGCGCGTCGCTGCCGGCGACTTCATCGAGTGGGCCGAGTACTCGGGCCGGCGCTACGGCACGCTTCGCGACGAGCTCGATGGCAAGAGCGGCGTCCCAGTCGTGCTCGAGATCGAAGTTCAAGGTGCGCGTCAGGTACGTCAGACGATGCCTGAGGCGGTACAGATCTTTATCGCTCCACCATCGGCCCAGGCACTTCGCGATCGACTCGTCGGTCGCGGCACCGATGCGACCCCCGAGGTGGAGCGACGCCTGCGTGTGGCCGAACAGGAGCTCGAGGCTCAGGATGAATTCGCACACGTCGTCGTCAACGACCGGCTCGACGATGCGGCCGCTGAGCTGATCCGAGTCGTCACCGAGGCGCTTGGTACCCTCCGGGCTCATGATTAACCCGCGGATTGACCACCTTCTCGAGAACGTCGACTCAAACTACGCGTCGGTCGTGGTCGCAGCGAAGCGGGCTCGTCAGATCAACTCGTACTACCACAACCTCGGCGAGGGGACGTTCGACGAATTCCCGCCGCCGATGGTCGAATCACGCTCGAAGAACTACCTGACCATCGCGCTCGAAGAGGTCGCGGCGGGCAAGGTCAAGTACGACTACCGCTGAGTAGGCAGGGCGCCGTCTGCGGCGCTCGAATGACACGAGATGGCCCGAATCCTCCTAGGCGTAACCGGCGGGGTAGCGGCTTACAAGGCGCTCGAGTTCGCACGGCTCGCGATCAAAGCCGGTGACACGCTGCGTGTCATCCAGACCGCCAACTCGCAGCGCTTCGTAGGCACTGACTCGTTTGCGGCGATAACGGGCGCGCCCGTGCTGACCTCTGAGTTCGAGCGTGACCCCCTGCGTGGATCGTTTCCCGGGCAGCCCCTGCCTGAGCACGACCCTGCCAGCCACCTGGAACTGGTTCGCAGGGCGGACATCTTCGTGATTGCGCCCGCGTCGGCGAACACGATCGCCAAGCTCGCAGCGGGCATCGCCGACAACCTGCTGACGTCGGCTGCATTGGCGGCGACATGCCCCGTGGTCGTGGCGCCGGCGATGAACAACAACATGTGGGCCAATGCGGCCACCAATGCCAACGTCGAGACGCTCAAGCGCCGTGGACTCACCATCGTGGAGCCGACGACCGGCGATCTGGCGACCAGAAACGAGTACGGAATGGGCCGGCTGGCCGAGCCCGCGGATCTGCTCGCCGCCGTGCGCGCACGTATGCCCGGTGGCCAGCGGCCTTGGGACGGTCTGAAGGTGCTCGTGACCGCCGGCGGCACGCGCGAGCCGATCGATGCCGTGCGCTACGTCGGCAACCGGTCGAGCGGGCGGATGGGGATCGCGCTGGCCGGTGCGGCGGCGGCGCTTGGCGCCGACGTGACCCTGATCGCCGCAAACATCGGGCTGCCGGTGCCGCCATCGGTCCACAGGATCGATGTGGAGACGGCCGCCGATCTCGCGGACGCCTGCAAATCGGAATTCCCCTCCTGCGACGTGCTGCTGATGGCGGCCGCGGTCGCCGATTTCCGGCCTTCGGCCCCGGCGGCGGGCAAGCTGAAAAAGTCCGATCGCCCAGAGCTGATCGTGCCGATGAGCCGCACTGACGACGTTCTTACGGGTCTCGCCGCCGCGCGCCAGCCTGGACAGACCGTGGTCGGATTCGCCGCTGAGACCGGCGCCGACGCGCTCGCCAATGCGCGCGGCAAGCTGGAGCGCAAACACCTCGACGCTGTGATTCTGAACGACATCGGTCGTCCCGGCATCGGCTTTGACTCCGAGGACAACGCCGTCACGATCCTCACTGCAACGGGCGATACAGAAGTGCCGATCGCGAGCAAGGCTGAGGTTGCCAAGGCGATCCTGCAGGCGGTCTCCGGGCTGCGCTCTTCCGTCAGATCACGCGCTTAGTCAGCTAGGCGGGATAAGGCGCGTCCTTCCAGCCGGATCGGAGGGTCGGTGGGTTCGCGGCTGGAAAGACGCGACTCATCCCGCCAAGCACAGACGACGACGGCCAATGACGTTCGTAGAATCAGCCCGAGTGTCGGAGCTGTACGAACTGTTCAGGAGCGGGACCCGGCTCCTGGAAGCCGGCGACTTTCACGCCGCGACAGTCCCGCTTGGGCGCGCTCGTGAGCTCGACCCGAGCAAGGACTCGATCCGTGAGGCATACGGACGAGCGCTGTTCGGTGCAAGGCGCTTCGCGGAAGCCGCCGAGGAGTTCGGCGCGATCGTCGAACACGCGCCGACCGATCACTACGCGCTCTTCTGTCTGGGACGCGCGTTGCAGCAGCTCGGACGCCACGCGGATGCTCGAGCGCCGCTCGCGCAGGCGGCACGCCTGCAGCCTCAGCGGGCCGACTACGAGCTCTATCGAGAGCGCGCATTTCGCGCCGCGGCCTGATCGTTGCAAGCAGGAACACCGCGCGTTTGAGCGCCGCATCGGTGGTACTCTGAGCAACAGCTTCTGCCCACGGGCTGTCCCGTGGGAGTTCGGAAAGCGGGCTCGAAGCCCGCTTTTTTATTGGCGCATCGCATTTTCATGACCAAGATCCAGACTGAAATCGAGCACAAACTGGCGGCCCTCGAGCCGGAGGTCGAAGTGCTGCTCGCCGAAGTGCTCGGTGGGCAGAAGGTGCGCCTGTTCATCGACCATCCAGATGGCGTCACGCTCGAGCTGTGCGAACGCGTCACGCACGCACTCGTCGAGATCCGCGAGCGTTACGCGCTTGAGGTCTCATCGCCCGGAATCGACCGCCCGCTCTCAAAACCCGAGCATTTCCAGCGTTTTCTCGGCCGCCGTGCGCGCGTACGCACCCGCCGCTCAGCGCCGACGGTCGCGAACTCGATCACGGGCGAGCTCGTCGGCGCCTCTGACACCGACGTCACGATCGCCGCCGACACCGGACTGGTCACGATTCCTTTTTCCGAAATTTCCCGATCCCACCTCGTCGAGTCCTAAGGAGGCCACGTATGTCACGCGAGATTCTTGAAGCGATGAGCGCCCTGGCTCGTGAGAAGGGCATTGCCGAAGACAAACTGATGCACGCGCTAGAAGACGCGCTGCTGTCGGCCTACAAGAAGCAGCCCGGATCCGGCAAGTACGCGAAGGTCGTTGTGGACCCCGATACCGGCGATTTCCGTGTCACGCGGTTTGAGATCCCGGAGCGCCTCGAGGCCCATCTGATCGTCGAGACGATCGACGAGCAGACCTATCTCGATGCCGAAACGGGCGAGTACGTCGAGCCGCAGGACCCCGAGATCGATACCGAGAAGTTCGAGGAGTACGCCGACGAGATCACCACGTCCGACGACACTCCCGACGACTTCGGCCGGATTGCCGCACAGACTGCCAAGCAGGTGATTCTGCAGCGCATCCGCGAGGCCGAGCGCGACATGATGTTCGAGGAGTACCGCGACCGCGTGGGCGAGCTGATCACCGGCGTCGTGCAGCAGAAGGACTCGCGCTACACGCTGATTCAGCTGCGCGAGCGCGTCGAAGCGCTGCTGCCCAAGGGCGAGCAGGTCGAGGGCGAGCGCTATGAGCACAACCAGCGCATCAAGGCCGTCATCAAGGAGGTTTCGGCCTCGACAAAAGGTCCCTCGATCATCGTGTCACGCCGGGATCCCGAACTGATCCGCAAGCTGTTCGAACTTGAGGTCCCGGAGATCGCCGACGGTCTCGTCGAGATCGCCAACGTTGCCCGCGAACCCGGTTTCCGCTCGAAGATCGCCGTCATCTCGCATGCTGACGGCGTCGATCCCGTCGGCGCCTGCGTCGGCCCGCGCGGTTCGCGCGTGCGGATGGTCGTCTCCGAGCTCCGCGGCGAGAAGATCGACATCATTCCCCACAACGACGAGCCCGCGCGATTCGTCGCCAAGGCGCTGTCGCCGGCGCGCGTCCGGGAGGTCCTGGTCGATGACGAGGACCGTCAGGCGACCGTGATCGTGCCCGATGACCAGCTTTCGCTTGCGATCGGCCGCGAGGGTCAGAATGCGCGGCTCGCCGCGCGTCTCACCGGCTGGCGGATCGACATCAAGTCCGAATCCGAATTCGCGCAGGCGCCGACGAGCGAGGAGTTCGACGGCGAGGAGGGTGAGACCAACGAGGGCGGACGCTGCGCGGCGATCATGTCGTCAGGACGTCGCTGCCCCAATGCCTCACTGCCAGGTTCGCGCTACTGCGGCGTCGACAGCCACCAGGCGCTCGAAGCCACCGAGAACGACTGGGTCACAGGGCATCCGCCCGAGGTCATCGAAGAGGACGAGGAGCCCGTCGCTGCACCAGTGCAGGTTGCCGAGGATGCGCAATCTGACGAGCCCACATCTGCATTCGCCGCTGCCTCCGCCGCAGAGGACGACGACGACGCGTCTGCTGCGGACGCTGCTGCGTCAGAGCCCGCTGCGGCAGACGTAGACTCGGGGAGCTGATGGCAGAAAAGCCCGTTCACAAGATCGCGAAGGAGCGCGGCCTCTCCAGCCGCGACGTCCTTGAGGCGCTGCGCGACGGCGGCCTCACGGTTTCGGCTGCCGCAGATCCGGTTGACGAGGCTGAAGTCGACCGCATTCTCGGGCCCAACCCGAACGCTCCCAAGCCGGAGCCAGAACCGGCGCCCGTAGCCGTAGAGGAGCCCGTGGCCGAAGCGGCGCCGGAGCCCGCTCCCGTCGTTGAAGCGCAGGCCCCTGCAAAGAAGAAGAAGGCAGTTGGGCCAAAAATCATCGAGTCGACCGCAGCTGCGCCCGCGCCCGTGGAGCCCCCGGTAGTCGCCGAGCCGGCTTCCGAGCCCGAGCCTGAGCCCACTCCGGAGCCGGTCGCGGCGGCGCCCGAGGTCGAGAGCACCCCAGAGCCCGCTCCCAGCGAGCCGGCCGCGGTTGAAGCCGAAGCGCCTGAAGCTGAAGCTCCAAAGGCCGAGGAAGCACCGCCGGAGGAGCCTGAGGAAAAGGGCAAGCTCAAGATCGGCGAGAAGCCGAAGCCCGGCGCAGGCCCGAAGATCATCTCCGAGGCTCCGCCTCCGCAACGCCCCAAGCGCGACGAATCCAAGTCCCGGCCGACCGGCCGGGGCGGTGGCTTCGCGACGCGCGACGGTGGCTCCGGCGCGGGCGGCAAGCGCCGCGTCGTCATCGACTCTCAGGCAGCCCGTCGTGGCCCAGGCGGACCCGGCGGACCCGGCGGGGGCCCCGGTGGTCCAGGCGGCCCCGGTGGCGGCCCGCAGCATCGTCCGCGTCGGCGCGGCCGGCGCCGTCGCGAGGTGCTCGAAGAGGTCGCACCGGACCTCGACATCGACGCAATGACCCACCGCGACAAGGTCCGGATCAACTCCGGCTCCTCCGTCCGCGACGTCGCTGAATACCTAGGCGTACCCGTCCCTGAAGTCATCAAGAAGCTGATGCTCCTTGGCGAGATGGCGACGCTCACGCAGACGCTTTCCGACGACCACATCCAGGTCATCGCAGATGAGTTCAAGCGCGACATCGAGATCGTGCACGTCGGCGACGAAGTCGAGGAAGAGCTGGTTTACGACGACGCGGACTCAGATCTCGTTGAACGGCCTCCGGTCGTGACGATCATGGGCCACGTCGACCACGGCAAGACCTCGCTGCTGGACGCGATCCGTCAATCGGAAGTCGTCGCGGGCGAGGCCGGTGGGATCACGCAGCACATCGGCGCCTACCAGGTGCATCACGATCATGAGGGAACGTCGAAGCTGATCACGTTCCTCGATACGCCTGGCCACGAGGCCTTCACGGCGATGCGTGCGCGTGGCGCCAGGGTCACGGACATCGCCGTGATCGTGGTCGCAGCCGACGACGGCGTCAAGCCGCAGACCGAAGAGGCCATCGATCACGCACGTGCGGCGGATGTGCCGATCGTCGTAGCGGTCAACAAGATCGACAAGGAGGGGGCCGATCCGACGCGCGTGCGTACGGAGATGACCCAGCACAACCTCCAGCCGGCCGAGTGGGGTGGCGAGACCGAGTACGTGGACGTCTCCGCCAAGACCCAGGAAGGTCTCGAGGACCTGCTTGAAACGCTGCTGGTGGTCTCAGAGCTCGAAGAACTGAAAGCCAACGCCGACACCGAAGCCTCAGGCGTCGTCGTGGAGTCAAAGCTCGACCCGGGGCGCGGTCCGGTCGCCACGGTGCTGGTCCAGCGCGGCACGATGCGCGTCGGCGATGCGCTCGTGGCCGGTGCGTTCTGGGGCAAGGTCCGTGCGATGACCAATCACCTCGGTGAGCGTGTCGCAGAGGCCAGGCCAGGCGACCCCGTCGAGGTCCTCGGCATCGACGGCGTCCCCGACGCCGGCGAGGTCGTGCGTGGCGTCGAGAACGACCGTGAGGCCCGCCGTCAGGCTCAGGAGCGCGAGACACGCCTGAAGGCCGAGACGATCGCACGCCGCTCCGGACGCAAGATGAGCTTCGAGGACGTCTTCCGGCTTGCGAAGGACGGCGACCTGCAAGAGCTGCCGATCGTCGTCAAGGGCGACGTGGCGGGCTCCGTCGAGGCGATCGAAGACGAGATCGCCAAGTTGCCGCAGGACGAGATCGTCGTGAACGTCATTCACTCCGGTGTCGGCGGCATCAACGAGTCGGACGTCATGCTCGCGGCAGCCTCAGATGCGGTGATCCTCGGCTTCAACGTGCGCCCGGTCGGGGCGGCACGCGAGGTTTCCGATCGCGAAGGCGTAGAGATCCGCAACTACTCGGTGATCTACAAGGCACTCGACGACCTGCGCGCCGCGATGGAGGGACTGCTCGAGCCCGAAGAGGTCGAGGAGACGATCGGTGCGGTGGAGATCCGCCAGACGTTCAAGGCGTCGCGCCTGGGGACGATCGCCGGCTCCTACGTGACCGACGGCATCGTCAGGCGGGGTTCCAAGGCTCGGATCGTGCGCGACGGCACCGTCATCTACGACACGACCATCGAATCGCTGCGCCGCTTCAACGAGGACGCGCGTGAGGTGGCCGCAGGCTTTGAGTGCGGCATCGTGCTCGCGAACTTCCAAGACGTCAAAGAGGGCGACGTGCTTGAGGTCTACGAGACCAAGCAGGTTGAGCGCGAGCTCCAGCCGTCCTGATCGGGCGTCGCACCGCGGGTGGGTGCGTCTTCAGATCTTTTCCGCAAATGTGTTCGGCTAAGGACATAGGATGAGCCCCGCTGGGCGTATGCAACGCGTGGATGAGGCGGTCCGCGAGGTGCTTGGGGACGCCGTGGCAACTGACCTGAAGGATCCGCGAGTCGGCTTCGTGACCGTCACCGACGTGAGAACATCCCCTGACCTACGCCACGCACGCGTTTACGTGAGTGTGCTCGGCACGCCCGAGGAGCAGAGCGACTCGATCGTCGGGCTCCAATCGGCGCATGGCTTTCTCCAGCGCCGGGTGGCCTCGGAGCTGCGGATGAAACACACACCCGAGCTGACGTTCGTGCTCGATGAGACGGCCGCAACCGGCGCGCGGATCGATGAGCTGATCGAGGAGGTCGTCGTCGATCGGGACGATGACCGCGATGAGAGGGACCGCGAGTGAGTGACCGCCAGGAGGTCGTAGATGCGATCAACAACGGATCCAGTTTCTGCCTGATCACGCATGAGAACCCCGACGGCGACGCGCTTGGTTCGCTGCTGGGGACACACCGGCTGCTCGGAGCTCTGGGCAAGGACTCGGTGATGCTGATGGGCGCGGACGAGTTCCCGCTGGCCCCCGAATACAAGTACTTCGCCGACGCTGAGATCGTCACGACGGTGCCCGCGGATATCGCGGACCGGACCGTGATCTTCCTCGATTGCGGCAACATCGACCGCTCACCGCTGGCCGGCGTCTGCAAGCTGGCCACGACGATCGTCAACGTCGATCATCACCACGACAACACGCGCTTCGGCACGATCAATCTTGTCGTCGGCGACGCCTCGAGCACCGGCGAGATCGTCTGGTCGCTGGCCAAGGACCTGGGCGTCGCCCTTACACGTGAGATCGCCGATCCGCTGTACATCGCGCTCGTCACCGACACCGGCAAGTTCATGTACGAGAACACCGGCGTCGCGGCACACACGATGGCCGCCGAGCTGATCGCGGCCGGTGTCGACGTGCAGGCGATCTACCGCGAGCTCTACGAGGATCTCCCGTACTCCAAGCTCCGCCTGCTCGAGCGCGCGCTGCGCAACGTGCGCCGTTACGAGGAGGGTGCGCTCACGCTGACCTACGTGAGCCTGGCCGACTTCGCCGCCGCGGAGGCGACGGAAAGCGATTCTGAAGGGATCGTCGACCACCTCCGCGCTGTAGAGGGCACGAAGGTCGCGGCGATGGCGCGCGAGCTGCAGAACGGTCGTACCCGTAAGAAGGTGTCGCTGCGCTCCACGGACGGCACAGTCGACGTATCGATCATCGCCCGGGAGAGCTCGGGCGGCGGGCATCGCCAGGCGGCCGGCTTCTCGACCGATCTTGGCGAGGACGAGCTGATCGCATTTCTGCGCGCCCAGATCAGCGCGCAGTTGTCCTGACGGCGGCGGACCGTCCTATCGCCCCGCTCGCTACGGTCGAGCCGACGATGGATGGAGCGCTGCTGATCGACAAGCCCGCCGGCCCGACGTCTCATGACGTCGTCTACGGCGTGCGCAGGGCACTGCCGAAGGGCACGAAGGTCGGACATGCGGGAACGCTCGATCCGTTCGCCACCGGCCTGCTGATCGTCCTCACGGGCCGCGCGACCCGGGCGCAGCGGTTCCTGATGGGTTTGCCGAAGTCCTACGAGACGGTCGCCCGGCTGGGATGGACATCGACGACCGGAGACCCGGAGGGCGAGCTGGTCCACACCGGCAACGTGCCGCCGGATCCGCCTGTGCTGGCGACCGGGCGGCTGATGCAGCGCCCGCCCGCCTATTCGGCCGTCAAGGTCGACGGCAGGCGTGCCTATGAGCGAGCCCGCGCGGGGGAGACGGTGGAGCTTGCAGAACGCGAGGTCGAGGTCACGCGGTTCGAACAGCTCGAACGCGATGGCGAGCGCGCGCGGTTTGCGATCGACTGCTCCTCAGGGACCTACGTGCGTTCGTTGATCGCTGATCTCGCCGACGCCTACTGCTTGGAGCTGCGCCGGACGGCGATCGGGCCATTCTCGGTGACAGAAGCCGATCCGGAGCGCCCGCTCGGCCTGCTGGAGCTGCTCTCACCGATCATGGAAGTGCGTACGGTCGATGACGCCGATGGCGCCGCGATCGCGCATGGGCGGACGATCGCCGGCACCGCGCCCGAGCCGGTCCTGGTGGTCGATTCCGACGGCGTCGTCGCGATCGCCGAGCAGCGGGACAGCGGGCGGCTCGGCGCCGTCGTAGGCTTCCGCGGGTGAAAATCGTGTCGCTCACAGATGCCGAGCCCCGAGCTCGGCGTCTCGCGGTAGGTGTGTTCGACGGCGTGCACCTCGGTCACCGCGCGGTGATCGCGGACTCCGATTGCGTCGTGACGTTCAACCCGCATCCACGAACAGTGGTGTCACCGAGTACCGGCCCGAGGCTGCTGACGACCCTGGAGCGCAAGGCAGAGCTGATCGCCGCACTCGGCGTCGACGAGCTCGTCGTGATCCCGTTCGATCAACATTTCGCCGAGCAGCCGCCGGGGTCATTCGTCGAGGACGTCCTGGTGGGAGCGCTCGGCGCGACCGAGGTGGCGATCGGCGAGAACTTCCGGTTTGGTCAGAGCGCCGGCGGCGACGCCGAGCTGCTCGCTTCCGATGGGCGCTTTGAAACGCGCACGGTGCCACTGACCGAGCACGATGGCGAGGTCGTGTCCTCGGCGCACATCCGCGAGCTCGTCGCGGGTGGCGCGATCGAGTACGCGACCGAGCTGCTCGGCGATCGTTTCGTAATCGATGGCGAGGTTGTCCATGGCGACAAGCGCGGGCGCGAGCTCGGCTTTCCGACGCTCAATCTGGTTCCGAACCCAGATCTCGTGCTGCCGGCGCATGGGATCTACGCATGCCGCGTCCGCGTACGAGGCGAATGGATTGGCGCCGCCGCCAACATCGGGGTGCGGCCCCAGTTCAAGACCGGCCGCGGTGAGCTGATCGAGGCCTTCCTGATGGACTGGGACGGCGATGCCTACGGGGAGATCGTCCGCATCGAATTCATCAAGCGCCTACGCGGCGAAAAGCGCTTTGAGAGTGTCGATGTGCTCGTTCAACAGATGGGCGTGGACGTGCAGGACGCCCGCGACATTCTCGGTTGCTAGCCTTCCAGACCGCAGATGACCACGCTCACAGCAGACCGCAAGCAAGAGATCGTCACGAAGTTCGGCGAGAACGAGAACGACACGGGCAACGCCCGCGTGCAGATCGCGCTGCTCACCGAGCGGATCAACGACCTCACTGAGCACTTCCGCGATCACGGCAAGGATCACCACTCGCGCCGTGGCCTGCTCATGCTCGTCGGTCGTCGCCGTCGTCTGCTCGACTACTACGCGCGCAAAGATCTCGACGGCTACCGCAAGCTGATCGCTGATCTCGGTCTGCGCCGCTAACGACACGCCCCGCGCGGGCGATTCAGGCAGGACCCCCGCTCACGGCGGAGAACCTCGTCTTGCCGCGCAGGATCGACGCTAGACTTGCGGCAATCGATTTCGCAGACAGCGAAGAAGAGGCCCGCAATGAGGTGGGCCGCAGAGAAGAGGAAAAACATATGAGTAGTGACGCCGTTTCCACCGTCAGCGTGGATATCGCCGGGTCCGAGATCACCTTCGAGACCGGCAAGATGGCCAAACAGGCCTCTGGCGCAGTAGTCGTCCAGCAGGGCGACACGATGGTCCTTTGCACCGCCACGGTGGGGAACTTGCGCGACGTCGACTTCCTGCCGCTCACGGTGGACATCGAGGAGCGCATGTACGCCGCGGGCAAGATCCCGGGCTCGTTCTTCAAGCGTGAGGGGCGTTCGGGCGAGAAGGGCACGCTCGTCGCGCGCATGATCGACCGACCGATCCGCCCGCTGTTCCCCAAGGGCTGGCATTACGAGACGCAGCTGGTGGCGATCCCGCTTTCGATCGATCACGTCAACCCGTACGACATCCTCGCGATGAACGGCGCGTCCACGGCGCTGATGATCTCCGAGGTCCCGCTCGCATCGCCGGTGGGCGCAGTCCGCATCGGCAAGGTAGACGGCAACTTCGTCGTCAACCCCGAAGAGCAGGATCTGCTCTCGAACACCGATCTCGACCTCGTCGTGGCCGGTACCGAGGAAGCGATCCTGATGGTCGAAGCCGGCGCCAACGAGATCCCCGAGTCGGAGATCCTTGATGCGCTCGACATCG
>DATMIZ010000065.1:0-21153 GCA_035554055.1 Baekduia sp. | reverse complement strand
CGACCGCCTCTATCGGGATATGTCGACGCTGATCCGCCACAGCGCTCACCGCAACAAACTCTACGAGCTGGCCGGCTGTCAGATGCTGGGCTTGGAACCGGGCCCGCATCTCCAGGTCGCCTAACTACTTGCAACAACGATGAAGTTCCATGGAGGAGTTCCAAATGAAGCGCAGTACAGACCAAATCCTGACCAGTCATGTCGGGAGCCTTCCTAGGCCGGCCGAGTTGCTAGCCAAATACAAGAAGGGAGCGAGCGAGGACGACCTGGCGGACGACCTGCGCCAAGCCGTCGCCGACGTGGTCAAGCGCCAGCAAGACGTCGGGATCGACATCGTCAACGACGGCGAGTACGGCAAGCCAATGAGCGACGCGGTCGATTACGGCGCTTGGCAGGAGTATGCGTACGGGCGCGTCGACGGCTATGAGGTCAGGGATGCGCAGCTGTCGGATTTCAGTGTCAGCCGTGATTTCGTGGAGTTCAGCGACTACTACGGGACGCCCGAAGCGGCGGTGGCTTCCGATCCTGACGCTCCGGTGCATATCGGCGTCAACGTCGGACCGGTCTCGTATGCGCGGCATGATCTGATCTCACGCGACATTGCGAATCTGACGGCCGCGGTTGGAGGCGAAGCTGACGCGTTCCTGTCTTCGATGGGGACCGGCGCGGAGGCGTTTCAGCTTCCCAGCGAGCACTACGCCACCGGTGAGGAAGAGATGGTCGCGATGGCCGAGGCGATGCGAGATGAATACAAGGCGATCACCGACGCCGGTCTCATCGTCCAGATCGACGATCCCTGGATGGTCGATCAGTTCGGGGTCAAGTACTCCCATGACTGGGATGTCGCCGGTTACCGCGAGTGGGCCGAGCGTCACGTCGAGATCATCAACCACTCACTGGAGGGGATTCCCTCCGAGCAGATTCGCTTCCACATCTGCTGGGGCAGCTGGAAGGGACCCCACAGCAGCGATCTGCCGCTGAGCGACGTGGTGGACCTGGCGCTGAAGGTCAACGCGGATCTGTACTCCGTCGAGGCCGCGAACCCGATGCATGAGCACGAGTGGCATGTATGGGAGGACACCAAGCTGCCCGAGAACAAGATCATCATGCCGGGTGTCGTGACCCACAAGACGAATGTGCTTGAGCATCCGGATGTCGTGGCGGATCGGATCGTGCGCTACGCCGAGCTCGTCGGCCGCGAGAACGTCATCGCCGGCACCGATTGCGGCATGGGCGGCCGTATCCATCCCGACATCGCCTGGGCCAAGCTCAAGGCGCTCGTGGACGGCGCCGAGATCGCCAGCAAGCGACTCTGGCCCTAGGCGAAACAGGCATACGGGATGACCCGCGCTCAGGGCAAAGCCAGCACGAACGGCAGCCGGCCGTTCGTGTTGGGCACGCTCGAATCGTTCACTGTGCCGGCCTGGCTGGCCGCCGAGGACCGTCTGCACGGCGAGGACTGGTCGAGCGGGCGCTACTTCGTGGAGAAGGCAAAGCGACTGGAAGCCGCAAAGCTCGACTTTATGTTCTTCCTCGACACGCTTGCCGTGCGGAGGCGCTCAGACGGGTCGTTGGCTGGAGCATTGACGCATGCCGCCACCGCGCCGCAGCACGATCCCTTGCCGCTGATCTCGATGCTGGCGGGAACAACCGCGCACATCGGCCTTGTCGCGACCGCCTCGACGACCTTCTACAACCCCTACCAGCTCGCCCGTACGTTCAGCACAATCGACAGTCTCTCCGGCGGGCGCGCCGGCTGGAACATCGTGACTTCCTACGAGCGGGGCGAGGCCCTCAACTTCGGAGTCGAGCTCCCGGATCACGACGAGCGCTACGACCGCGCCGACGAGTTCTTGGACCTGGCCAAACAGCTGTGGGCCGCATGGGACCCAGACGCCGTCGTGGCCGACATCGAAGCCGAGACATACATCGATCCCGACAAGGTGCGCAGCGTCGACTTCGTCGGGCGCTATTACCGCTCGGCGGGCCCGCTGAACACGATCCGCTCGCCGCAGGGCATGCCATTTCTCGCGCAGGCCGGCGCGTCGCCGCGCGGACGCGACTTTGCGGCCAAGCACGCCGAGCTCACGTTCGTGCTGCCGACCGACTCCTTCGACGATTCCAAAGCCGCACGCGATGACATTCGCGCGCGTGCGCAGCGATTCGGTCGCGACCCCGGCGAGATCAGCGTCATCTATGGATTCAACGTGATCTTCGAGCGGGACGGCTGGGACCAGGACGTGCCCCCGCAGGTCACGGACGCCCAGATCGGCGCGGTCCTCGAGCAGATGTCGCAGGGTTTCGACATCGATCTGAGCGCGTTCCCGCTCGATCAGGCGCTTCCGACCGATCTGCCTCCCTCCGGTGTGACCTCAATGTTCGAGCGCCTCATCGAGATGGCCAGGCGGGGCTTGACGTTGCGCGAATCGCTGGCCGCGTTCAGCAAGCCCGGTGACAGCACCTCCTTGCGCGGAACGCCTGAGCAGGTCGCGGAGCAGATGATCGGGTTCGTGGACGAGGTCGGGGGTGACGGCATCATGATCACCAACGAGATGGCGACGAACGCCGCGTTTCTTGACGATCTCACCGAGCGTCTGGTGCCCGCTCTGCGCGAGGCGGGTGCCATCCGCCACGACTATCTTCCCGGCGCCACCTTTCGCGAGAGCATGCGCAGTCTCCGTGGGGGGTAGCCGGAATCGGTGGCGCGCCCGCAGGTCAGGACCAGAGCTGTTCGGATGCGAGCCGGGCGCCTTCTGAGAGGACTTCGAGCTTTGCCCAGGCAATCTCTGGATGGATCCGGCCGCCCATTCCACAATCGGTCCCGGCGATCACGTTCTCCTTGCCGACAACATTGGCGTATTGGACGATCCGGCTGGCCACCAGCTCGGGGTGTTCGACGATGGTGGTTTTGTGGCTGACGACACCCGGCATCACGATCTTTCCTCCAAGATCGACGTCTTTCCACACCTGCCACTCGTGTTCATGGCGCACGTTGGCCGCCTCGACCGAGTAGAGATCGGCATTGATCTGCAACAGGAATTCGATGCCGTCCTTGAGCGGGAGATCCGCGACGTGTGGACCGAACCAGCTACCCCAACACATGTGGCAGCGGACGCGGTCCGACGGAATCCCCTCGAGCGAGTGGTTGACGAGTTCGACATGGCGCTGTGCCCACTTGCGGTAGTTGTCGAGATTCGAGTCCTTGGCAAATTCGAAGAAGTAGGCATCGGCCAGGGCTGGGTTATCGATCTGGACGATCAGACCGGCATCGACGATCGCCTGATACTCGACTCGCAAGGCCTCGGCGACTGCGACGGCCTCGTCGTCTGCGCTCGGATAGAAGCTGCCCGGGAGATAAAACTCGCCACCCGCCGCAAGAGATGTAATGAAGCCGTCGTGGACCTTGTCCGCGGGCAGCGCTGCTTTGAAGTTGTCGACGTCACGCTGGACAAGATCCGGACGGGCATAGGTGATTGGCCCTACGGAGGAGCCGAGCATGATCGGACGGTCGGGGTCGCTGCTCGACGCGCCCGCACCGGTCTTGTAGTACTCGGGGAAGGCGAGCCCTTCGGCCGTCTCCAGCAGCAGCTCCATCTCGTTGACTGGTTGCATCTCGTAGCCACCAAGCCGGCCGAAGATGTAACTGCCCCAGGCGCCAAACTCAACATCGTCGTCCATCGGCTTACCGAATTCGCCATCGTTGACGATGTCAATGCCGGCATCGAGCTGGCGTTGCACCACGTCCGCGGTCGCCGACCGCAACTTCTTCGCGAGTTCGTCATCTGACGCGCCTGACTTGTACAGCTCAAGCAGATCGGCAGGTCGCGGCAGGCTGCCGACATGGCTCGTCAAGATGCGATCAGAACTACGCTTCATTACTGGCTCTCCTAGTGACGGGATGGCTGGACGCACGGGTTTCAACTGACGCGAAACGCATCGTCCGCAGCGCGGATTCTCCGCGCGGCGCCTAGCTAATGCAATGTGGTCTTCCCCAAGATGCGTGAGCTGAAATTGTGTCCAGCAACACCCGCCGGCCACCTGACTAGGCACGGTCATACGGGGCGATTGCTGGCAAATTCGAATAGCTCAGGGCCGCCGTCGTTGAAGCCCAGCATCGCGATGCGAACGGGCTATTTTCCTGACCGAGATCGCCCATGTAGTCCTCTTCGAGAGGACGGCGTCGGAGAGAGGAATCCAAGTATCGACGACCAGCCCAGCCGGCTGAGCGCTTCCTCATGCAACCCCGTGCGACTTGGCCACTCCCTACTGTCCGTCGATCAACCGGTAGAGCTGCTCTCGAAGCTGAGCACGGTCGTAGTGAGGCACGTCCATGGAGTTTGTCGCGTCGGCGACCCACAGGCCGTCGGCCGCGAAGCGCACGGTTGTCAGGCGAACCCTTGTCGCAGCGTCAAGATCATCCGGCATGTGGAACCACGGGGCGAGTCCCTTCCGCCAGACTGCGGCGAGTTCATCATCGGTGCTGCTGTACGCAGTGATCGCGAAGTCCGCGCGATCGAAGGTGCCGGCTAGTACGACGTCGACGTATGCCCGCATCCGCGCCTGTGCGGACGCGCCTTCCGGGTCGCCGCCCAAAGCCTCGCGCAGACTCTCGACCCACTGACTGACGACGTGCTCGACGACGGCGAGCATCAGCGCGTCTTTGGTGCCGTAGTGATACATGAGGCCCGGTTTTGTCAGGCCGGCTTCTCGGGCCGCCGCCTCGAGCGTTATCGCGCGCCCACCTTGTTCGCGCGCGAGGCGAAGAGCGCCAGTGAGGATCTGGTCCTTGGAATCGGTTCGAGCCATTCGTCCTAACTTTACCATCCGTATGGTAAAGTTTCGCCAAATGGCCCGCCGAACCGCGTTCAATTCAGGAGTGCTTCGATGACACAGCAACAAGTGGACTTGCCGCAGCCCGTCAGCTTTAGGAGTCTCGAGCGCCCGTACTACACCTCGCCCGAGATCTTCGACACGGAACTCGATCGCGTGGTCGCCCGTCAGTGGATTCTCTTCGGTCACGTATCTGAGGTCGCTGAGCCCCGTGACGTCCTCGTACGACTGATGGGCGTGGAGAGCGTGATCGTCACGCGTGACAACGAAGGCGAGCTGCACGCCTTCTTCAACGTTTGCCGGCACCGGGGCTCCCAGATCTGCGACCTGGGGAAGATGCAGGCCAAGCGCCTCGTATGCCCCTATCACCAGTGGACTTACAGCCTTAACGGAAACCTCGCCGGCGCGCCGCATATGCGCGATGGCGAAGGGATCAACTACTCCGAGCTCGGTCTGCGACCTGTCCACCTCGAGGTCTGGCAGGGCTTCATTTTCGTCGCCTTGGGGGAGGAGCCGCCGAGCCAGACCGTGGCGGACGGTGTGCGTGGAGCGGAGGAGCACGTCGAGGTTCACGAACTCGAGTACCTGGCCCATGCACATCAGATCAGCTACGACGTCGACTGCAACTGGAAGCTGCTGATCGAGAACTTTCTCGAGTGCTACCACTGCCCCGGCTCACATCCCGAACTCTGCTCGGTCATGCTGCCGATCACAGACGACATGACCGCGTTCGAGGGCATCGACGCCGCTCTGGCCCCCACGGGGTTCAACTTTGGTGCGGTCCCGCTGCCCGACGGCGTCGTATCCCAGACGATGACCGGCCAGGCAGCCTCCAAACGTCCTCTCGGCCGGGTCGCCGATCAGGCTGAGCTGCCCGCGACGGTCGGGATCGTGCTCAATCCGATGATGTCGGCCATTCAGGTCTTTCCCGACTATGTCGTGACTCACCGCATGATGCCGACCGCGGTCGATCGGACGGTCCTGCTGTGTGACTGGTTCGTGCACCCAGAGGCTCAGGAGGGTGTCGATTACCAGCTCGAAGACCTGATCGCCCTGTGGCATAGGACCAATGAGCAGGACATCGAGCTAAGCGAGCGCAATCAGCGCGGCGTGAACTCCCGCGCCTATATCCCGGGACCCAATCACGTCAGACGTGAGCCGGCCATCCACGGCACTCTCGAGCTCTACAAGGAACTCATGAACGCCGGCGGCTGAGCCATGACTCGCATCAAGGAAGCTCCCCCCGAGAAGTACGTTCCCCTTTTTGGCGAGGATGCCGACGAGTTTCTGCGGATCCTGGCCAATCGTCCTTCGCTCGCAGAGATGCTGGGGCAGGTCCATCACACCCTGCACAGCGATCGCATCCTGCCGGACCGCCTGCTCGAACTGGTGCGCTTGCGCGTCGCCTTCTGGAATCAGTGCCGCAGTTGCATGGCGACCCGCATGCCGGAAGGCATTGCGGATGGTGTGACCGAGGAGCTTGTCTGCTCCCTCGAGCGGCCACAGGAAGCCAATGATCTGACGCCAGCCGAACGTGCCGCGATCGCGTATGCCGATCTGATGGCCACCGATCATCTGGCGATAGACGATCAGACCTTCGAGGGTCTTCGTGAGCACTTCAGCGAACCGGAGATAACAGAACTCGCAATCAACGTCGCGTATTTCGTCGGCATCGGGCGGTTCGCGGCGACCCTGCACATGGTCGAGGGTCTGCCGGAACGCTTCCGTGCCGACCAACCAATCACGCCATGGGACGGCGCAGCAACCGGGCGTGGCGCAGCGTCCTCCTAACAAGTTTGCCCTACTCAACCGCCACCCCCGGGAGTGCCTCGATGACACAACAAGCGGACCTACGCCCTGCGGCCAGTGAGCACACCGGCCCCCCGAAGGAGTGGTTCCTTGACGAGGCCTGGTTTCGCCGGGACCTCGAGGCGGTGTTCAAACCGAGGTGGCTGCTCGCCGGCCATGTGACCGAGCTTTCGACCCCCGGGGCGTACTTGACCTACGCGCTCGGCGAGGACGAGGTCGTGATTCAGAAGGACGAGTCGGGCACGATCCACGCGTTCCACAACGTGTGCGCGCACCGTGGCGCCAAGCTCTGCCCCGAGCGCTCGGGGCGCGGCAGCAAGAGACGGATCATCTGCCCGTATCACGGCTGGAGCTACTCGGCGAGCGATGGTTCGCTGATGGCAGCGCCAGGCATGCACGACGGCTTCGACAAGGCCCCGTGGGGGCTCACGCCCGCGCACGTCGACGTCTGGAACGGCCTGATCATGGTCAGCTTCGCCGCCGAACGCCCGCTGCCCATGAACGAGCATATGGGCGGATTCTCGATGGGAAAGTACGACACCTCGCGCATCAAGGTGGCGGCGACCAAGTCGCACCTGGTCAACGCGAACTGGAAGGTCGTAGTCGAGAACAACCTCGAGTGCTACCACTGCGCGATCAACCATCCCGAGCTGCTGAGCTCGTTCGACTGGAAAGCGTCCAAGGACGACGACTTCGACGGCACCGTGGCGGCGCGGGAGGCGGGCCTCGAGGTCTGGCACCTTGAACTTGACGTGCCGTTCACGCTGAACAACGCCCGGGTCTGCAAGGCGAATATGCCGCGGCTGGATGAGAACCTCGACGCAGCCACGATCGCATGCTTCTGGGAACCCGGGTTCGCCTTCACGCTGGCCAAAGACTATGGCTGGATTTTTTCCCCGAGAGCCCTGAGCCCATCGTTGACAGAGATCCGCCAGTACTGGCTCGTCGCAGAGGACGCCGTCGAGGGTGTCGATTACACACGCGAAGAAGTGATGGAATTCTGGGACGTCACGCTGCAGCAGGATCGCGAGCTCTGCGAGAACGTCGCCGCCGGCATGGGTATGGAGGCATACTCCCCGGGGCCTCTGAACCGCCTCTATCAAAGCGGCCAGGCAGCTTTCTTTGCCTGGTACACCCGGCAAATGCGAGAGCACTACCCAGACGAGGTCCGCGAGTCAGGCGTGGTTTGACGCAGTTCCGGAACCCGGACAGCCTCGGGTGCCCGCAACGCTTCCGTAGCCCTGGGAGCGGATAATCAAACCGTGGCGATCGACACATCCGCAATCGGCAAGGAATACGAGCCTCTTCTTTACGCGGTGGGTCGCGAGAAGGTGGGCGAATATGCGCGCGCAGTCGGTGAGAAGGACCCGCTCTACCTCGATGTCGCCGCCGCGCGAAGCGCCGGCTACGCAGACGTTGTGGCGCCACCGATGTTCGCGGCGGTCTACTGCGGACCGGCGATCGAGCGCGCGATGTTCGATCCTGACGTCGGTATCGACTTCGGCAAGCTCGTGCACGGAGCGCAGCGGTTCGAATGGGGCCCGCTGGTCGTCGCAGGAGACGAGATCTCGACGGTCGTCGAAGTCGAATCGATCGAGGAACGACGAGGCAACGGCATCTACATCTTCGGGTCGAGCTCGCGTAACCAACGCGACGAGGTCGTCTGCGTCGGTACTTGGACCAACTACGTGAGGGCAGCAGACTGATGCAGATCGAGACGCTGAAAATCACCCCCGATCGCTACACGACGGTCCGTTACGCGGGCGCATCGGGCGACTTCAACCCGATCCATCTCGATGACGAGTTCGCACGGCGGGTCGGATTACCGGGGCGGATCCTCCACGGGCTGTGGACGATGGCGCAGGTGGCGCGCGCGACGACGGAGTCGGCTGGGGGACCTGGCTCGCTACAGAGCCTCGAAGTCACGTTCCGTGGCATGGGATTTCCGGAACAGGAGCTGACGATCACCGGGACCGCCGGCGATGACGGCATCGATCTCGTGGTCGAGCAGAACGGCACGACGATCATCCGTCGCGCAACCGCGACGTTGAATAACTGAGGCCGGGGTTGGCCGTTCCTAGACTTAACGCGTGCTGAGTCCGCGCCAGCAACTGATCCTGAGCAAGGTCGTCGAGACCTACGCGTCGACCGGTGAGCCCGTGGGCTCGAGGACGCTCGCGAGCGACGAACAGCTCGACTGTGGACCGTCGACGATCCGCAACGAGCTCGCGATGCTCGAGGAGCACGGGCTGCTGGCGCATCCGCACACGAGCGCCGGCCGCGTCCCCACCGATGCTGGACACCGCTGGTACGTCGATCACCTCAAGCCGGCGCGGCGGCATGCGCCCGTCCTTGGCCTGGAACTCGTGCGCCGCGAGGTCGACGAGGCGATGCGGACCACGACCGAGACGCTCTCGCAGGTCACCAATCTGCTGGCGATCGTCAGCGCGCCGCCGATCGACACGGCGACAATCAAGCACGTCGAGGTGCTCCAGCTTCAGCCGCAGGTGGTGATGGTCGTCGTGATCACGTCGACCGGCGGCGTCTCAAAGCGGATCTTCACATTCGAGGACAGCGTCGATCCGGGCCTGCCGACCTGGGCCGGCGAGTATCTGGCGGAGCGGCTCTCGGGGATGGGGTTGGGCGCGCGGATGCTCCACTCGCGCCTCAGCGATCCGTCGCTGAATCACACCGAGCGTGTGTTCCTCGAGCAGCTCGCGCCGGCGTTCACCGAGCTTGCTGAGACAGCGGAGGACACGCTTTACGTCGACGGCGCGGCACGGATGCTCTCCGAGCACCGCTGGCAGGATCTCAGCCAGATCAACGAACTGATGGCCGTGCTCGAGCGCCGGGCAGTGCTGCTCGCCCTGTTGCACACCGCGCTTTCCGAGCCCGACGTCCTGGTCCGGATCGGTGCTGAGAACGACACTCCGGCGTTCCGTTCGATGGCGATGGTCGCATCCGGCTACGGGCTTCCGCAGCGCAGGCTTGGCACGGTCTCGCTGATCGGGCCGGTGCACATGGACTACGCGCTGACGATCGCTACGGTCCGGGAGGCCGCACACGAACTCAACCGCTTCGTCCAGGACGTTTACGAACCATCATGAGCACACGCGAACGGGACCCGTATGAGGTCCTCGGTGTCGGACGTGACGCCGACGAAGGTCAGATCAAGAAGGCGTTTCGCAAGCTCGCGCGCGAGCTGCATCCCGACGTCAACGACCACGATCCCGACGCCGAGGAGAAGTTCAAAGAGGCCGCTGAGGCCTACGAGATCCTCAACGACGCCGAACGCCGCAGGCTCTACGACCAGTTCGGACACGAGGGCTTGCGCTCCGGCGGCAGGGTGCCGAACTTCGACGGCTTCGGGTCGAT
Source organism: Baekduia sp. (assembly GCA_035554055.1). GTDB lineage: Bacteria > Actinomycetota > Thermoleophilia > Solirubrobacterales > Solirubrobacteraceae > Baekduia. Next base: position 11,139 of record DATMIZ010000065.1, on the reverse strand, counting down.
CAGCGATCTCTTCCAATCGTTCTTCGGTGGCGGCCGCGCCGACGGACCGCGCCAGGGCCAAGACATCGCGCTGGGCATCGAGCTGGACATGGAGGAGTCATTCCGCGGCGTCGAGCGCGAGCTCAGCTTCGAAGCAGTCGATCGCTGCGAGCACTGCAACGGCAACGGCGCGGAGCCGGGGACGCCGATCAAGACCTGCGAGCGCTGCGGTGGCCAAGGCGTGCTGCAGGGCGTTCAGCGGACGCCGCTCGGAGACATCGTGCGGCAGGTCGCATGCGACGTCTGCGACGGCGACGGTCGCGTCGCCGAGACCCCATGTGAAACCTGCGACGGCCGGGGTCGGCACGTTGGCACGCGCGATCTGAAGGTCGAGATTCCGGCCGGGATCGACAACGGACAGCGCGTGCGCATCGCGGGGCGTGGGCACGCCGGCGAACGCGGTGGGCCGCCTGGAGACCTTTATGTAGTCGCTCAGATCCGCCCTGACTCGCGCTTCATGCGCGACGGCGACGACCTCTACGTCGCCGTGGATGTCGGGTCACCGCACGCGGTGCTCGGTGTGACCAAGACGATCGAGCATTTCGACGGTCCGCTGGAGGTGAAGGTCAAGCCCGGCAGCCAGCCGGGCGACATCATCACGATCCGGGGCAAGGGCATGCCGTCGGTGCGCCGGCGCCGCCATCACGGCGACTTGCACGTCGTCGTCAACGTCGTCGTGCTCAAGAAGCCGACGAAGGAACAGAAGAAGCTTTTGCAGGAGCTCGCCGACTCGATCACGCCGGACCAGCTTGACGTCGGGGAGAGCCTGACGGACCGCCTACGCCGCCTGTTGCTGGCGCGGTGATCCGGCTCGCGCTCCGCGTCCGGCCTGGCGCAGCGGAGCTCGTCCTTGCGGAGCTGCTCGTGTTCGCGCCCAATGGGGTGGAGCAGGTCGACGGCGAGGATTACGTCGAGTACGCCTTCTACGGTGCCGGCGACGCGCTTCCGGAGCCGGACGAGTTGCGGGCGATCGCGGGCGAGGCGCTTGTCGATGTCGTCACGACCGAGGTCGCCGACGACTGGGCCGATCGCTGGCGCGCGTTTCACAGGCCGCTGGATATCGGCCGGCTGCACCTGCGCGGCCCGTGGGAGCCGGCGCCACCGCCCGAGATGATCGACGTCGTCATCGACCCGGGCCAGGCGTTTGGCACCGGCGCGCACGACACGACCCGCCTCTGCCTCGAACTCCTGTCAGAGCTCGAGCCCGAAGGTGCCTTCATGGATCTCGGATCTGGATCCGGCGTCCTTGCGGTTGCCGCCGCAAAGCTCGGTTTCGGGCCGGTCGCAGGAGTCGACCACGAAGTCGAGTCGGTGCGGGCGACGCTCGAGAACGCGGCGGCAAACGGGGTCGAGGTCGCGACCGCGCGCTTCGATCTTCTGCGCGACGGTCCCGCGCCGTCCGCGCCCACCGTCGCTGCGAACATCCTGCGGCCGATCCTGCTGGCCGTGGCGCGCGCCGGATTTGCGGGCGCGGTACCCGAGCGGATGATCGTCTCTGGCCTGCTGGTACACGAGGTGGACGAGATTGCCACCGCGTTCGCGCGTCACGGGCTCGTCGAGTCCGAGCGGCGGGTCACCGATCAGTGGGCCGCGGCGCTCCTGATTGCGTGAGCGGGCGTACGATCGCTCAGGTGCAGATACGTGAGCTGACCTTCCTGTCGCGTTCGGAGACCTGTGCGGCGACGTTCTACCGGCCCGAATCCGGCGTTCCGGCGCCCTGCGTGGTGATGGCGCACGGTTTCTCGTCGACACAGGCCGAGGGGTTGCAGGACTATGCGGAGCGGTTCGCCGCTGCCGGCTTCTGCGCGCTCACCTTCGATTACAGGCACTTCGGGCGTTCGTCGGGGAGCCCGCGTCAGCTGATTTCAATCCGGCGGCAACTTAAGGACTACCGCGCTGCAATTGCATGCGCCCGGAACCTGCCAGGGGTCGACGCCACCAGGATCGTGTTGTGGGGTAGCTCGTTCAGTGGCGGCCATGTGCTCAAGCTCGCAGCGAAAGATCACAAAATCGCGGCGGTGATCGCACAGACTCCGTTCACAGACGGAAGGTCCGCGATCAAGGCCGCCGAGCGCAAGAACGTCGTCAAGGGAGTTGCGTACGGAGTCGCCGATGCCGGCGGCAGCCTGATCGGCCGAGATCCCGTCTACGTGCCGGTCGTTGGCCCGCCGGGCTCGTTCGCTGCGATGACCGAGGAGGGCGCGGAAAAGGGCCAGCAGGAGCTGGTTTCTGAGCAGTCGACCTGGCGAAACGAGGTGGCGGCGCGCATCGGTCTGTCCGTCGGCGCGTACCGCCCGGCCGCCAAGGTCGGGCGAATCCGGTGTCCGTTGCTGGTCTGCGTCGCGACGGCCGACGCCACCACGCCGCCCGGACCGGCCGAGCGCGTGGCGCGACGAGCGCCGCGTGGCGAGCTGCGCGAGTACGCCTGCGGTCATTTCGACATCTACCAAGGCGAGTGGTTCGAGCGCATGGTCAGCGACGAAGTCGCGTTCTTGCAGCGGCATCTGGGCACCACGTAGTTCATGAGCTGGAAAATCGTTATCGCGGGCGGCGGCTTTGGCGGCCTGTACGCCGCGCGGACCCTCGAGAAGCGAATGCCGCGCCAGTCGGCTCAGCTCACGCTTGTGAGCGATGTGAACTTCATGCTCTACACGCCGCTGCTTCCCGGGGCCGGTGCTGGGACGCTGGATCCTCGCCACGTCGTGGTTCCGCTGCGCGAGGAGCTCAGTGCCACCGATCTGCGCCTCGGTCGTGTGACGGGCGCAGACCCGCTCGGCAAGCGCCTCTTCCTTACCACGGCACATGGTCATGAGGAGGAACTCGGCTACGACCAGCTGATAGTCACGCTCGGTGCGGTCTCGCGAACCCTCCCCGTGCCGGGACTGGCCGAGCACGCGATCGGATTCAAGACGCTTCCCGAGGCGATCGAGCTCCGCAACCGCGTGCTGCGATCGCTCGAGATCGCCGAGACACTCGACGATCCGGCGCAGCGGCAGGCCTATCTGACGTTCGTGTTTGTCGGCGCGGGCTACGCCGGGCTCGAAGGCCTCGCCGAGCTCCAGGACTTCGCCGCTGATGTGATCGCGCTCTATCCACGCTGCCGCACGCAGGGAATGCGCTGGATCCTCGTCGAGGCCCGCGACCGCGTGATGGGCGAGATCGACAAACCACTCGCCGATTTTGCGGCGGCCGAGTTGCGGGGTCGCGGTATCGATATCCGCACATCGACCACGCTTGAGGAGGTCGGCGCCGCCCACGCGCGGCTCTCAGACGGCGAGGTCGTAACCACGCGGACGGTCTGTTGGACGGCGGGCGTCAAGCCGCACCCTGTCGTGGCGAAGCTCGGGCTTCCGCTCGATGAGGGCGGCCGGATCGTCGTCGACCGGGCGATGCGTGTGAAGGGTGTCGACGGCGTCTGGGCGATCGGCGACAACGCGGCAGTCCCTGACCCGGCCCAGAAATACGCCAAGCCATCGCCGCCGACCTGCCAGCACGCGATCCGCCAGGGCCGGACCGTCGCTCGCAACGTCGCGGCCGCGATCGCGGGGGAGCGGATACGACCTTTCAAATACAAGACGCTGGGCGTCTTCGTCGACCTGGGGCAGTACCAGGCGGTCGCCGAGACGCTTGGTATCCGCTGGCGCGGCCGTCCCGCGTGGGTGCTGGCGCGCACCTACCACCTGCTGATGATGCCGGGGACCAAACGCAAGCTGCGCCTCCTCGTTGACTGGAACGTGCAGCTGCTGTTTGGTCGTGACAGCTCCGAACTCGGTGGGCTCGGACATCCGCCGCCGCTGGATCAGTCACCGCCCTCGCGTGCTCCTACAATCACGACGACCGATGGCTGAGATCACAGACACGATCAAGCAGGACGTGACGACCGCGATGAAGGCGGGCGAGAAGGAACGCGTCGCCACGTTGCGCCTCGTGCTGTCAGAGCTTCAGAAGGACGCCAAAGAGGGCAAGGGCGACGAACTCGCCGTGTTGCGCCGCGAGCGCAAGCGCCGCGTCGAGGCCGCAGCCGCGTTTCGCGACGGTGGTCGCGACGATCTGGCTGTCGGCGAGGAATCCGAGGCGTCGATCATCGAGACCTATCTTCCGGCCGAGATCGGCGACGACGAACTGCGACAGATCGTTCTTGACGCGATCGCCGAGACTGGTGCGAGCTCGCCGAAGGACATGGGCGGCGTCATGAAGGCCGCGATGGCCAAGACCCAGGGCAGGGCGGACGGCAAGCGCGTGTCTGCCCTTGCCGGCGAGGCACTGAAGGCATGAGCGCATGTGACCCGACTGGAGCGCCGCGCGTTTGAGGCGCCAGCTCGAGCTGTCGAACGAGGTCGCCACCGCCCTCAGTGGTGATCAGGACAGCGTGCTGCGCAATCTCGAGGCACACGTCGATTGCGATCTGTTTCTACGCGGGAACGTGGTCACGCTCGATGGTGACGACGAGGCCGTGGAAGCGGCGGTGACCGTCGTCCGCGAGGTTGCCGAGCTCATCGACGGCGGCCACGAGATCTCACCGGGGACGATCGACGCTGTTACGAGCGCGCTCGACCAGCACGAGTCGCCGGCCAAGGTGCTCGAGGACGTCGTGTGGCGGCATCGCTCGGTGAAGGTCGCGCCGAAGTCGGTGCGTCAGAAGAACTACGTCGACTCGATCCGCAACAACACGGTCACGTTCGGCATCGGCCCGGCAGGTACGGGCAAGACCTTTCTCGCCGTCGCGATGGCTGCGGCGGCGCTCTCTCGCCGTGAGGTCAACCGCATCATCCTGACGCGCCCGGCAGTGGAGGCCGGTGAGCGGCTCGGGTTCCTGCCAGGCGACCTGATGGCGAAGATCGATCCGTATCTGCGGCCGCTGTTCGACGCGCTGCACGACATGCTCGACCCGGCCCGTGTCGCCGATTACCTGGAGAAGGGCGTCATCGAAGTCGCGCCACTCGCGTTCATGCGCGTCCGCACGCTCAACGACTCGTTCATCATCCTCGACGAGGCACAGAACACGAGCCCCGAGCAGATGAAGATGTTCCTGACACGGTTGGGCTTCGGCTCGCGCATGGTCGTGACAGGCGACGTGACGCAGGTCGACCTCCCGCGCGAGCAGCAGTCGGGCCTCGTCGTCGTGGAAGAGATCCTCGAGGGTGTCGAAGGCGTCGAGTTCATCAACTTCGGCGGTGAGGACGTCGTCCGTCACCGGTTGGTCCAGCGGATCGTCGAGGCCTACGACGAGCATGGGCAGCGCTCGACGACCGAGCTCCGCCCAGCCGACCAGCGACGAGCCTGATGCGGCTCGAGGTCGAGGTGATCGGACGCGAGTTCGCGCGCTCCGCGCCGCAGGATCTGGAGATCTCCCGGCTGGCCGTGCTCGCGGCCGCCTCGGCCGGTATCGAGGACGGGCACGTCGCGATCGAGTTCGTGGACGAGGAGCGCATCGCCGAGCTCAACGACGAGCACCGTGACAAGCCCGAACCCACCGACGTGCTGTCCTTTCCGATCGATTCGGGCGACGACGTCGGCGGTGGTCCGCGTGAGCTCGGCGACGTGGTGATCTGCGAGTCACAGACCGAGGACATCCGCGAGGCCGTGGTCCACGGTGTGCTGCATCTCGTCGGGATGGATCACGAGACCGATCAGGGCGAGATGCTGGCTGTTCAGGCCGAGATCATGTCGTGGGGATGATTCCACGGGATCTCCTTGGCGCTCGCGGTGTCATTGGCCGCTCGCGTGCGAGTGCACGCGTCGCGACCTGCTTCCTTGCGAGCACCAAGGATCTCACCGTGGAAGACGTGGTGGTTCGCCGTGGGTAGTTCCAGGGCGGGCTTTGTCGCGCTGGCGGGACGTCCGAATGTCGGCAAGTCGACGTTGGTCAATGCCGTCGTCGGGCAGAAGGTGGCGATCGTCTCGGATAAGCCGCAGACGACGCGCCGCGCCATTCGCGGGGTGGCGACGGAAGGCGATTCACAGCTTGTGCTGATCGACCTCCCCGGCGTTCAGCGCCCGCTCGATGCGCTGACGGGGCGAATGCAGCGGCGCGTCGAACAGGAGCTCGCGGACACCGATGCGGCGCTGTTCATCGTCAACGCGGTCCAGGGCATCGGCCCCGGGGACCGCTTCATCGCGGGCGCACTACAACGCGCCGAGGTCCCGGTGATCGTCGCCGTCAACAAGGTCGATGCGGTCACGGCCACCAAGACGGCCGAGGTTTTGATGGCGATCGCCGAGCTGGGTGTCGGCGATGAGTACTTCCCGATCTCGGCACGGACCGGCGACGGCGTGGGCGAGCTGACCGAACACTTGCGCGGCCTGATGCCCGAGGGCCCGTTTCTGTATGACGAGGGCGACGCGTCGGACCTGTCCTCCGAGGTCCATTTCGCCGAGCTGATCCGCGAGAAGGTGCTGCGCCGGACCTTCAACGAGGTCCCGCACGCCGTCGAAATCGTCATCGAGGGCTATGAGCGGCGTGACGACCTTTCGGTGGTCGAGGCGCGCGTCTGGGTCGAGACGGAGTCCCAGAAGGGGATTCTTGTGGGCAAGGGTGGCCGCATGATCAAGGCGATTGGCACGGCCGCGCGCAAGGAGCTCGAGGCGGAACTCGGCCACAAGGTGCATTTGGAGCTGACGGTGCGCGTGCGAAACGATTGGCGTGAAGATGATCGCGCGCTCGATCGTCTCGGGATCGACTGATTCGGGAGCGGATCGCCGGCGCCTCGAGCGCAGCGCCAATTTGTCGTACGACGGTCCATCTCGATTCAGCTTGCCGACGACGCGCCGAAGACGGTAAGGCAAGGGCTCCGATTTCTCGGGGGGACACCCTGCATGAGGCCCGGGAAGCGAAACCGCTCCCCGGGCCTCATCTTTTGGGGCACAACTTTGAGCGCGTTGCGTGGCAATCCGATGCCCCGTCGCAACCAGATCCCCGCGACCCTGGCGGGGTGGCATTGGTTAGGCCCGGATACCGGGCACAGACTCAGCCAGCTCCGGACCTAGCGATCTCCGAATGCGCTGCGCGGCAGCACGGCGTGGTTACCTACGCGCAGCTGCTCGCCGCGGGACTCACGCACAGCGCCATAAACCGGCGCAAGACGAAGGGAACTCTTCATCGCATCCATCGTGGCGTGTATGCCGTCGGGCATCCGGCCATCACCTCACATGCGAGGCTGCTGGCAGCCGTACTTGCGTGCGGCGACGGTGCCCTCTTGAGCCATCGCTCGGCCGCGCACGTGTGGGGCCTGGGGTACTTCGCGGGCGTCGAGGAGGTCACAGTCGGCAGATCTGCCCCGGGCCCGCCGAGGATCATTGTCCACACCAGCCGAACTATCCGTGCCGAACAGCGTTGCATTGTCGATGTAATCCCGGTCACATCCGTCAATCGCACGCTGGTCGATCTGGCTGACGTGGTCCGAGATCCTCGCCGCTTGGCGAAAGCGGTCCATGAGGCGGACGTGCAACAGAACCTCGATGTCGCCGAGATCCTCCCGCTCCTCAATGGGCGACGAGGATCCAGACGACTGAGACTCGCGCTGGCTGGCCACATGCCCGCCGATCTCAAGTCCGACCTTGAGTTCGATGCCCATCGAGCGATCGTGACTAGCGGCCTGCCGCAGCCGCAGACGAACGTTGTTGTACGCGCCGCCGGTCGCGAGTTCGTCGTCGATCTGCTGTGGCCGGATCAGCGCTTGATTGCCGAGATAGACGGTCCGGCTCATCGCTCCAAGCGATCTTTTGAATCAGACCGAGAGCGTGACAGCCTGCTTCAGCTCGCGGGCTATCGCATTGTCCGCTTCACCAAGAAGCGGCTGCGCACGGATCGTCAGGCGGTGATCGACGAAATCGCGGCCCATCTCGCCTGATGCTGGCCGAACTTATGTCCGCTCTGCAGAAGTAACTCATGCCACCCGCGCTGATAGATCAGGGCTGGCTGAACTTATGCCCGCTATCCGGCAATAACCGATGCCAGCCGGCGGGTGGGGTGGACAAATACACTCAGCCGTTCGATGGCAGACGCGCAGCCCCAACCCTCGAGTGACGACGAACCCCTGAACGCCGACGATGTCTACGCGTCATTCGATCCCGCGCGCATCGTCTACGACGATCGCGGTTTCGTGCCTGTCGTGATCCAGGACTCGAAGTCGGGCGAGGTGCTGACCTTGGCCTACGCGAACGCGGTCGCGATCGCGAAGACGATCGAGACCGGCGAGCTGCACCTCTGGTCGCGCTCCCGTGACGAGCTCTGGCACAAAGGTGCGACATCGGGGAACACGATGAAGGTCGAGTCGCTGCGCGCAGATTGCGACAGCGACGCGGTGCTCGCTCTCGTGCAACCGGCCGGGCCGGCCTGTCATACGGGCGCGCGCACCTGCTTTCACAACGGCGACGTCGAGCCGCAGCAGCCCTACGAGGCGCTGGCCGCGCTCGAGCGCACGCTCGCGCAACGCAAGGCTGAGCGTCCTGAGGCCTCCTACACGGTCGAGCTGCTCGACAATCCGACGCTGATCGGCGAAAAGGTGGAGGAAGAGGCCGAGGAGGTCGCCCGTGCGGCGCGCGAGGAGACCGACGAGCGCGTTGACTCCGAGGCGGCCGACGTCCTCTACCACCTGCTCGTGCTCCTACGTTCACGGGATCGCTCGCTCGCCGACGCCGCCCAGGTCCTGATCGACCGTCGTGGCTGAGCAGCTCACGATCGAGCCGGCGCTCGACGAGGTCCGCGTGCTCGCTGCGGACTACGACCTCGTTCCCGTCCGTCACACCTTCATCGACGACACCGAGACGGCCGTCAGCGCGCTGCTCAAGCTGCGCGCCGGCGCTCCGGACGAGCCGGCATTCCTGCTTGAGTCGGCCGAACACGGCCGCATGGGGCGCTACTCATTCATCGGCCTGCGCCCGCAGAACGTGATCCGCTGGTCGCTCGGCGACGACGGCGATCCCTACGAGATCGCGCGCGCGGCCGCGGCGCCGACGCAGGCGCCGTTTGACGACGCCCCGCCATTCACCGGGGGCGCGGTCGGTTTCTTCGGCTACGACCTCGTACGAACCGTCGAGACAACGCTCGGCGCACCGAATGAAGACGTCCTTGGTCTGCCTGATCTGGCGCTGATGATCGCCGATGTGCTCGTGATCTTCGACTACGTCAAACACACGATCACGCTGCTTGCCAACGTCTCGGCCGAAGACGTCGATGGCTCGTACGAGCGCGCCGTTGTAGCGATCAGTGAGGCGCGGAAAACACTCGCCGGGAGCGTCCCAGAGGTGACGGGCGGCAGCCGCCAGAACCCCGACTTCAAGCCGAACATGGAGCGCGGCGAGTTCGAGGCGATGGTGTCCAGGATCGTCGAATACGTCCACGCAGGCGACGCCTTCCAAGTGGTCCCTTCGCAGCGTTGGAGCGCCGATCTCGGCGGGATCGACCCGTTCTCCATCTATCGCGGGCTGCGCGTCGTCAATCCGTCGCCTTACATGTACTTCCTCGATTTCGGCGATTTCCAGATCGTCGGCGCGTCGCCGGAGCCGCTGGTGACCGTGCATGGTCGAGAGGCCTCAATGCGCCCCATTGCCGGCACGCGGCCGGCCGGATCCGATGTCGAGGAGTTCCTCGCCGACGAGAAGGAACGTGCCGAGCACGTGATGCTGGTCGACCTGTCCCGCAACGATCTCGGGCGCGTGTGCGAATACGGCTCGGTCGCGGTCGACGAGTTCATGGTGATCGAGGCCTATTCGCACGTGATGCACATCGTCAGCTCCGTCAGCGGAGTTCTGAAGCCGGGGACTCCGGCGATCGAAGCTCTGCGATCGATCCTGCCCGCAGGCACGCTCTCGGGTGCGCCGAAGGTCCGTGCAATGGAGATCATCGATGAGCTCGAACCGGTCAAGCGCGGCGGCTACGGCGGTGCGATCGGCTATCTCGGCTACTCCGGCGACCTCGATACGTGCATTCACATCCGCACGGTCGTCGTCAAGGACGGCGTGGCCCACGTCCAAGCGGGTGGCGGCACGGTCGCCGACGCCAAGCCTGAATACGAATACGAGGAGTCGGTCAACAAGTCCAAGGCCGTCCGGCGCGCGATCGAGCTCGCGGCCGCCCAGGAGGATTGGGCTTGAGCGGTTCAGTGCTCGCGGGACACCGCCCACGTCGCAGGGTCCTCATCGTCGATAACTACGACTCGTTCACCTACAACCTCGTCCAGTACCTGGGTGAGCTTGGAGCCGAGCTCGAGGTCGTCCGCAACGACAAGGCAACCGTCGACGAGCTGATCGATCGAAAGCCAGATCGCGTCGTCGTCTCGCCGGGACCGTGCACGCCGAACGACGCGGGGATATCGCTCGATGCCATGCGCCGGATCCCTGAGGCCGGCATCCGGACGCTCGGCGTCTGCCTCGGCCACCAGTCGCTTGGGCAGGCCTTCGGCGCCACCGTCATTCGCCACGAACCGATTCACGGCAAGACCACGACGATCGAACACGACGGCAAAGGCGTATTCCAAGGCCTCCCGGCTGACCTCGTCGTCGGTCGCTACCACTCGCTTGTTGTCCAGGACTCCGATCTGCCCGACTGCTTCGAAGCGACGAGCAGGGGCGGCGGTGTGCTGATGGGCATCCGTCACAAAGATCTGCCGGTCGAGGGTGTTCAGTTTCACCCTGAATCGGTGCTGACGCCCGATGGCAAGGCAATGCTCAAGAACTTCCTCGACGATTGATGGCCAATCCGACTCTCACCGCGGCGATCGATGCGCTCGCCTCGGGCACCGATCTGCAAGCCGAACAGACCGCCGCGGTGCTGGCTGAGATCATGGCCGGCAATGCGTCGGAGGTCGAGATCGCGGGCTTCCTGATCGCGCTGCGCACGAAGGGGGAGACCCGCGCCGAGATCGCAGGCCTCGCCGCGACGATGCGATCCCTCGCGGCGCGCGTCTCGACCTCACGCGAGAACCTCGTCGACACAGCCGGGACCGGTGGCGGCCCGACTACGTTCAACGTCTCCACCACGGCCGCCCTGATCGCCGCCGGCGCCGGTTGCGCCGTCGCCAAGCACGGCAACCGCTCGGCGACATCGAGCTCCGGTGCGGCGGACCTGCTCGAGGCGCTCGGAGCCGACATCGCACTCAC
>DATMIZ010000064.1:0-5807 GCA_035554055.1 Baekduia sp. | reverse complement strand
TCGCCTCACGCGACGTCGTCTCCCGCGCCGAGCAGACCGAGATCAACGAGGGCCGCGGCGTCGGCCCCGGCGGCGTCGGCATCTACCTCGACATCACAGTCGTGCCCAAGAAGCGCACGCTGGAGTCCTTGCGTGAGATCGTTCACATCGGACGTGACTTCGCGGGTGTAGACATCACTGAGGAGCCGATCCTCATTCGCCCCGGCCAGCACTACATCATGGGCGGCGTCAAGACCGACATCGACGGCGCCACCTCCATCCCGGGCCTCTACGCCGCCGGTGAAGTCGCCTGCGTCTCGGTCCACGGCGGTAACCGCCTCGGCGCCAACTCGCTGCTGGACACCTTGATCTTCGGTCGTCGCGCCGGCGTGCATGCCGCGCAGCGCGCACAGACGATGAAGATGCCAAAGGCAGCGCCGGCCTCGCGGATGAGCCAGGAGGCTGAATGGATCGACTCGATCGTCGACCGTCCGAAGACGGGCAAGCGGATCTCGCAGATCAAGGATGAGCTCGGCACCGAGATGAACCGCAACGTGGCCGTGTTCCGCACCGAGGACGGCCTTACGCACGCGCTGGGAGTCGTCAAGCGCCTCCAGGAGGAGGCCAAGACGGCCTACATCGATGACCGCGGAGCGATCTTCAACCAGGACGTGCTCGCCGGGATCGAACTCGGGTACATGCTCGAGACAGCCGAGTGCATCGTGCTCAGCGCACTTGAGCGCAAGGAGTCGCGCGGAGCCCAGTTCCGCACCGACTATCCCGACCGCAACGACGCCGAATGGCTCAAGCACATCACCACTTCACGTAATGGATCAGACGGGCCGAAGATCGCCTACAGCCCGGTGACCATGACCCAATGGGAGCCCGAGGAGCGCAAGTACTAGACATGGCCGCCACCCAGTCAGACAACACGCAGTCCACGGAGCCCACAGCGCAGGAGTACACGCTGCGCATCCGCCGCTACAACCCCGAAACGGGCGACGCGCCCTTCTGGGATGAGCACACGATCGAGCTCGAACCGCACCGCTCGGTACTCGAGGGCATCCTGCAGGCAAAGGATCTCTTCGACGGCTCGATCGGCATCCGTTGTTCGTGCCGCGCGGCGATCTGCGGGTCGTGTGGCGTGCGCATCAACGGGCAACCCGGCCTCGCCTGCCAGACGCATCTCGACACGGCGCTTGCGCGCGGTGACGGCTCAGGTGTCATCGAGGTCGAGCCGATGGGCAACATGCCCGTCATCAAGGACCTGATCGTCGACATGGACGCGGTCCACTGGAAGAAGGTCCAGCGCGTCACGCCGTGGCTGATCAACAAGGAGCCGATCCCGGAGCGCGAATACATCGTGCCGCGCGAGTCGATGATCGACATCACGCAGTCGATGGCCTGCATCCAGTGCGGCGCCTGCGTCTCGGACTGTCTTTCGATGGAGGCCGACCCGCTGTTCGTCGGCCCGGCCGCGCTCGCGAAGGCGTACCGCTTCGTCGGTGATCCCCGCGACGACCAGCAGTACGAGCGTCTCAAGGATCTCGCCGAGGACGCTCACGGCATCTACGACTGCACGCACTGCTTCAAGTGCATCGAGGCGTGCCCGAAGGGCGTTGCGCCGATGAACCAGATCATGCGCCTGCGCCGCCGCGCCGGTGGCGACCACCACATCAACGACCGCAACAACGGCGACCGTCACGAGCGCACGATCACTTCGCTGATCCGCGACTACGGGCTGCTCCACGAAGGTGAGATGCTGCCGCGGTCCTATGGCGGCGATAGCTGGTTCGGCAAGTTCCACCCGGCCGCGGCCCAGGAACTGCTCGGCTCCCTGCCGGTCATCACCAAGGCGCTCATGCGCCGCAAGGTCACGCCGATGAAGGCACTGCTCGGCCACAAGATCCCGAAGGACGACCTCGCCGACGTCAAGAAGATCTACAAGCGCGTCGAGGGTCGTGACGAGCGGATCGAGTTCAACCTCTATATCTCCGGCGTCGACGAAGACGACGAGCAGATCCGTAACGAGCCGGTCGCCGAAGTCGCGCCCGGCAAGGAAGGAAGCTCCCGATGAAGGTCGCCTACTGGCCCGGCTGCGTAAGCCGCGGATTCACTCCTGAGCTGCACGGCGCAATGGACAAGGTCGCGCCGCTGCTCGACATCGAGCTCGTCGAACTCGATCGCGCATGCTGCTCCGGCGCAGGCGTCATCGCCGAGCACAGCCAGGAGCTCGCCGACACGCTCAACGCGCGTACCTTCGCGCTCGCCCAGCAGGTCGACGATGCGGCGCTGATGATGAACATCTGCTCGACGTGCCAGGGCGCGCAGGGCGAATGCCAGGAGCGTCTGGACGCGTCGGCCGACTATCGCGAGATCGTCAACACGACGCTGCGCGAGGAGAACGGTCTTCAGTACGAGGCCGGGATCGTCAACAAGAACTTCCTCTGGGTGCTGGTCGAGGAGATCGGCCTCGAGAACCTCAAGTCGCTGGTTACGCGACCGCTGACCGACCTGCGCGTCGGGCCGTTCTACGGCTGCTACATCGTGCGGCCGACCGACCGTCTCGGCATCGACGACGAGAACCCGCGCGACAAGTACCTCGGCTGGGTGATCGAGGCGCTCGGCGGCACCGTCGTCGACTACGCCGGCTCACACAAATGCTGCGGCTTCCCGATCATCACGATGAACAAGGAAGTCTCGCTCAAGCAGGCGGGCCGGCACGTTTCCGATGCCCAGAACGCCGATGCCGACTGCATCGTCACGCCCTGCCCGCTGTGTCACCTCAACCTCGACCTGCAGCAGCCGCTTGCGGCCCGTGCGGTCGGTCAGGATCTCGACCTGCCGATCCTGCACCTGCCGCAGCTCGTCGGCCTGGCTATGGGTCTTTCGCCGAAGGAACTCGGCATGGGCCGCCACGTCGTCAAGCCGACATCGGTGATCGACTGGACCCAGTCGGTCGTCGGCGCCGTCCCCGCGTGACGCAGTAGCCGCCTTCACCCCCGCAATGCGCGCATGCTCTCCCGGAGCGTTGCTCCCTCGAGATAGTGCGAGCGGACGACGCCGGCCTCACGCAGCCGGGGCATGAAGCGCTCCGCGAACCGCTCTTGGAACTCGGCTCCGTACCCGATGTCGCCGGTGAGCATCACCCCGTCGCCGCCAATCTGATCCATGAACTCGATGATCTTGTCGGCGACCTGTTCCGGCGTGCCGTGGAACCCGGGTGCGTCCTTCGCTGGCTGTTGGGGGTCCGCGCCGACAAACGTCTGGATGACAGCGTCGCGCAGCGTCAGGCCGCGCCTGGAGGCCGCGACGAAATCCTCGAACATGCTCAATAACCCGGTCGGTGGCGTATCCACCGGGAACGGCTCGTCGAGCGGGAACTGGCTGAGATCGGTGTTGAGCGTCTGCGACATCGCCAGCATCGCGAAGTCGAATTCCTGCTCGGGCACCGGCAGGGGCTTGCTCTGGTCAAAGTCGTCCGGCAGGAATTTCAGCAGCACGCTGTAGGTGACGTTCAGGTCGTCTGGGTTACGGCCGTGCTTGCTCGCACGCTCACGGAGGTCCTCGCGGGTGGCGCGTAGGTCGTCGATGGAGATACCCGCTGAGTTGACGAAGGTCAGCTCAGCGTGCTTCGCCGCGAAGTCACGCCCGCGAGGGGACGCTCCCGCCTGGGCGAGGAACGGAACGCCCTGCGGTGAGCGTCCCGTCGGGAGCGGGCCCCTGGACCGAAAGTATTTCCCGACGTGATCGACGCTGTGGACCTTTGACCCGTCGGTATAGGTGCGCGTCTCCAGATCGCGAACCACGGCCTCTGGCTCCCAGGATTCCCAGAGCTTGCGCGTCAGCTCGACGAACTCGTCGGCGCGGTCATAGCGCTCGTCATGTTCTGGGACCTCCGTCAGACCGTAGTTCAGCGCCTCGCCCTCCTCATACGAGGTCACGATGTTCCAGCCGATCCGGCCCCCGCTGACGCTGTCCAGGGTGCTGAACGCGCGCGCCAGCATGAACGGCGGGTAGAACGTCGTCGAAGCTGTGGATATCAGCCCGATGTGTTCCGTCGCCTGTGCCAGCAATGGCATTAGGTACATCGGGTCGGACAGCGGCGATGCGACCTTCAGAGCCGCGTCCATCGAGCCGTCGGCGGAACGGACCACCGACTGGATGTCCAGGAAGAACGAGAAGTCGAGCTTGGCCTGCTCGAGCTGGCGGGCGAGATCGACAAAGTGCTGACCGGTCCGCCAATCGCCGACGTTTTCAGGGTAAGTGTCCTCGAACCAGTACGGGTCGCCGAATGTTTGTAGGACGCCGAGCGAGAACTTGTTGGGCATGTCTCCGGTGGCATGGGGTTTGTGCAGGCGCAGGGCCTGGCCGTGGCACGTAATTCATCATTGGGCGAGCACGGCGGGTGTGTCGCTGAGTAGGAGTTTGGTGTAGTCGTCGTCTGGCTGGTCGAGCACCGATGTGGTCGGCCCGGTTTCGACCACGCGTCCGTGTTGGACGACGGCGACTCTGTCGGCGATGTTTCGCACGAGGGCGAGGTTGTGTGTCACGAAGATGAGTGACAGATCGAGTTCGGTCTGTAGCCGGTCGAGGAGTTCCACGATCCCTGCCTGTACGGAGACGTCGAGTGCGCTGGTGATCTCGTCGCAGACCATGACGGTCGGCTCGCAAGCGAGTGCGCAGGCGATCGCGACGCGCTGCCGCTCGCCTCCTGACAGGTCAGACGGGTAGGTCTCGAGCGTGGTCGCCGGCAACGAGACCAGCTCGAGCGCGGCGATCGCACGGCGGCGGCGTTCGGCGCGGTTGACGTCGAACAGCAGTCCGATTGGGCGTTCGATGATCGTGCTGATGTTGTGTCTTGGATTCAGTGAGCTGTAGGGGCTCTGGAATATGTACTGAACCTCTTGGCGTTGTTTGCGTGTGCGATCGCGGGCCCTCGGCGCCAGCGTTTCGCCGCGATAGCTGACCTCGCCGGTCGCGTTTGTCAGCTGACCGACGATCACTCGCGCGAGGGTCGTCTTTCCGCTTCCGGACTCGCCGACGATCGCGAGGCACTCGCGGCGGGCCACCTCGACGCTGACGTCGTACAGCACCGGAGTCGCGCCATAGGACACCGATATTTCTGACGCGCGGAGGATCGCCTCGCCGCTCAGGCTGGGGCGCTCCTTAGTCTCCCACGTGAGATTCGCGGTTCCCGCGAGTTCCTGCACACGGTGACAGAGCGCGGTATGGCCAGCGGCGACGGCGACGTTCGGTGGCACTTCGCGCTTGCAGATATCGATCACGTACGGACAGCGATCAGAGAACCTGCAGCCTGACGGCCTGGTGCCGGGTCGCGGCGCCTGACCGCCGATCGCTTTCAGCACCCTTGCGATCGTGAGGTCCGGGACGGCGGCGAGAAGACCGCGCGTGTACGGATGGGCTGGAGTGCGGAAGATCGAGTCGATCGAGCCTGACTCCACGACGCTGCCGGCATACATGACCAGCATCCGGTCGCACAGGTTGCCGACGACGGCGAGGTCGTGAGTGATGTAAAGCGCGGCGACGGAGTGGTGGCCGCACAGCTCCTTGACGGTCCGGAGAACGTGTGCCTGGGTCGTTACGTCGAGGCCGGTCGTGGGCTCGTCAAGCACGATCAGCCGCGGCCGCAGCAGGAACGCCATCGCCAAGCAGACGCGCTGGAGCTGCCCGCCTGAGAGCTGATGCGGAAATCGCTTCAGAAAATCGTCGTCCGTGGGTAGCTTCACCTCCTCCAGCGTGGACTTGATCCGTGCCGCCCTGTCGTCTTTCGATGTATCCGGCTCATGGATGTCGAACAGCTCGTT
>DATMIZ010000063.1:0-2930 GCA_035554055.1 Baekduia sp. | reverse complement strand
GGGATGCGGCCGATGCGCTCGGACTTTCCGGTCGAGACGTTCAGGACCTTCGAACCGGCCTCGAGCGTGCCCGAGTAGACGCGGAAGTAGGTCAGCTTGCCGACGAACGGGTCAGCCGCGATCTTGAAAGCGAGTGCGGCGAACGGCTCGGAGTCATCGGCATGACGCTCGACGTCGGTGGTCGTGCCGTCCCTGGCCTCGGCGATCGCTTCGATCGGGGGGACGTCGAGCGGCGAGGGCAGGTATGCGACGACCGCGTCGAGCAGGGGCTGGACGCCCTTGTTCTTAAAGGCCGAGCCACAGAGGACGGGCGTGAAGCTGATCGAAAGCGTCGCCTTGCGGATGCCCTCGCGGAGCTTGTCCGCCGGGACCTCGCCGTGCTCGAGGAACAGCTCGGCGATCTCATCATCGTGGTGAGTGATCTCGTCGATCAGATGCTCGTGGGCGACGGCGGCACGCTCGGCATGCTCGGCCGGGATCTCGATGACCTCGAGGTCCTTGCCGAGGTCGTCGTGGTAGATCGTTGCCTTCATCTCGACGAGGTCGATGATGCCCTTGAAGTCGCCCTCGGAACCGATCGGAAGCTGAATCGGGACAGCGACCGCACCGAGGCGGTCGATCATCGTCGCGACGGAGTTCTCGAAGCTCGCGCCGGTGCGGTCCATCTTGTTGATGAAGGCGATGCGCGGTACCGAGTAGGTGTCGGCCTGGCGCCAGACGGTCTCGGACTGCGGCTCCACGCCGGCCACGGAGTCAAAGACGGCGACCGCGCCATCGAGGACGCGCAGCGAGCGCTCGACCTCGACCGTGAAGTCGACGTGGCCCGGCGTATCGATGATGTTGATGCGGTGGGAGTCCCACTCGCAGGTCGTCGCGGCGGACGTGATCGTGATGCCGCGCTCCTGCTCCTGCTCCATCCAGTCCATCGTTGCTGCGCCCTCGTGGACCTCACCGATCTTGTACGTACGCCCGGTGTAATAAAGGATGCGCTCGGTCGTCGTCGTTTTACCGGCGTCGATGTGAGCCATGATCCCGATGTTTCGGGTCTTCTGGAGCGTGTACTTACGGGGCATAGGTTTCTGGTGTTGTCAGGCGGAACGTGTTTCGGGCAAAAAGAACGGGCCCCTCGGGCCCGCACAGACGGCAAGGTGATTGTCACCCGACGTCGTGCTATCTGCTCGAGGTCTCCATCTGATAGGCGCTTCGGCGTGGCGCGCGCTAACGCACGACCTCCCGGAGCGACGCTCGACTATAGCAGCAGATTCGCCTCAGCCCAGGCTGGGAAGTCGCTTGCTTTCAGGCCCGAACCACTAGCTCGAAACGTGGGGCAGACCGTCGGCGCCGATCCAGTAGATCGCCGCCGAGGCAGCCGCCAGATCCGGCTCCGCACTTTCCGCCGCGTACTCCGCCGGCGCCCCGGCGCCGGGAACGATCACCGTGGTGCCGCGAACGTACCCATAACGGCCGCTGGAGGCCAAGACCACATCTGGAATGGCGGTGAGCGCGAAGTCCGTCCGCGCCGCCACGACTTTGCGGACACGGAGATCTCTCACCACGAAGGTGACCTTGGCGAGAATGTCGGTCGAGTCGAGGCTGTCGTCGACGGTGTCGGCGACACGTCCGTTGACCACGAGCGCGTATGCGCCCGCGATTTGCAGCCCACCGTAGGCATCACCATCGCCCGTCTTCAGCGCTGTCATCGGTCGACCGCCACCACGGCGGCAGACGGAGACGCGTTCGACGCGCTTGGAACCGCGGCCTTCGGGACGAACGAAGATCCGCCCACCGAGGGTCGCGATCGACGTGATTCCTCTCGCTGCGTCGCAGCGATTTCCGGCCTTCGGCGCGAGCCCGGTGTACTGGGCAACGGGGGCCGGCAGAATCGGACCTGAGACGACCGTCGTCGATCCCGGCGCGACGGTGCGCGCCGCGCCGTTGTTGAGCCAGTAAAGGCGGCCGCTGCGGGTCGCGAGCTGTGACAGCTGGGCCGGCACGCCCGTGTCCAGCGTCAACGCCGGGCTGCTGAAGCTCTGCCCGAAGCGTGAAATCACGACCGTCTCGACCGTCGAGCGATCGATCAGCGCAATCGTGCCGTCGTCGGCGAGCGCGACGTCGAGATCGGAAGGGACGGTGCGCAGCGGCGTCGACCAATCAGACGAGTGGCGATGAGTCACGTCGACGCGATGGGCATCGATGTCGACCAGCCCGTCGACCGGCGACGTGTACTCGCCGATCACCGACGCATAGCGATCGCCGGCGAAACGCAGGCTCGACCAGGTCTCGTTGCGAGCGCCATCGAAGAGGAAGACCGCCTTATCGCGGCCACGCCTGCAGGCCCAGAGGTCGCGCGTATGGACGTCTCCTTTGCCGGTGGCAAAGACGCGGAGTGTCTCGCTGGCCGCCACCGTCGGCGCCTTCGTGCTGCAACGCGGCGTCTTCGCTTGGGCTGCTGGGACAGCGATCAGGCAAGAGCACACGACAACGGCGAGGAGTGTCGGCAGGTTGCGAGCGGTCATGTGGCTACAACGGGCGGTCCGCGTGGTAGTTACGCCGCCGTGTGAAGAGATCTTCGCACGGCGCCGTGGCCTCAGGGTGCCGTCCAGACGAAGTGACCGGCGCGCGCCGTGCCCTGCAGTCCGAGCTCGCCGATTGCCTCCTCGACGCCCGCGTAGTCGGGATGGCGGTAGTTCTCGAACACGACCCGCGCGCCGCTGCGCAGGCGCGGCCGCCAAGCGTTGAATTCGGCGACGGTCGGCTCGCGGTGGTGTGAGCTGCCGATGAATAGGCAGTCGACGTCGGCGACTCTGTCCGCGGCCTGCACACCATCCAGTCCTTCAAAGGTGATGCGCGCCCGCTGTTCGGAACTCAACAGCGCCCAGTACTCCTCACGGTGCGGACGGTCGACGATGTCGAACGTGGTGACCGTGCAG
>DATMIZ010000062.1:0-10166 GCA_035554055.1 Baekduia sp. | reverse complement strand
CGCGATCGTCTCCGGCTCGCAGGGCACAGCGGCCGCGAAGGCAGACGCACTCGAGGCGCACGGGATCAAGGTCGGCCGCACACCGACGCAGGTCGCCGAACTCGCCGTCGAACTTCTCGGCTGAAGCCCGGGTCGGGTCAGCGAGCCCGGCAACGCGCTCGTCGCTTTGGGAGTCAGGGGTGACTGACATTTGGTGCCAAATAGGCACGCAATCGCGTGCCACCCTATGCCGGGCGCTTTCGTCCGCCGCATGCACCGGGTAAGCGCCGGGCACGCTTGCGTCCGGCTTAGGCGCGTCGGTGAGCGCCGGGCGCGCTTTCGTCCGGCCGGCACGCTCGGCGGGCGGGTGGGATCGGTGCCGGACGGACGAAAGCGTGACCGGCGCAACCAAGACCGGCGCAACCAAGACCGGCGCAACCAAAACGCCGGTCGCCTAGGCCTGCGGCAACCGCGCCATTCGGTTGACCAGAGCGAGCGCCTCCTCGACGTCGCCCAGCTCAAGCTGTGCCGAGAAGTTATTGCCTCGGACCCGAACCTTGACGCCGACCCCCAGGGCCGCAGCGATACGGTCCGAGATCTGGTCTGCCGCTGCCTGAGCGTCGGGGTGAATCTGGGGCCTTGACGCTCCCTTCGGGGCCGAAGCATCCCGGTTCGACGCCCTCGCCTTGTCCTCGGTCATCCGGACCGACCATCCGTGCGCGGCAGCATCGCGCGCAAGCGACCTGCGCGTCGCGTGGTCTTCGGCAAGGAGCAGCGCCTTGCCGTGACCCTCCGAGAGCACTCCTGACTCGATCAGCTCGACGGCCTCCTGGGGGAGATCGAGAATCCGCAGCAGGTTGGAGATCGCCGAGCGGCTGCGACCGACGCGCTTGCCGACCGCCTCGCGCGTCAGACCGGCGTCCTCGACGAGCGTGGCGATCGCGCGAGCCTCTTCGATCGGATTGAGATCCTGCCGCGCCATGTTCTCGATCACCGCGGCCTCGAGAGACTCAGAATCGTCGCGATCGGCGATTACCGCCGGCACCGTCTTGAGGCCGGCGATCTGCGCGGCGCGCCAGCGCCGCTCGCCGGCCACCAGCTCGTAGCGGCCGCCCACGCCCGGACGGACCAGGACCGGCTGCAGCACGCCGCGCTCGCCGACCGAGTCGGCGAGTTGGGCGAGCGAGTCGGAATCAAACTGCTTACGCGGCTGACTCGGATTCGGATCGATGCTGCCGACCGGAAGTTCGCGCAGCTCGGTGCCTGACGCCTCCAGCACCGCGGTGCTGCCAAGAATCGCACCGAGTCCTTTGCCCATTCCGCGATCAGCCATGCGTGCACCTTTCATGCTTGAAAATCATCGCCGTGCCGCCACTTCTTTGGCCAGCTCGAAATAGGCGTCTGCGCCGGCGCAGCCAGGGTCGTGATGAATCACCGGCTTGCCGAAGCTGGGCGACTCGCTGATCCGGATGTTGCGCGGGATGACGGTGTCGAAGACGAGATCCGGGAAATGCTCGCGCACCTCACGCTCCACGTCCTGGGCCAGCCGGGTGCGACTGTCGTGCATCGTCAGGATCATGCCGGCGACGGTCAGACGCGGATTGAGCTCGCGCTGGACCAACCCGAGCGTGTCCAGCAGTCCGGAGAGGCCCTCCAGCGCGAAGTACTCGGTCTGCACGGGCACGATCACGCGGTCGGCGGCGACAAGCGCATTCACGGTCAAAGGGCCGAGCGACGGCGGGCAGTCGAGGAGGATGAAGTCGTAGCGATCACGCAGCGGATCGAGGAGCTCGCGGAGCTTGAACTCGGAGCCCGGCTCACGGGGCAGTTCGATATTCGCGCCGGCGAGCGCCGGTGTCGCCGGGAGCACGTCCAGAGAGCCGATCGATGCCCGGTGGATCGACTCATTGACGTCCGCTGAGCCCGAGAGCGCCTCGTACAGGTTTGGGCTCAGATTCTTTGGGAGGCCGAGCCCGAGCGTCGCATTGGCCTGGGGGTCGACATCCACCAACAGGGTCGGGTAGCCGGCCTCGGCGATGCAAGCCGCCACGTTGACGGCCGTCGTGGTCTTGCCGACGCCGCCCTTCTGGTTCGCAATCGCGTAGATCGTTCCCATTCGCTGGCGAGACTAGCGAGCGCGGAAGATCGGATACCCGTCAGCGAGCAGTTCCGAGCGGGCGCTTGCGCGCCATTCCCGCTCTGCGGGGGAATTTGTCCGCAGTCGCGGTCGTCTTCTCATAGACGTGCAGGTTGCGGTCGCCCGATCCAGGAAACGGCTCAACGGCGAGGACATCGCGGAGCTGCATCCCCAGTTCGGCCGCAGCACGGCCGGCGACAGCTTCCTCCTCGGCATCCCTGCGCGCCTTGTACGCGACCAGCTGCCCGCCGATCTTCAGCAGCGGTGCCGCGTACTCGAGCAGCACGCCCAGCGGCGCAAGGGCGCGGGCGGTGACGATGTCGTTGCCTTCGATGCCCTCTTGCCAGTCCTCGGCGCGCGCATTTACGACGAGCATGTTGGTGAGCCCAGCTGCGTCGGCGACGTTGCGCACGAAGTCGCACTTCTTGCCCACGCTCTCAACGGCGACGACCCTGGTCGAAGGCAGCGCCGCGGCGAGCGCCAGTGCAGGAAATCCGCCGCCAGCGCCCAGATCCGCAATCTGCGCACCGGCGCGCACGGTCGGCACGGCCAGAGCCGACAAGGAGTCGGCGATGTGCACATCGACTGCCGCGCTCGGGGCTCTGACCGTCGTGATCGACGCCAGTTCTGGCTCGAGAGCCAGAACGATGGTTCGAAGCTGGTCCTGCGTAGGCGGGGACAGATCATGCTGCTGGCAGATCTCGGTGAGCCGAGCCTCCCAAGTAATCCGAGACCGTTTCACGTGAAACGGCTTACCGAGCGTTTCACGTGAAACGCTCTAGTCCGATGGTGAGGCCGGACTGACCACAAGGTGGCGGTCCGGCTCGTCGCCCTCGCTGTGCGTTGTTACGTCCCCTCGCTCAGCGAGATAGGTGTGGACGATCTTGCGCTCCGACGCGTTCATCGCATCCAGCGCCACGGGTTGCCCGGACTCCAGCGCCTCGTCGGCGGCCTCATCCGCATGCTGGTGAAGCACCTCCGCGCGCTGCGCGCGGTAGCCGGCCGCGTCGATGACAACGCGTGTCTTCGGTGCCTCACGATCGGCGACGAGCATCCGCTGCGCCAGATGCTGGACGGCCTCGATGGTCTGGCCGCGACGGCCGATAAACAGTCCGAGATCCTCGCCCTCCAGATTCCCGATCACCGTTTCGCCGTCCGTGCTGACCTGCACCTCGGCATCAAGTCCCAATGCGCCGACGATCCGCTCGAGCAGCTCCTGCACCGCCGCCTCGGGGTTGCGCTCGCTCACCGACGCTTACCCGAGCGCTTGCGCTTGCGGCGCGGCGGAGGTGGCGGCGTCTTCGTCCGTCCGGCGTCGCCGGCAACCGCTGCCTTCGCTTTGGCCGGCGCGGGATCGTCGCCGGTGATCTGCGCCTTGATCTGATCGAACATGCCCACCTTCGGAGCGTTCGGGTCCGGCTCCGGAATGTTCGGGGCGCCCAGGATCCGCTTGATCAGCTGCTGCTGGCCGACGGTCCACAGGTTCGTCGTGATCCAGTACACGAGCAGACCGGCGGGGAAGTTGAAGACGAACGCCGTCATGAAGAACGGCAGGGCGAGGAAGATGATCCGCTGGTTCTTGTCGGTCGCGGCGGTCATCATCAGCAGGCTGGATGCCAGCTGAGACGCGATGTAGGTGACGATCAGGATCGCGAGGACGTAGCCGGTCGCCTTGTCCGTGATGTCCGGGATGAACAGGAACTTCTCGCCGAAACCGCCGGTACCGCCTGCGGCGTTGGCCACATCGCCGCACGACTTTGCCGTCTGGTTACAGATGTCCTCGCGCAGGTCTGTGCGGAGCGCGTAGAACAGCGCCAAGAACACCGGTAGCTGTGCGACCAGCGGCATGCACGAGGCGAACGGGTTGATCTTGTTCTCTTTGTAGAACTTCATCGTCTCCTGCTGGAGACGCTGCTTGTCGTCCTTGTACTTGGCCTGGAGAGCCTTGATCTGCGGGGCTGCTTCCTGCATTCCGCGCATCGACGAGTACTGCTTGAACGCCAGTGGAAGCAGGAGAAAACGCACCCCGACCGTCAGAGCGATGATCGACGCGCCCCAGCTGAGCCCGAGCTCGTCATGGAAGAAGCTGATGACTTGGTTAAAGACATCGACGAGCGGCTGGAAGATGTTGGCGATCTCGATCATTGCTGGGTGGAGCGTGGCGCGCGCGATCCGAACAGCCGCTGATCCTCTACAGGATCAAAGCCGCCGTGATTGAAGGGGTTGCAGCGGAGTAGCCGCCACACCGCGAGCACCAAGCCGCGGAGTATGCCGAACCGCGAGATCGCTTGCGCGGCGTACTCCGAACAGGTCGGCTCAAAACGGCAGCGACGGGGGAACAGGCGCGACACCATCTGGTATCCGCGAATCGGCGCCAGCAATGCTTGACGAGCCAGTTGCACCCGCGTCAGCTCGTTTCCAGCTTCAAGACGAGTTCGGCCAGCGCCGTGCGCATCCCTGCCAGTCCCTCGCGTTCCGCGAGCTCGCCGGCATCGGGCCGGGCGACGATCACGACGTCGCTCTCAGGCGGCAACTTGCCGGCCTCCAGGTCGAAGGCCTCGCGGAGCAGGCGCTTGATCCTGTTGCGCTCCACCGCGCCGCCGACCTTCCGCGACACTGACAATCCAAGTCGTGGGACCTCACGACCATCTGCACGCGGGAACGCGTAGAGGACCAAAAAGCGATTGCCGTGCGAGCGACCCTGTCGGTAGACGCGCTCGAACTCGGCGCTGCGTGAAAGACGCCCGCGCCGGGGACGCCGGACCGACGGGCGTGACAGCCGGTCCATCGCAGTCAGACGGTGAGGCGCTTGCGGCCCTTGGACCGGCGGCGCTTCAACGTGAGTCGGCCTGCCTTCGTGCTCATGCGAGCACGAAATCCGTGGGTGCGTGCGCGCTTGCGCTTCTTGGGCTGGTAGGTCCGCTTCATGAGCGAACGGAGTCTAGCCGCTGCGTCCAGTAACTGCGGCCATCCCACGCGTCGACGGGAATCGCGTCTCCACGACGCAGACTCCACAGGGTTATTCACACCACTTACACCTGTGGAGGAAGATGTTTTGTGCGGTAGGTGCGGGGTGTTATCCACAGGACTCGCGCAGCCTCAAATCGGAGCGCCAGGCCGCTGCTATATTCGCCGCTTCTCGCCGGGTGTCAGCACCCAGGCGATTCTCTTCAATGTGCCGTTGGCTGCCTCCGGGTGGTCCGTCCCCGCCTTCCTTGAGCACCCCCGAACCCGACATCTGGCAGCGCTTTCAGACCCAACTCCAGCTGGCCGCCGACAGCGCGGCCTACGACGTCTGGCTCGCGCCATTGCGCTACGCCGGATACGACGGTCGCGTGCTTTCGCTGACGGCGCCGGCGGAGCACCGCGCGTGGATCGCCAGTCGCTTCATGGCCCTGCTGGACGGCGCGGCGGCCGACGTGATCGGCGACTGCGAGGTCGTCCTGCTGGATGAGGTCGCCGCCACGGAGCCGAAAGCCGAGGCGGCCCCTCCGGCGGTGCGACCTGCTCCGAGCCATCTCAATCCGGCGATGACGTTTGATCAGTTCGTGATCGGCGAGGCGAACCGGTTCGGCCATGCGGCGGCGCTGGCCGTCGCGGAGTCTCCCGGGACCGCTTACAACCCCCTCTTCATCTACGGCCCGCCCGGCGTCGGCAAATCGCATCTCCTGCACGCGATCGGCAATTACGCGACCGAGTTTGGTGGCGGAATCAGCGTGCACTGCACGACGGCCGAGACCTTCACAAGCGACTTCGTCTCGGCTGTGAAGGGTGATGGCATCGCGGCCTTCAAAGGCCGTTATCGCTCAAATGACGTGTTGCTCATCGACGACATCCAGTTCCTGCAGAGCAAGGCGCGCACCGAAGAAGAGTTCTTCCACACGTTCAACGCGCTCCAGGATGCCGGCGCCCAGATCGTTGTGACGTCGGATCGCCCACCCGATGATCTGGAGGGTCTCCAGGAGCGGCTGCGGGCTCGATTCGGGTCCGGACTACTCGTCGATGTGCGTAATCCAGATCCCGCGATCCGGCGGCTCGTGTTGCGGAAGCGGATCCAGCACGACGAGCTGAGCCTCGCCGAAGCCGAACCGGTGATCGAACTGATCTGCGAACGCGTGACCAAATCGATCAGAGCGCTCGAGGGTGCGCTCATCAGGATCGCTGCCTACGCATCGCTACAGGGACGGCCGATCGACCTGGACCTGACGACAGAGGTCCTCGATCGTCTGTACGCGCCGTCTGTCACCGGCCGAACCGCCCCTACTATCGCCACGATTCAACAGGCCGTCGCCGCCACCTATGGGATCGAGGTCTCTGAGCTCGTTTCCGGATCGCGCACCGCACGACTCGCCTGGCCCCGACAGGTCGCGATGTACCTCTGCCGCGAACACACCTCGGAGACGCTCCCGGCGATCGGCAGGCAGTTCGGAGGCCGAGACCACACCACCGTCATGTACGCGTGTAAGAAGACAAACGAACGCCTAGCCTCCGACTCCGATCAGTACGAGGTCGTTCGGGCACTTACCGAGCGCATCCTCAACCGGTCATGACGACCGCGGCTGTTGAAAGACTTAGAACAGCTTTGTGGATCGTTTTCCTGCCAAGCGCCTGGCAATCGGCGCCTTATCCACTTGTCAACACTCCCCTGTTACTTCTTCCTGATCCCATGAGGTCATAACCGTGAAGCTTTCGACTTCGGCCACCGATCTGCTGGCACAGCTCCAGTCGGTCGCCCGTGTCGCATCGAACCGCAGCGCCGTCCAGGCGCTCGGCGGCATCCAGATCCACGCGACGACAGACGGCGTCGAGCTGCGTTCGACGGACCTCGAGGTCGCGCTGCGAGTGCCGTTGTCCGCAAAGGTCGAGAGCCCTGGCGAGGTGGTCGTTCCTGCCCGGCTGTTCCTCGACATCGCTCGGAGCGTCTCGAGCCTCGGTGAAGCTGTCTCGATCGAACACCGGCCCGAGCCGGGCGACATCGCGCTGAAGGCCGGGACGGCTGAGTTTCACATCCGGACGCTCCGTAACGACGACTTTCCCAAGCTGCCGCAGACGGGCGAGGGCGAAACGGTCGTGCTACCTGGTGATGCGCTCGTTGCCACGATCGACAAGGTCGCCCGCTCGGCTTCCCGTGACGAGACCAGGCCGATCCTCACCGGGATCCTGATGTCGGCGACGGGCTCCGAATTGCGGATGGTCGCCACCGATTCGTACAGGCTCAGCGTGAAGCGCACGAAGCTCGAGACGCCGATCGAGCCCGGATTTGAAGCGAATGTCCCGGCGCGTGCTCTGGAAGAGCTGCGCACGGTGGTGACAGCTGCGGGAGCGGCCGAGGTTTCGATCAGCGTCACGGCGAGCCAGATCGTGTTCGAGGTCGCGGGCGTTGTGCTGTCGTCGAGGCTGATCGACGGGCAGTTCCCGAGCTTTCAGCAGCTTCTGCCGGACAGCTTCGAGCACGAGTTGCGCCTCAACGGCGACGAGATCGCCGGCGTCGTCGGGCGCGTCGCCTTGATGGCGCAGAAGAACACCCCTCTGCGGCTGTCGTTCACCGAGGGCGAGTTGACGGTTTCGGCACAGACCCCCGATGTCGGCGAGGCGTCAGAGCCGCTGCCGGTGCCGTTCAGCGGCGAGCCGTTCGAGATCGGTTTCAACCCCGAGTTCCTGCGCGATGGCCTGGACAGCATGGCCGGCGAAGATCTGCTGCTGAAGTTGATCAGCCCGCTGCGACCGGGCCTGATCGAAGCCGCTGACGACAGCGGATTCGTGTACCTGATCATGCCGATCCGGCTCAACGTCTGATCATGATCAGACGGTCCGCTCCATGGTGATCGAAGCGATTCACCTGCGCGAGTTCAGGACCTACGAGTCGGCGACGCTGCAGCTGACGGCGAGCACGAATGTCATCCACGGGCCCAACGGCGTCGGCAAGACGAACCTGTTGGAGGCGCTCTACTTCGGTTGCACAGCGCGCTCGTGCCGGACCTCCAACGAGCGTGAGATGGTCCGTTTCGACGCACGTACGACGCGAGTCGAGGTCGATGTGCTCGATGGGACCGAGAAGCACCGGATCGCCGTTGGCCTCACGCCTGGCGATCCGAAGCTGATCGAGATCGACGGAGCCGACGTCGAGCGCCTCGCTGAGCACCCCTTCCGCCCACTCGTCAGCGTCTTTCTGCCCGATCGGCTCGAGCTGATCAAAGGCACGCCGGCGCTACGCCGCGCGCATCTGGATCAGGTCGTGACGGGACTCTGGCCGTCGCGCGCGAAGACCCGCCTCGCCTACGCGCAGGCGCTGGCGCAGCGAAATGCGCTGATCGCGCGCGTCCGGCATGGCGGCTCGAGCGGTTCGCTCGCGGCGTGGGACATGGAGCTCGCGCGTCACGGCATCGCTCTGCGCGACGACCGCGCGGCCGCGTGCGAGCTGATCGCGCCGCGCTTCCCGCTGATCGCGGAGCAGCTCGGTCTGACGGGCGCCGCGACGCTGCGCTTCCGGCCGCGGTCGGAGGCGCAGACCGCGGAAGAGTTCGCTGCCGAACTAGCGGAGCGGCACGACTCCGATCTGCAGCGCGGCTTCACACAGCATGGCCCCCACCGCGACGAGCTCCTGTTCCAGCGCGATGGCCGCGACCTACGCGCGTACGGGTCCCAGGGAGAGCAACGACTGGCGCTCCTCTCTCTATTGCTCGCAGAGCGAGAGGTGATCGGGGCGCAGCGAGGTGCGCCACCGGTGATGTTGCTCGACGACGTCATGTCAGAACTCGACGCCGATCGCCGCGAGCGCCTGATCTCGATCCTCGACGACGGCGGCCAGTCGCTGATCACGACCACCGATCTCGCGCACATTCCTTCGGTGGCGAACAAACCGGCGACCGTCCAGATATCACCGGGAGCGATCCATGGCGGACTGCGGGCGGCCGCGTGAGCGGTTCACGCCGGCTGGCGCCGCGTCCCGCGACCTTCGCGATCTCCGCGCTTGCGGACGAACTCGCCCCCCAGACCGCCCTAAGTCGCGTGCAGCGAGCCTGGAGGGACGTCGTCGGCGATGTGATCGCCGACCAGGCCGAGCCGGTTTCCGAGCGTGACGGCACGGTCACGGTGACCTGTTCGTCGGCGGTCTGGGCGCAGGAGCTGGACCTGCTCAGCGCGGACGTCGTCAGCAATCTGAATGAGGCGCTGCTGGGGCCGGTCGTGACCGGTCTGCGCTGCCAGGCGGCGGGGGCGCGCAAATGGCCCTCAAAAGACCGTTGAAATTCCGGCATTTACAGGCGTTTTTGAGGCGGGAACCACCCCGTTTTCCGTCCGCGTTGTTGGTATTGTTATGTAACCACTTGGCCCTTGCCCCGGACGGCCGCTCAGCCTTCGCCGCCGGGGCTTTTTTGCGCCAACAGACGAGGTTCTAAATGGCCGAAGACGACGCCCCACAAACAGACCAGCAGGAGACCGCGGATGCCGCCGAGGCGGCTGCCAAGAAGGCATCGGCAAAACGCACCTCCGACAAGGCGAAGGGCTCCGATACGTACGACGCGTCGGACATCACCGTGCTCGAAGGTCTGCAGGCGGTGCGCAAGCGCCCCGGCATGTACATCGGCTCGACCGGTATCCGCGGGCTTCACCACCTCGTCTACGAAGTCGTCGACAACTCGGTCGACGAGGCGCTCGCCGGACATTGTTCGCGCGTCGACGTCACGATCCACCCGGACAACTCCGTGACCGTCGCCGATGACGGCCGTGGCATTCCGGTGTCCAAGATGGCCAAGGAGGACAAGTCGGCCCTCGAGGTCGTCATGACCGTCCTGCACGCCGGCGGCAAGTTCGGCGAGGGCGACGGCTACAAGGTCTCTGGCGGCCTGCACGGCGTCGGTGTATCGGTCGTCAACGCGCTGTCCGAGACGGTCGATGTGGAGATCCGCCGTGATGGCGCGGTCTGGACGCAGTCGTATGATCGAGGCGCTCCGCGCGGCGACGTGAAGAAGGGCGCCGCGCTCGATAAGAACGCCGCCACCGGCACGACGATCACCTGGTTGCCGGATGCCGAGATCTTCGAGACGCTCGA